>CANRPC010000042.1 GCA_947632435.1 uncultured Bacilli bacterium | reverse complement strand
AAAGATATTACTCTTAAGTTTAGCATTACTAGGAGTCGTAGGTACTTCTATAGGAATGAATAGTTATCAAAATGTTGCTCATGCTGAAGAAGGAGATATTGTTACTCAAGATTCAAAAAATTATGGTTTTACATCAATAATTTCTAGAGATGGTAAAACAAGAACTTGGGATTTTACAAATTTAACAATTGCTAGTGGTAAAACATCTGAAGATTTTAAAACGGAAAATGAAAAAACAGATGGAAAAATAGGAGATTTTTTAGGTTTAGATATTATTGTTGATTATACAAATGGAAATGTAAAAATAAAAAATGAAGGTACTGACAAAAAAGGAGTATCTTTTTATGAACATTCAATTATTTATATTCCTGTTCCACAAAATTCATCAGGAACAATATCTATGGAAATGTATACAACATCACCTGGTAGATGGTTTCAATTATATAAAGATAATGTAGAAGTAGAAGGAAAAATGTTATTTAATGAATATTCTGAAACTCCTACTGATCTAGGAACTGATAAGGCAAGTGGACCTCATTTTTTTGCTTATACTGAAGATGATATAACTGCTTATGAAAATTCATATTATTTAAAATTTCAAACTTTTACAAAAGATAAAAGTAAAGGGGAAATGAAAGTTGCCTCATTTAAAGTTGTTATTGATGATGGTAAACCAAATTATGGTGCTAAGGATGTTTATTTCGATACAGCTGGTGCGGATAATGCAGCCGATGAAGCTTATAATACACAAAGTGTGAATTATGGAGAAACATTAAAAGAACCAACACAACCAATTAAAGCAGGATTTGTCTTTCATGGATGGCATATTGCTACTCAAGATTCTTCTGAAGCATATATAGATAGTAAACAACATTATAGATTTAATACTCCAGTTACAAGTGAATTACATTTAATTGCAATTTGGTTTGCAGAGGAAAATACTGAATTAACATCATTTAAAGCTAATATGGGTGATGAACTTGTTGATTTTATTGAAGTTGTTGATTCTGATAATAATACTGAACATCGTTTAAATAAAACTATAAATATTAATCGTTCAAATGATGATGGAAGTGAAAAAGATAGAGAAACTATTAGACAAGAAGCAATTGCAGCATTACCAAAACAAGTAATTGGGTATTATGATGGTGGTAATTTAACACTAGATGTAACTTGGGTACATGGTAGTGATTGCGATGATAATAGTATTTTAGATGATGTTGATCCTATTATTGGTGAACATATTTATGTTGCTGAACTAACAATTCCAAATAATTATAGAACATCAATTTGGCTAGAAGCAAAAGTAGTTGTAAGTGATACTCGTGAAACAATTACTGAGGTGGTTTCAGATTTAGAATTTACAGTTTTGGAAAATGAAAATTTAGAAGATGTTCTTCCATCAACAATAAATGTTATGGTTGATGGTAAAGAAGAAGCTCAACAAGTTAATGTTACTTGGGATTATAGTCCTGAAGATGTAGTAGCAGGTGCAGATTTAGAAATTAGTGGTTCTGTTAGTAATTATCAATTAGATACAGGTGTTAATATTACAGCAGTTGTTCATGTTAAAAAATTACAAAAAGAATTTGCATCTCTTGGTCATTGGAAATCAACTGATCAAAATAAGCATATAACACAATATGATAAAGATGGAGAAGGCAATTATTATTTAGTAAATAATGAAAATGTAATTGTTAAAGCACAAAACACATTTAAAGATAATACTCTTCCTGATAAAGCTGGATATGCATTAGAAATACAAGATGCATTAGATACAGCTAAAGAAAAAACTTGGATAGAAATTTATTCTTTAGTAGAATCAAAGGTTAGTATTCGTGCAGGAGCCGCAGGTAGTGGAGGGAGAGTATTTAATGTAACAACTTCAAAAGAAAGTGAAACTTCAAATGTTATTGTTGAAAACAAAAAAACAACTAGAGGTGCAAGCGATGTATTTAAAGATGATTCTGAATTAATCACTTTTGATGCTGAACCAGGAACATATTACTATTTTTGGAATGTAAGTCCAATTGATTCAAAAGATAAATATAATTCTGCACAAGTTTATGAAATAAATGTTACAAGTAAAACTAAAGAAATAGAGTTATATTCCTATAAAGCTAATGAACCATTATTAACTGAAAGTCAATTACCTACTAAAGAAGGTTATAGTTTTATTGGATGGTATAATAGCAATGATGGTTTATTAGAAAAAGGAACTAAAGCTTCTAAAGATGGTGATTATGTTCCAATGTATTATAAAGCTTCATTTAATGGAGATATTAGATTAGGCGCTAATGGTGGAGTTAAATATGCATTTAGCATTGAATTATTAAATAGTGAATTATTTAATATGGATCAAGTAAAAGTAACTTTAACTTTAAAAACAGATAGTCAACAAGAAAAAATAATAGATAATGCTCATTATTTAAATGTTGATGGAACATTAAAATCAAATGCTGTCTTAGTTGGTTGGACTGAAGAAAATGCTTCTAAGTATAACGATATTAAAGTTACTTCATCAATTAAAATTGATTTTGGTGGAAAGACTATTGAATATACTGCTGATGCATTATCTGCAAAAGAGATTGCACAAAGTTATTTAGAAGCAAATGATAGCGATCCTCAATTAGCGGAACAATTATCAATGTATTTAAATTAAAGGATGGTAAATGAAGATTATGAAAAAAGAATATTATAAACCAGAATTAGATATTAAATTAATAAATATCGAAGATGTTATGATGGAAAGTTCACCTGAAGATAATGATGTAAATGCAGATGAATTCTTTGGCGGACTTAAATAATTAATAATTAAATTAAAATTACAATAGGGTTGAGGTTATATACTTCAATCCTTTTTTTTACCCTAATTTATATATAAATTAAGTTTAAAAAATAAAAAAATTAGAAAAAATTTTAAAAATTAAGTATTGACAA
>CANRPC010000041.1 GCA_947632435.1 uncultured Bacilli bacterium | reverse complement strand
ATAATATCGATACATCAAGTATAAATAGTACTAGTGATAATACTTCATCATTAATATCTGAAACAACAAGTAATGAAAATTCTACTTCAATAAAAGAAGAATCATCATCTTCAATAAAAGATAATCAACATTCAGTAGAATTACCATGGTTAAGATATGAATAAAAATATTAATTATGAAAAGGGATATGAATATTATCATAAAAGAGAATATGAAAAAGCATATGAATACTTTAAAAAAGCAAGTGAAGAAGGATATGAATTATCATATATATCTTTAGCAAAGATGTATCATCGAGGAAGAGGAATAAAACAAGATTTAGAAAAAGCTATAGAATATTATCAATTAGCAAGTAAAAAAGAAATAGGAGAAGGATATTATTTTCTAGGAGAATTCTATGAAAAAGGAATAGAAGTAAAAGAAGATAAGATAAAAGCCTTAAGAAATTATGAAAAAGCAGCAGAATTAAAATATATCAAAGGAATGATAAAATATGCTGAACTTGCATTAAAGATAAATGATAAAGATGAAAAGATAAAAAAATATTTATTAGAGGCAATAGAAAAAGGATCTAATAAAGCAATAAAAATATATCAAGATAATCAATTCTTGTTTTAAAAAGGGGAGATTTTCCCCTTTTTTAGCGCTTTTTTAACACTTGTTTATTTATAATATTTTCGCTTAAAAAAGTAGGAGGTAAATATAAATGAAAAAAACAAAACTTTTTTTAGTCTTATGTGCACTTGGTATTTTAGCTTCATGTAATGGTCAAAATTCATCTAGTGTTAGTACCAGTAAAGATTCTGAAACTAGTTCTTTTTCATCTTCTTCATCTTTAAGTAAAATGAGTGAAGAAGATTGGATTAACGTTTTAGCAAAATTTGCAATTGATAAAAACTTTTCTTTATCACAGGCTTCAGGTGAAAATAAAGAAGTATTTGGTGCCATGAAATTGGTAGGTGATACTTATTATGAAATTGTTGATTCTTGGTTTAGTGAAGATAAAATAGAACGTGTTTATACTATCAAAGATGGATATTATATCCGTTACCAAAAATATACTTCTGATGCTGAATGGGAAGTAAAAGAAATTACACAAGAAACTTATAATTCTGCAGTAAATGAAAGTGCTTGTGATTTAGTTTTACAAGCAACTTTGGCTTTTGGTCAAAATTATAATGCGTTTGAATTTGATAATGGTGTTTATAAAGCTGAATCTATAAAAGTAAGTAGTTACCTAGATTTAAGTGATATTGAAATTACTTTTAAAGAGGGTAATTTAGTGGATAATGTTAGCTGTGTTTTAAAAGATAGTGATCCTGAAAATAATGTGTATATTAGAGTTTATGATATTAATAACACTTCTATAACAATGCCTAATGTTGAATTTGTGCCAAGTGATGGAACTGATGTAAGTTTTGATGAATGGGATAAGGCTTTCCAACTAATTATCGAAAATATAAATTATAAAGCTGTTTGTAAAAATGGTGAAGAAACCATCAATTATGAAGTAGAAAGTGAAAATAAAATTCGCGGTGTTATAAGTTCAGATACTTATTTAGAACAAATTTTATGTGATGAAGATGGTGTTTATAATCTTTATCAAAGAGAATCATCTAGTGAAGATTATTTTAAAACAACTTTAGAGTATGATGAATTTAATGTTACAAAAGAATATCTTTTAGAAGATGCAGATTTAATCGCTTTTGCTATTAATTTTTATGAATTATATGATTATAATGCGTTTACTTATAATAAAAATACCAAATCTTATATACGTGAAGTTATTAAAGAAGATACTACAACACATAGATTTAATGTTGAAATTAAATTTGAAAACAAACAATTAAGTTCTATTAATATTTTGGGCAATGAATATTCAATCACTTATTCAGAATTTTCAAAAGTAAAATTTGATTTACCTAATAATTATTTTGAAAAAGAAATTTTACAACTTGATGAATTAAAAAATATTGCTCAAGAAACAGTTGATAAAAATTATACTAAGTTAATTACTTCTAGAGAAGGTCAAACAAACACCTATATTTATAATAAAGGTGATTGGGCTCTTACTACAATGAATACTCATTTGACTAATGAAATGTTAATAGGAATTGAATCATTTATTCAAGATGTTTATAAAATTAAAGATGAATATATGTTAATTTTAAATATTGATTTTAATGATAGTTTGATTTATGAAGAATTGACTTTTGATAAAGATTTATATCTAAAGACAGCATATATTCAAGAAGAACAAGAATATTTTATAACTTATGAATGGAGTTATGCTACTGATGAAGAATTAGCAATTAAATATGATGTTGATGAAAAAACTTGGGATGAAGCATTTGCAACACATAACTTTACTTTTTCTTTAAAAAATAAGGATGATGTAGAAAATGTTCTTGCACTTTATAAATTTAATGATGAAGCAAGTTATCTTAAATCAGATGCCTCTTCAGAAATAATAATTAAAGATGAAACAATGTATATTCATGATACAAGTAATGGTAAAGATGAATGGATGTCTTTACCTATATCTTCATTAACTAATGAAAATATGACTATAGTTGTAATGCTTAATCAATTAAAAAATGGATTAAGTGTCTTTCAATCAAAATATAAATTATTTACTTATTCAGAAAATACTTATACATTATCCTCTTTAGAGAGTAGTGAAGTTTTTACTAATATGACAAATATTGAAGTGGTATTTAATGATGGAAAATTAGCTAGTGTCAAATTTAATATGAATGATACTAACATGGAATTAATTGTTGAAATGTCAGACTTTTCAACTACTGAAATTCTCATTCCTGAAATTTAATAATAAATTAAAAAGAGGGCGTAAAAACCCTCTTTTTTAAAAGCTTAAAATTGAAAAATAAATTAATTTTTTAAGGTTCTAGAAAAAGAAATTATAATAATTATTAAATTTAATAATATTATAGCAATACTACTTATAAATGATAATATTTGCATGGAACTTGTAAATGATCCATTAACTAAAATTAATGTATTTTGAAGCACAAGAATAGACATTAATGTTGATAAAAGATTTACTAAACGTATCAATTTTAAAGATAAATCATTATGTTTTTGAACTTTTTTTAAATTAATTATTGCCACTACTAAACTATATGTAGTATAAGCCGCCATAGCTATTCCTGCGATTAAATCTAAATCACATTTTCTTTCATTTTGGACCATTAATAAAGCAGGAATAATCATTGCTAATGTAATTAAAAATAAAATAGAGTAAATAAGATAAATAATTATTTTATGAATATTTTGTTTCTTATTTAATGCTAATAAAAAAATACGAATTAAAATTAACAATAGATAATATACACAAGTTGAACCATTAAATAATGAATTATATATAATTCCTAATATTCCATTATATAAAGCAAAAATAATAGTAATTATAAGGCTAATTATAGTAAATGAAAGAGTTCTTAAGGTATAATCTTTTTTTAAATTATCAATTAAGTTTTTTATCATATTTAGTTATGATTCCTTTAATTAATTCACTCAAATCAGCAATTGTAATTTGACAATCATCTTTTAACCAATCAAGAATAATTGCCGATATGCCATGCATATAAAAATCCATAAGATATTTATGGAATTTAATATCCAAACCATAACAAGACATAATTGGTGAAAATACATTATTGAACATTTTTTCATAAGTTTTATCTGCTTTAAATAAATCAGGATGATTTTTTAAGGCTTTATAAACATTTTTATTTGCTTTAATAAATTCTAAATAAGGAATTAAGAATTCATCTTTAATAAAATATAAGTCATTTAAATTATTATTTTTAATTAATTGAGTTACATCTTTTTTCCCTAAATGTTCATTAAATGAAGATGTTAAAGAATTAATAACTTCTTCAAGTAAATCATAAGTATTTTCATAATGTAAATAAAATGTTGAACGATTTACTTTTGCAATCTTACAAATATCTTTAATGGTAATATATATAAATTCTTTTTGCTCTAAAAGAATTATAAGTGCATCAGACATTTTTTTCGCGGTGTTAAAATATTTACTCTCAAATTTATTCATGATGCACTCCTAAGTTATTTATCGATTATTTCTTGAGCAAGTTTAGTTATTAAAGAGGCATATTTTTCTTTTCTTTTCTTTAAAATTAATTTGTAAAGAGGATAATTGATACATGTAATTATTATACCAATTATTCCAAGTATTGTCCCTAAAATTATTTTTAAATCTCCTTTTGGACCAATATCTGTCATAATAAATGACATACCAGTTCCTAAGATTAAAGCACCACCTATACCAACAATTAAACTAACAATAAAGGGTAATTTTTTAACTTTATTATCTAATTTTTCTAATTTTTTAACTTTGCTTTCCTCTTTAGGTGTGTACTCCTCAGCAATTTTTTCGGCATAAACTTTATCTAAATTTTCCATGTTTTAAATCTCCTTTTCTAATTTTAATTTAGCAATAATATTTTTTAAAAAAAACAACAAAAAATGCACTTTATGTTGATTTGTAAAATAATTTTATGAATAGCAAAAATCTAGTAATGATTTAAATTTTACTTTAATATATAGTCTAAAGGAAGGGTGATATAAGTTGCTTTTTAAAATATTTATTTGCCTTTTAGCAGGTATAGGTGCAGGACTTGGTACAGGTTTTGCTGGTATGTCTGCCGCGGCAATTATTGTTCCTATTCTTATTACCTTTTTAAAAGTTGACACCTATCAAGCTGTTGGCATTGCTTTAGCAAGTGATGTTTTAGCAAGTGCAGTAAGTACATTAACCTATGCAAAAAATAAAAATATCGATATAAAAAATGGTTTTATAATGATGCTTTCAGTATTATTTTTTACGGTTGTAGGAAGTTATATAGCAAGTTTAGTTTCCTCTAATTTAATGGGTAATTTTAGTTTGGTAATTACTTTACTTTTAGGAATTAAATTCATAATAAAACCCGTTATTACTACGAAAGAAAAAATGCAAGAAACAAGTAAAAGAAAACGTATCATTCTTTCTATATTATCAGGTATGATCGTTGGTTTTATATGTGGATTTATTGGTGTAGGTGGAGGCATGATGATGCTTTTACTTCTTACTTTAATATTAAATTATGAATTAAAAACCGCGGTTGGTACAAGCGTATTTATAATGACATTTACTGCTTTTACAGGTTCAATTAGTCATTTTGTTTTAAGTGGCTTTCCTGATTTAATTTTACTTTCTTTATGCATTTTATTTACTTTAATATTTGCTTTAATTGCTTCATTAATAGCGAATAAAGTAAATCCTCTTATTCTTAATCGTATTGTAGGATTAATATTAATTATTCTTGCTTCAAGCATTTTATGCGTTACATATATAAAATAAATAATTAATAAAAATATGCAAAAACGAGTACTTTCTTTTAATTTAATATGGACAAATTAAGAAAAATTATATAATTTAAAGTTGTGAGGTAATTATGAGAAAATTTGATACAAAGATTCAATATTTGAAATATAAAGTAATTAGAGAGGTTGCAAAACAAGCATTTAATGATACTTTATATGATAATTTACTTGATATACCAAGGATAATTGTACCTGGTAAAATTCCAACTATGCGTTGTTGTGTTTATAAAGAAAGAGCAATTCTTGCTGAAAGAGTAAAAATTGCTATGGGTGGAAATAAAGACAATCCTAATATAATTGAAGTAATCGATATTGCTTGTGATGAATGCCCTGCTGCAGGATATGAAGTAACTGATTCTTGTCGAGGATGTCTTGCTCATCGATGTGAAGATGCTTGCAAAAGAGGCGCTATTTCTTTTGATCATAATCATGTTGCCCATATTGATAAAACAAAGTGTGTTGAATGTGGTATGTGTTCAAAAGTATGTCCATTCTTTGCGATAATAAATCGTAAAAGACCATGCCAAAATGCTTGTAAAATTAAAGCTATTTCGATAAATGAAGATAATGTAGCAAGTATTGATAATGAAAAATGTATTGCCTGTGGAGCATGTGTTTATCAATGCCCATTTGGTGCAATAATGGATAAATCTTATATTTTAGATGTTATTAAATTACTTAAAGATGCTAGAGCAAACAAAGATTTTAAACTTTACGCATTAGTTGCACCATCGATTACTAGTCAATTTTCATATGCGAAAATCGGACAAGTTGTTAAAGGCTTAAAAATGTTAGGCTTTAGTGAAGTTAAAGAAGCCGCTTTAGGTGCAGATATGGTTGCCCAAGAAGAAGCTTTAGAACTTTCTGAAAAAGGATTTTTAACTTCATCATGTTGCCCTGCATTTGTATCTTATATTAAAACAAATTATAAAGATTTAGTTCCTTTTATCTCCCATAATCTTTCTCCAATGGCAACACTTGCAAAATTTATTAAAGATAATGATAAAGATGCTAAAATTGTCTTTGTTGGTCCATGTACTGCAAAGAAAAAAGAAATTAAATTAGACAATGTTAAAAACTATGTTGATTCAGTTTTAACATTTGAAGAATTACAAGCATTATTTGATTCATTAGATATTGATATAACTAATCTTGAAGAAGAAAAACTTGAAGATGCTACTTATTATGGAAGAGTTTTTGCACGTAATGGAGGTTTACAAGAAGCCGTTCAGCAATCATTAAAAGAACAAGGTTTAGATAATTTTAAATTTAATCCTCTTGCTTGTAATGGTATAGAAGAATGCCGTATGGCATTAATGAAAAAAAGTAAAAATGTATTGACTAATAATTTTATTGAAGGTATGGCATGTGTTGGAGGATGCATTGGAGGTGCAGGATGTCTAACTCATGGTGAAAAAAATAAATTAGAGGTTGATAAGTTTGCAAAAGAAGCTTTAGATAAATCAATTCTTAAAAATATTGAAAAATTAAAGCAAAATTCTTAAGAAATATTTAAAAACTCTTTATGTATCTTCTTGATATTTTAAAGAGTTTTTATTTTCTTTAAAGGTAAAAATTTTATTGAAAAATAAAATTCCTGTATTCCGTAGATGATCATAAAATTCACATTTTAATCTAAAAGATTAACTAGAAAATTTTTTCGTGCGTTGTAA
>CANRPC010000040.1 GCA_947632435.1 uncultured Bacilli bacterium | reverse complement strand
CAAGAAAAAATTAATCTTACTCTCATCATGTTTAATGCTAACAGGTTTTGCTTTAGTTCGTAACGTAACTAAGGAAGTTAAAGCAGCAGGTGAAGAACCTAAATGGGAACTTGTAGAGGATATTGCTACTCTTAATTCAAATGAAAAAGTAATAATGGTATCTGCTTATCAAAAAGAAAAAAATGGAAAAATATTAAATATTGCTATTAATACAACTGTTGGAAGTAATAAGCATTTAGGATATACTGAAATAACATATGATGAATCATCAAAATCCATTTCAAATGTATCTAATAATATTTTGCAAATGAAAGTAAATAAAAATTCGTCACAAATTTCTTTTCAAATTTTAAATCTTAATAATTATGAAAATAAATTTTTGTCATCTTTAAAAAGTGGATTTAATTTTGATGATAATGAAATTTTTTGGAAATATTCTAAATATACTGTTCCAAGTGGCAAATATCCGCAATATAATACATTTAATTTTACTAACAATAATTACTCTATAACTTTTAATGGTAATAATGCGTTTTTTGGATGTTATAACTCTATTCAACAATTTCATAATAGTTATGGTTCGATTGCTCTTTTTAAATTAAATGAAGAAACAAAAGATCCAGTTGAATCATTTACTGTTTCAAGCAATGATGTAACTTTAACAATGGGTGAAACTGAAACAATAACACCTGAAATATTACCAGAAACAGCGGATCAAGGAGTTACTTGGCATAGTGAACAAGAATCTATTGCCAGTGTATCAGGTGGAATAATAACTGCTAAAGGAGTTGGTTCTACTAAAATAATAGCTACTACAGTTGGAAAAACAGAACAACAAATAGAACTTAAGCAAGAAATTAATGTAACAGTAAATCCGTATAATATTAAATCTCTTGTTACTAAAGGCTTAGAATTAGAAAATGCACAATCAACAACTGAAAAATATACTTCAGAAGGAATAGTAACTAATATTCTTGATAATTCCTTTTATGTTCAACAAGATGATGCGGCAATTTATGTTTACTATCCATCATCAAAATCACATGATCAAATAAATATAGGAAGCAAAGTACAAATTACAGGAAATCTTGAAAATTATAGGGGTTTGATAGAATTAATAAACCCTGAATGTGAAGTAATTGATGAAAATGATAATTTAGATAGCATCGAAAGAAAAGTAGTAACCACAGCGTCAGAAGTTCTTCATGAAGATCAATCAAGATTAGCAATATTTAAAAATTTAAAATGTGATGCAAGTAGTATACAAACTAATAGTACTGTTGAATATAGTTTTTCTGATGGTACAAAATTTAATGTAAGATTAGATAAAAGTTTAAGCAATGATATTATTACTAAGCTTAGCAATAATAAAGATAAGTATATCGATTTTGTTGATGTAAATATTGGTTGGTTTGATGATGCACAAATTTCATTAACATCTGCAGACCAAATAGTGGTTCATTCTATTGATACAGAAATAGAAAATTTTGAAAAAGCAGAACCAAAATTTGCATTATCATTTACTTTCTCAGAAATTGAAGGAAAATATTGTAACTTTAGAAATATGTCTCTTTTGTTCCAATATGAATTTAAATTTGCAGAAGAAAATAAAGAAAAAGTAGAGGAAACAGGATTAGTTATTACTAAAGAAAGTTTATTAGAAGAAATCAAATTAACTGGAGAATTTACTGGTTCAGAATATAGAAAAGATGAAAAAGGTATACATGTATTTAATAATGAAAACAAATCAGAAACATACATAGCAGCCTTAGAAAATATTCCAACAGCTAAACAAGATGGTTCAGCAAATGCTGCATTAACACAAGATATTTATGCATTTGCATATGCAAAAATTGATGGAAATTATTATTTTAGTCAAGAAAGAAGTAGTAGTGTTGAATGGCTTTTACTCGAGTATGGTACGACTGAAGAAAATGATAAAGATATTAACTTAGAAGAAGGAAATACTGTTAAATTATCTGTTTTGGCGAATGCAGCTTATACTGATTTAGGATTTTAGTTAAAGGAGTAAAAAATAATGAAAACATATATTAAACCAGAATTAAATATAGAAAAATTAAATCTTAAAGAAATAATGCTTGAATCAACTCCTAGAGATGTTCAAGTATTTGAAGGCAATATAGATGATCAAGTCGATTGGAACGATTTTTTCTAAAATATCAATAATTATTTTATCAATCATTTTAATATCATGTGTAAATAATAATACTTCAAGTAGCAGTAATAGTAATAATACTTCTTCAATAAGTAATAATATCGATACATCAAGTATAAATAGTATTAGTGATAATACTTCATCATTAATATCTGAAATAACAAGTAATGAAGAAAATTCTACTTCAATAAAAGAAGAATCATCATCTTCAATAAAAGATAATCAACATTCAGTAGAATTACCATGGTTAAGATATGAATAAAAATATTAATTATGAAAAGGGATATGAATATTATCATAAAAGAGAATATGAAAAAGCATATGAATACTTTAAAAAAGCAAGTGAAGAAGGATATGAATTATCATATATATCTTTAGCAAAGATGTATCATCGAGGAAGAGGAATAAAACAAGATTTAGAAAAAGCTATAGAATATTATCAATTAGCAAGTAAAAAAGAAATAGGAGAAGGATATTATTTTCTAGGAGAATTCTATGAAAAAGGAATAGAAGTAAAAGAAGATAAGATAAAAGCCTTAAGAAATTATGAAAAAGCAGCAGAATTAAAATATATCAAAGGAATGATAAAATATGCTGAACTTGCATTAAAGATAAATGATAAAGATGAAAAGATAAAAAAATATTTATTAGAGGCAATAGAAAAAGGATCTAATAAAGCAATAAAAATATATCAAGATAATCAATTCTTGTTTTAAAAAAAAGAAACTGAAGGAATAATTAATCTTTCAGTTTTTTTTTATAAATTTTTGGCCTTTTTCTAAAGCATTTTGTTCCCATTTTGGAAGTTCATCTTCTTGGAGTAGTTTTTTATCCTTATTAGTTAAATTATATTTGCAAAATAAATCTGGACGAAGATTTTTAGTTAAAATTAAACTTTGTTTTTTTCGCCATTTATTAATTGCTTCATGATTTCCAGAAAATAATATATCGGGTATAGTTTTTCCTTCATATTCATAAGGTAAAGTATATTGGGGATATTCTAATAATCCATTGTTAAATGATTCTTCTAAAGTTGATTCATTTGAAATTGCTCCATCTAATAATCGCATTATGGCATCAGACATAGCAAGTGTAGCTATTTCTCCTCCAGTCATAATAAAATCACCTAAAGATAGACATTCATCAATATAAGAAGTAATTCTTTCATCGATTCCTTCATAATGACCGCATATAAATATTAAATGTTCTTTATTTTTTAATCGATTTGCATCATCTTGAGTAAATGTTTTGCCTCTTGGAGAAGGTAAAATCACATAAGAATTATTAGATTTTACACTTTTTAAGGCATCGACTATTGGTTGACACTTCATTATTAAACCAGCACCACCTCCAGTAGGTGGAGCATCCACTCTTTTGTTTTTATCAAGAGTATAATCACGTATATTAACGATTTCAAATTCTATAATATTTTTACTTTGAGCTCTTTTTATTATCGAGGTATTTAAGGTTTCTTTAAAAAAATCAGGAAAAAGAGTCAATATAGTAATTTTCATGATTTCATTCCTTCAATTAATTTAACATCAATACGTTTATTTTCAATATCAATATTTTTAATAAACGTTTCTATAAATGGTAATAAAAATATTTTTTTAGTATCTATATATTGAATTCTTAATGATTTATAAGAAGCATATTCTTCAATATCAATAACTTTAGCAATAATTTTATTATCTTCATATATATCACATTTTTTTAAATCATCATGATAATATAAACCATTTGGCAAAGGATTATCATCTTTACTAATCAAAATGTCCATTTTTAAAAAAGGAGTTATTTTTTCAATTGTTTCATAATCTTTAAAGCGAATAAAATCAAATTTTCCATCAGAAAAAAAATCAAGTACTTCCATTTGAATTAATTTATTATTTTCTTTATCTTCTAAAAAGACTTTAGCACCTTTTTGATAACGTTTTGAAGCAAAATCGGAAGTAGAGAAAACTTTAACTTCGCCATTTAGACCATGTGTTTTAATAATTGTACCTAGTTTTAAATAATTCATATTAATATAATTCCTTAATTAAAGAAAAAATCCACTTTATTGCGGATTTTCTTCATCTTTAACTTCTTCAGTATTAACTTTTTCTTCTTCTTTAGTTTCTAAAGAAACAATTTTAATATGAACACGTTCATCATTGTTTTTTGCTGCGATAGAAATAACCTCTCTTAATGCATTCGCGGTTGTTCCATGTTTGCCAATTAAACGTCCCATATCTTCATTAGTGCATCTAATTACAAAGAAACGATCTTTTTTTGATTCACTTACAGTTTCTTCAATTTTAATTTGATCTTTAGAAGCGACAATTGGATCAATGAAATGTGAAATGATTCCGATATAATCCATAAAGTTTATTCTCCTTTATGAATTTTTGAATCGGTAAACTTCTTCCAAATACCTTGTTTAGATAAGATTGATTTAACTGTGTCTGAAGGAATAGCACCATTATTTAACCATTTTAAGATGGATTCTTCATTTAATTTAACACCATTTTCAACATGTGGATCAAAGAAACCAACTTGTTCAATGAAACGACCATCACGAGGTGATCTTGAATCAGCAACAACAATACGATATGATGCTTTTAATTTACGACCAGTTCTTGTTAAACGAATTTTAACCATTTTTAAACCTCCTAAATTCAACATTAATATTTTAGTAATTATAATTATGCGCGTCAAGTATTTTTGCTTAACACATAAAAATAAAAAAATCGTTCCATTAAAATTAATAACAGAACGAAGTTATTTTTCATGGTGAACCATGAGGGACTCGAACCCACGGCCCGCTGATTAAGAGTCAGCTGCTCTACCAACTGAGCTAATGGTCCATTTGCTAAATTATAGTAGCCCATTTTTAAAATTAATGCAAGATTTATTAGTTTTTAAATAAATTCTCTTGGGATTCTTGTTGATAAAGAAGCATAAAAATCATAACTATCTACTTGATAGGTTTTCATTAGATCTTTAATCGTTAAATGTTCGCCAAGTAATTCTACTAGAGATAATTCTTTTAATGGAGTTTTAGAAAATAACATTAAAGCATCCATATTTGTTACTCCAATTTGATTAAAGTATTTTTCTTGATAACCTACTGTTTGATATGTTTTTTTCCACCCATCTCCATATCCCATTCCAAGAGTTAAAACATAGCCATCACTTTGAGCTTTGTCTTTACAATGATAACTTACATATTCACCTTTATTTATTTTTTTACACCTTAAAACATAACTATATATTGACATAACTGGTTTTAAAGCTAATTGATCATGTATGCCATATAAGCACATACCTATTCTAATAGTATTAGTTAAATCATTTTCTTTTAGTATATATTCAGAAGAAGCAATATGTATTAATAAATTTTGATAATTAGGAATCTTATTTAACATTTCATTAAATTGATTTTTTTGATCATCATATGTTTGATTATCACTTATATGAGTATAAACTCCTTTAAGTGATAAAGAAGAATGATTAATTAAAGTTAATGCTTCCTTTAATTCTGAATTAGCTATACCAAAACGATTAAATCCCGTTTCTAATTCTAAATGAATAGGAAGAGGAATCTTACTGGCAACCATTTCTTTTAAATGTTCTAATGATTGTACACAAGAAGTAATGTGATAAGTGGAAATTAATCGATAATTTTTAACACGTTCAAAAAGTAAAATAGGTGTAAAAATTAAATTTTTCCTTAAAAAAATAGCCTCTTCTAAAGTGGCTACTGCAATCATTTTACAACCTAAAGAGGAAACTATTTTTGCAACATGAATTATATCATGACCATAAGCATTATCTTTGAGTACGGCAATAATTTCTTTTTTAGCTTCTTTTTTAATATTTAAATAATTATCTTTTAAATTTTGTAAGTTTAAAATAATTTTACTTCTCATCATAATCACCAATTAAATATATGATAAAAAGTAAAAATTTAATGATAAACCTTTAGTTATTTAAGAAGATTTAAAGTTTTTAATTTTTCTGTAAGTTTTTTTTCAGCAAATTCTTCATCGTCGCCTTCGATACTAATAGTAAATTCTTCTCCATGAGGAACAACTAAAGCCATAACATTCATGATTGATTTTAAATCTGCATTTTCATCATATACATGAATGCATATAAATGATTTGTATTTATTAGCTTCTGATACAAGTTCCACGGATAATCTAGATGTTAATCCTGTGCTGTTACCAACATATCCATTAATTGTACGCATTTTTTCTCTCCTAATAAAAAACATTATACATTATTAAATTTTATAAATCATTATCAAAGTTAAAAATGTTTATTATTGTTTTTTTCGCTTATTTTGGATTAAGATGATTGCATATTAAAGAATTTATGTTTAAAAAGAAGAAAAAAAAGACCACCGACACTGTCAGTAGTCATAGTGATAAAAATTATCACTCATGCGACAAAGCTTTAGTCTCTGTCTAGCAACTCAAAGAGTCGCGTTCCAAGTAGTTATGGACTATAAACAATATAATTAAGATTTTTGCTGAAGTCAATAGGCATAATTATGAATAAATTTGAAGTTAAATGACAAAGTAAATTCAACTTTTTAAGTCTTTTTATTTATTGAAAAGCAAATTAAGATAGAAAAAAATCCATCACAAACTTCCATCTATGATAGATTTTTTTTATTAAAGAATATTTTAAATATTATATCTATTAAAATAAATCAGCTATAGCAGCAATTTGAAAATATATTAGTCCATCATATTCATAGAATATAATGTCATAAATCATGTTTTCATCTATTGCTTCATAATATAAACCATCTTCATCAGTTTCAGAATAAACTTCCCAATTTAAAGTTTCCAAAGTTGATTTATATGTTTCACAAAAATCAGTTTCCGTTGTTTCAAAACAAAGTATGTATTGTTTATATCCGTAGGTTTCATCTGAGATACCATAAAATTCACTAGCATTTGGAGCAGGTATTTCACCACTTGTTTGTAAATATGTATTGACTTTGTTCATTACTTCTTCCCATGAAGTAAAATAATCTTCTTCATAAGCTAAACTTTCCTCAAGAAAAATATCTATGATAAGTTCACCATTATCATACATAATATAAACATCATAAACATCATTATAGTAAAGGAATAAATCTGCTAGTGAATTAGGATCTAAAGTATAATTTGCGTTTTCTAAAGTTGCAGCGTAAGTTGTTAAAGAAGAATCATCTTGATTAGGAATAATAATTTCGACAAATAATCCATAATCATAATCTATATCTGCTAAATAATAATAGTCGTTTGCTTGATAAGAAGGTAAATCTTCAGTTGTTGCAAAAAATTCTTTAATTTGTTCATTTGGGAAAGAAGTATAATGTTCATATCCTTCGTATTGATTTTCTTCTAGAGTTGTTTGAGAAGAAGTAGTAGATTGTTCACTAGTTGTTACTTGGTTAGATAATGTACTTTGTTCTTCACTACTTGTAGTTAATGATTCAGTAGAAGAAAGGTGTATTGCTACATGACATTAAAGCAAAAATTGACATAGCCATTACCAGTAAATTTTGTTTTTTCATAAAAATTTGTCCTTTCTAAAATTGTTAAAAATTATAAAGATAAAAAATTAAAATGCAAGAAAAAAGTAGTTAATTTGTAAAAAAAGTAAGAATTAGTTAAATGACAAAGTAAATTCAGTTTATATAAGGCGAAATGACTTTTAGTCTGTCAATACCATGTTTATAATGAAAAAGTCCTTGCTCATTGTAGTAAATAAAGGAGTATAAAAATATGAGTAAGAAAAAGCATATGTCTATCGATGATA
>CANRPC010000039.1 GCA_947632435.1 uncultured Bacilli bacterium | reverse complement strand
ATTCGCTAAATTATAAAAGTAAATCCGAACCATTCACTCGTTACGAGTATTTGGTTCGGATTATACTGACTTGGTGCAGTCTATGAGACTTGAACTCACACAGGTTACCCTATACGCCCCTCAAACGTACGCGTCTACCATTCCGCCAAGACTGCAAAACTAAGTATTATTTTATTGCAC
Source organism: uncultured Bacilli bacterium (assembly GCA_947632435.1). Lineage (GTDB taxonomy): Bacteria > Bacillota_I > Bacilli_A > RFN20 > CAG-449 > CANRPC01. Next base: position 8,059 of record CANRPC010000039.1, on the reverse strand, counting down.
AAACTTAATAATGTAAAGTTTTTACGAAAAAATAATACTTTTTTTTATTTATACAAAATGATATTAATATTAAATTTCAATTGACATCAAATATTTATACAAAGGATTAACTATCTTTTTAACTGTTCCATCTATAAATGGATTGTAAAGTTTTGCTCGTTTTAATAGTTCTGTAAATGGATATTTACCACCTAATTTGCATAATTTAACATATTTTTTCCAAGTTTTTTCATGATTTTTTCTATCTTCATTAAAAAACTCAAATGCAACTACTTGGGCCAAAGTATAATCAATGTAATAAAATGGTGAACCAAAAACATGTGATTGTTTCATCCACCAACCACCTTTTTCAAAAATTGGTGCTCCATCATATTTTTTATGTGGTAAATATTTTTTTTCAATTTCCCTAAATTTAGCACATCTTTCTTCATGAGTAATATTAGGATTCTCATAGACAAAATGTTGAAATTCATCAATCGTTACTCCATATGGAATAAATTGAATAGCATCTGCAGTGTGAGAATACAAATATTTATTAGTATCTTCTTTAAAGAAATAACTCATCCATGGATGGGTTAAAAATTCCATTGACATTGAATGAATTTCACATGCTTCCAAAGTTGGACTACGATAAAATGGACACTTTATATTTCTTGACATATATCCTTGAAATGCATGTCCAAATTCATGAGTTAAAACATCTACATCACCAGAAGTTCCATTAAAATTAGAAAATATAAATGGTACTTTATATTTTGGAATATAAGTCATAAAGCCTCCTGGAGCTTTTCCTTTTTTAGTTTCTAAATCCATAAGATTATTTTCATTCATTAATCTAAAAAAATCATCTGTTTCTTTTGAAAGTTCATGATACATTTCTTGAGCTTTAATTACTAAATAATCTTTATTTCCTTTTGGTGAAGCGTTTCCATCTTTAAAACATAAATTATAATCAAACCATAAAGGATCATTTACTTCAATTCGTTTCATTTGAGCAGAAAATAATTTGTTGGTAATTGGTACTAAATCTTTGTATATTTGTTCACGATAATTTTTTACCATCTCTGCATCATAGTCTGTTCTACCTAAAGAATAATATCCTAATTCAACAAAATTTTTATATCCCAATTTTATAGCACATTCATTTCTTAAATGAACTAATTTATCGTAAATATCACCAATAATTTTTTCATTATCTTCAAAAAATTTAGCTTGCGCTAATGCTGCTTCTTGACGAGTTTTACGATCTAAATCTTGAGCGTATTTTGTAAGTTGTGAAAGATTACAAATTTCACCATGAAAAAGAATTTTTGCACTTGCTATTACTTTTGTATATTCACTTGACAAGCGATTAATTTCTTGAAGTTCTGGAATAATTTTTTCATCAAAACATTTTAAACTGATTTCTAACATTTTAAAAAGATAATTACCCCATTTTTTTTCAAGATCTTCGCGAAATTTTGCATTTAATAAAGCCTTAGAAAATTTATTATCTAATGAAGCAACGTATGGTGAAATTTCATCTATTAAATCTTGGTCTTTTTGATATTTTTCATTCGTGGTATCAATAGAGTATAAAATAGAAATAATTGTTGCATCAGAATTAATTTGATCACTCCATTTAAAATATTTTTTTAAAGCATTATTTTGTTGTTCAAAATTTTGAGCATTGATAAACTCATCATATATTTTTTCAAATTTTGCCGTCATTTTTTTTAAAGATGGACGACTATATTTCATATCTTCAAATTTAACCATTTTTTTCTCCTAATTATTCATGAATTATCATACTATCTTGGTCCATTTCAGCAGGTTTATCTTCACCTAATAAATCTAATATTGTTGGGGCAATGTTTGATAACTTACCATCTTTTCTTAATTTAACATTTTTTAAAGAAACAGCAAATGGAACTAAATTAGTTGTATGCGCAGTAAATGGATTATGATTTTCATCTAAACATTGTTCGGCATTACCATGGTCCGCGGTCAAAATTAATACACCCCCATTATTTTCAACCCATGAAATAATTTGACCAACACATTCATCAACTGTTTCAACTGCTTTTATAACTGCATTTTCTATTGCAGTATGACCAACCATGTCACAATTAGCAAAATTAAGAATAACAACATCTAAATCAAATTTATTTAGCTCTTTAATTAATTTTTCTGTTACTTCATAAGCAGACATCTCCGGTTTTAAATCATAAGTTGCTACCTTTGGTGAGTTAACTAATATACGACGTGCATTTTTTAATTCTGGTTTTTCAATTCCATCATAATTTATCGTGCCATCAAAGAAAAAAGTAACATGGGCATATTTTTCTGTTTCAGCAATCCTCAATTGTGAATAACCTTTTGATGCAAGATATTCACCTAATGTATTTTTCATTGTAGGTAAAGAAAAAGCTATTTCACCATTAACAGAATCTGCATATTTCATAGTACAAACAAAATATAAGTTATGCAAAATATGATCTGGTACATATGGTTTCCATTTTGGAGTTCCATCTTGTTTTAGCTCAGGTATCTTATAAAATGTAGGATTTGTAAGTACTGTAGATATTTGAATTGCTCTATCAGGACGGAAATTCATAAAAATAATTGCATCATTATCTTTAATGCGACCATTAATTGTGTCATTGTATGCAGGAATTATAAATTCATCACTTGCTTCTTTCGATATTGTTGGTAAAAATGCATATTGATCTTTTAAATATTGTTTATATGAAGCAAAATGATTTCCTACTCGATCAACAAGAGTTTTATAACATACATCAATACGATCTAAATTTTTATCACGATCCATCGCATAATATCGGCCTGAAATTGAGGCAATATGGCCAATATTTAAACGATTCATTGTATCTTGTACTTTATCTAAAAAAGTAACTCCTGCCTGAGGATCAACATCTCTGCCATCCATAAAAGCATGAACATATACTTCATTTATTCCTTCGTTTTTAGCCATTTCAAGCATTGCACAGATGTGATCAACATGTGAATGAACCCCTCCATTAGACATTAAGCCTAAAATATGTAATGCAGAATGATTCTTTTTTACATGATTAATTGCATTTAAATATTTATCATTTTTAAAAAATGAACCATCTTTAACAGCTTTATTAATTAAAGTTAAAGATTGATAAACTATTCTACCAGCGCCTATATTTAAATGACCAACTTCTGAATTACCCATTTGACCTTCAGGTAATCCAACAGCCTCACCTGAAGCTTTGATTAATGTTGTTGGATAATTTTCAAAAAAGTAATCTAAATGAGGCTTTTTGGCTTGAGCAATACAATTGCCTTCTAAATTTTTGGAAATTCCATATCCATCCATGATACATAAAATAAGTGGTTTTTTCATAATTTTCTCCTATTAATAATTTATTATTTATAATATTCCTTTCTTTTCTTTGCAAACTAAATATAACACTTTTAGAATTTAAATTCTTCTTTTTTCCTTTATAACAATTAAAATAATGTTATTATTATTTAAACAAATTCTTGATAGTTCTTAATAAAGTTAAACTTAAAATTATTTATCATTATTGAAGAGATTCTTTTTTTTCTAATTTAAAAATTTTAGCAACTAATTTAAAAAGAAAAAAATCTACCCAATAATTATATGCATAAATATCTTGATTTAATAATACAACTTCTTTTCGATAATCTTTTGTAAAAGTATTTAAAGAATTTTTAAGTGCTAAAAATTTTTCTTGATTAACTAAAGATGTTGTTTCTGCGACTAATAACAATCCATTTGCAGTTTTAATAATCGCAGTTTTAATATTAAATCTTTCGATTGTTGATAATTCTTTTTGATTATCGTGCAAATTTAAAGAAAACAATAAATCCTCAGGTAATTTTACATTTTCTTCTTGTATCATTTTTGCCAATAGCACTAATAAATCATATTGTTGAGCAAGTAATGAAAATATAATATTATCTCGTTTTTTTATTTTTTTATTTAATCTTTTAAGATTAAAAGCAATTAAAACATCAAAAAAAATGCTAAGCCCTAATATGACAAGCAAAATAATGCCAAAAATCATAATTTCACCCTAAAAAAAATATAAAATGATTCTTATTTTTTTTCAATATGTGGCGATTTTTTTTTCAAATTAATGATTTTTTATAAGTCTTCTTGTATAATAATTTTGGAAATTAGGTGAAAGCAATGAAATATCATATCGGTGAAATTGTCAATGGAGAAGTTACAGGAATCCAACCTTATGGTGCATTTGTTCGTTTAGAAAGTGGAGAAACAGGCTTAATTCATATCTCAGAAATTTCTTCATTGTTTGTAAAAAATATTACCGATTATATTCATGTTAATCAAAAAATAAAAGTTAAAATTATTGAAATATTAAATGAAAAAAATTTTTATAAGTTATCATTCAAACAAGTTGATATAAAACGAAGACAAAATATTAGAAAATTAATTAATTCACCTAATAAATCCTATTATGATTCAAATTTCAAAATATTAAAAGAGCATTTACAAGAATGGATTCAAATTGAATTAGATAAAATAAAAAGGGAGGAAAAACAATGATTCATTTAGATTTAACGCATGTTATTGAAAAAATTCCATTTGACTCATACAAAAAAAGCGTCAAAACAATCAATGAAATGATTGATAAAAAAGAAGGAAAAGGAAATGACTTTTTAGGTTGGACAACTTGGCCAAAAGATTATGACAAAGAAGAAGTTGAACGAATAATTAAGGCTAGTAATTTCATTCAGCAAAATTATGATACTTTAGTTGTATGTGGTATTGGAGGATCTTATTTAGGAGCACGTGCTGCAATTGAAGCATTAACTGGATTATTTCCAAAACGCAAAATTGAAATTATATATTTAGGACAGACACTATCTCCAAATTATATTTCTCAAGTTCTTGCATATCTAGAAAATAAAAATTTTGCTGTAAATGTTATTTCAAAATCAGGAACAACTACTGAAACAAGTATTGCATTTCGTTTATTAAAAGAATTACTTATTAAAAAACATGGAAAAGATTATTTTAAAGCAATTTTTGCTACGACAGATAAAGAACGTGGTGCATTAAAACAAGAAGCTCTAAAAGAAGGTTATGAAACATTTATTATTCCAGATGATATTGGAGGAAGATATTCAGTAATTACTGCAGTTGGATTATTACCTATTGCCGTTGCAGGATGTGATATCAAAGTTTTATTAAATGGTGCTAAAAAGGCAATGGAAGATTTTGATAATGATGATTTAACAAATAACATTTGTTATCAATATGCTTGCACAAGAAATTATTTTTATACACATGGAAAACATGTTGAAATGTATGTCACATATGAACCACATCATACTCAAATTGGAGAATGGTTAAAACAATTATATGGAGAATCAGAAGGAAAAGAAAAGAAAGGTTTATTACCAGATTCAGTTACATTTTCCACAGATTTACATTCCTTAGGCCAATTTATTCAAGATGGAACACCATTATTGTTTGAAACAATAGTTCGTGTACAAACACCAAATGAAGATATTATAGTTAAAGAAGATACTGAAAATCTTGATGGTTTAAATTATTTGAAAGGCAAGGCACTTTCCTATATTAATGAAAAAGCTTTTTTAGGTACTTTAAAAGCACATGAAGAAGATGGTAAAGTTCCAAATATTGTTATTACAATGGATAAAATGGATGAATTTAATTTAGGTTATTTATTTTATTTCTTTATGAGAGCTTGTGCGATGTCAGCTTATTTAATGGACATAAATCCATTTAATCAACCTGGTGTAGAAATATACAAACACAATATGTTTGTATTACTTGGTAAACCTGGTGTTAAATAAATTAATTTTAATATAAAAGAGGACCAAAAGTCCTCTTTTTATTATGGTAATTAAGAAATTTATATTCATATAAAAATTATAAATTTTCAATTAATTTATTAATTTTTTCAATAGCAATTAAATAATTTACTTCTTCTTTGACATTAGTTTGACGAGTTTTAAATTCCACGATATTTTCATTTGCTTTTCTACCAACAACAATTTGATAAGGGATACCAATTAAATCCCAATCTTTAAATTTAAATCCTGGTTTTAAATCACGATCATCAAGTATTACTTCAACTTTATGTTTCTTTAAAATTTCATATATATTATCAGCAAGTTCTTTTTGTATTTCATCGCTATATGAAATTGGAATAATTACAACATGATATGGTGCTACTTGCAAAGGAAAACATATACCATTTTCATCATGATGTTGCTCAATAATTGAAGCAAATGTTCTTGTAACGCCTATACCATAACATCCCATTAACATATCACTTTGTTTTCCTTCATTATTTAAATAAGAGCAATGCATTGAAGAAGAATATTTAGTTCCTAATTTAAAAATTTGACCAACTTCAATTCCTCTTTCGCTTTTTAATTTAGCACCACAAAAAGGACAAATATCCCCTGCTTTAGATTTTTTTAAATCACAGACAATTCCATCAAAATCACGTTTGAAATTAGCATTTATATAATGATAATCTAGTTCATTTGCTCCAATAATTAAATTGGACATTTTAACAATTTCATTATCTATATATATTTTACATTTTAAATCCTTAGGTCCAATAAATCCTACTTTAAATCCCGCATTTTCTAACTCTTCATCAGTAGCTAAGCGTACAAAAGCTTCTGAAGAATTAAGAATATTAATCACTTTAATTTCATTAATTTCTGTATCTCCACGTAAGACAAAAGCGGAAAATTCTTTTCTTTCTGTTTCATAATAAATCATAGTTTTAGCAACTTGTTTTAATTCAACATTTAAAAATTTTGCTACATCTTGACATGTTTTAATTGAAGGAGTTGAAACTTTTTCTAATTTAAGTTCATCCAATTTTGTTTCTTTTTCAAGTAAAGAAAATGCTTTTTCTTCATCAGCTGCATAGTTACAAGTTGGACAATAAATAATCTGTGATTCACCAACTTCACTTAAAGCCATGAATTGATGAGAAACATTTCCTCCAATACTACCAGTATCAGCAAGAACAATTTTATAATTTAAACCCAATCTAGTAAAAATTTTTTCATAAGTATGATACATATTATTATATGATTTTTCTAATCCTAACTCATCTATATCAAAAGAATATGCATCTTTCATTATAAATTCTCTACCACGCATTAAACCAAATCTAGGTCTTATTTCATCACGATATTTGGTTTGAATTTGGTAAATATTTAATGGTAATGATTTATAAGATTTAATTATATTTCTTACCAAATCCGTAAAAATTTCTTCATGCGTTGGTCCCAAACAAAATTCATGATTATGACGATCTTTAAAACGTATTAATTCAGGACCATACTTTTTCCATCTTCCTGATTCTTCCCAAAGTTCTTTAGGTTGAATTGCGCTTGCAAGTATTTCTTGTCCACCTGCAAAATTCATTTCTTCACGAATAATATTTTCAATTTTATTAAGAACTCTTAATCCTAATGGTAAATATGTATAAACTCCTGCGACAAGTTTTTTCATCAATCCTGCCCGTAGCATCAAAATATGCGAATCAATTATTGCTTCTTGAGGCGCTTCTTTTAATGTAGGAATAAGTAAGTTTGTTGCTTTCATTTTTGGCTCCTTTAATAACAAAAATATCTTACCTTCTTTTTATATAATTAACAATATTTTATCTTTTTTTAACAATAATTATCAAAGAATTTCATATAATATTTAATTGCAAATAGCAACTTTTTTCTCTATTATAAAAGAAAGGAGATTTATAAGTGAATATAAATACACTAAAAAAAGCAGCATTATTTATCGATTATGAAAATGCAAATTTAATAGAAACATATCAAAATTTGTTAAAAAAACTTATATCTCTTGGGTATAATCCAGTTATAAGAAAAATAATAAGTTCAAAGATTCCTAAAATTGAAAATTTTGAGACAATAATTAAAGAAAATGAATTTGAGTTTATTTTAACTAATACGTTAAATGACAAAGTAAATTCAGTTTATATAAGGCGAAATGACTTTTGACAAAGAAAAGTCCGAAAAATAAATAATT
>CANRPC010000038.1 GCA_947632435.1 uncultured Bacilli bacterium | reverse complement strand
CTCCTCTAGCGCGCATTGCTGTGAATGCTTCATGACCAGGAGTATCTAAAAATGTAATTTTTTTACCATTAATTTCTTTTTGATATGCTCCTATTTGTTGAGTTATTAATCCAACTTCTCCATCCGCTACATGAGAATCTCTTATTGTATCAATAAGCGTTGTTTTACCATGATCAACATGTCCCATGATAACGACAACAGGTGGTCTTTCTTGTAAATCTTTTATATCATCATGGATTTCTATTTCTTCAAAATTTTCTTTTTCAACAACTTTTTCTTTTTTGAAATCATAGCCCCAATTAAGGCAAATTTCTCCAATCGCATCATCATCTAAAATTGAATTAATATTAAGCATCATCTTTTTTTCAATGAAAAGATATTTAATAATATCCGAAGGATTAATAGATAATTGTTTCGCTAATTCAGAAACAGATAAAGCTTGTGAATAAATGAAAACACCACCATTTACTTTAGTAATCGGACCTTTGTTTTTGCGATTCATATCTTGACGTGAAATGTTAGACATTCGATTTGTTTGTTTCTTGTTAGTCAATTAAATCAACCTCCTTTGCATTTGTAATAGCTTTTGCTAATTTTGAATCCAATATTCCAAAAGCTGAAATGCTTCCTTTATGTAATAAAGAAGCTAATTCAACTTTAGTTTTATAAAATATATAAGGTACATTGTAGAATGTTGCTTTGTCGAGAAATTTTTTCTTTTGTGAAACTCCAATATCATTTGCAAGTATTACAAGATAAACCTTTTTATCTTTCAATTTATTTAACATTGCTTCAGAATAAGAAATCTTTTTTCCTAGCGAAGCAAATATAATATAAGAATCAATTTTTTGTGACAAAATTAATTAAATCTTGATAAATAGATTCATCAACTTCACAAGCAAATATCTTTGATAAAGTTTTATTTTTTTTGGCCTTTTCAATAGCTTGAACATCTTTTTTGATGTAAGCACCATGACCATTAGCTTTTGAAGTTAAATCGATAAAAATCTTTCCTTGATTATCTTTTACAATACGAATTAATTCTTTTTTAGGAAGAGTTTCATTTGTGACAACACATCTTCTTAAAGGAATTTTTTTTGTTTTCATAGTCTAATTATCATCATAATACTTATCGTATTCGGTGTAATCGATTTCTTCATCATCGTAATCATCGTATTCTTCTTCTTCATCAAGTTCCTCAAGTTCTTCATCAGTATAAATATCAAGATATGTTGCTTTCTTTTGTTCTTCTTGAACTTTTTCTTCAACAAATTCTTTCTCTTCTTCTTCTTTTTTAACTTTCTTTACTTGAGGTTTTGAAATATTCTTTTTCTTTTCTTCTTCAATTTGCTTTTCAAGTTCACTTAAAGAAATCTTTTCACCAATAACAACTGGATTATATTCTACAACTTTTTCTTCAACTTTTTCTTTTTCAACAGTTTCTTTTACCTTTGTTTCTTCTTTAATTTCTTCAAGAACTTCAGCTTTTTTAGTTTCTTTTACTTCATTAACTTCTTCATCAACTTTTGTACTTTCATTAGTTTCAATAGGATGAATAAGTTCTTCTTGCATACGTGCTTTTCTTGCTTCTTCTTCTTTAGCTTGTTCTTGAAGAATTTCTTCACGACGTTTTTCAAAGATAAGTTGCTCTTCTTTTTGTCTCATTTCATCAATTGTTTCATATTTAATACCTTGAGATTCGGCATCTTTTTGTTCCATGATATCAATTGAATAATGTGTTAATTTAACAGCAAGACGAGCATTAACTCCTCTTGTACCAATGGCAACACGTGTTTCACCATCTTTAATAACTGCGATAGCCTTTTTCTCATCACCTTCAACAAGTTTGACACCTATGACTTGGGCAGGTTTTAATGCTTCCGCGATAAATAATCCTGGATAAATATGATATTGAATTATATCTATTTTTTCATGATTGATCTGGCTGCAAATTTTTTGAATTTTAGAACCACCTTGGCCAATACACGCACCAACTGGATCGACATTAGGATCTGTTGTTTTTACACTAACTTTACTTCTTAAACCTGCTTCGCGAGCAATATCTTGAATAGTAACAACTCCTGTAAAAATTTCATGAATTTCTTCTTCAAAAAGACGTTTTAAGAAATTTTTATCAGAACGTGAAACAGTTATTTGAGGTCCTTGAGTAGATGAATTAATCTCGGATAAATAAACTTTAATTGTGTCACCTGGCTTAAAGGTTTCATCACCAATTTTATATTTATCTTGTAAAGTAACAGAAGTTCTACCAAGATCAATAAGAATATATCTAGGCTCAACTTTTTGTACATATCCTGAAACAATTTCTCCAACTTTATCAGAATAGGCTGCATAAATATTTGCTTTTTCCGCTTCTTTGATTTTTTGTTTTAAAATTGATTTAAATTTATTGGCATCAGCACGGGTAAAACTATCGACAGTAATCGGAGAGTATAACTTACCATCCTCAATATAAGAACCTTTTCCTTCATTTACTTCATTCTCTGCCTTTTCTTGAGAAATTTCTAATGCATCATCTTTAACATCACTTACAATAGAGCGAATATTCAAAATGCTTATAGAACCAACTTCAGGATCAATATCGATTTTAACATCAATATCTTCATAATTTTTCTTTTTAACAATGCTTTCAAAAGCTTCTTTTAAAGCTTGAATTGTGACATCGCGTTTAATGCCAGCTTTTTCTAATTCAACGATAGCCTCTAAGAAATTAGCTTTTTCTTGAGTTTTCTCTACCTTTTTCATAACACTTTTACCCTCCTAAATGTTAACAGCGAGATTCGCTTTGGTTATGTTATCTAAATTAATTTCAACAGTTACTTTTCTTGTTTTTATTTTATAAGTTAATATAATACTATTTTCTTTAACTTCTTGAAGTGTACCTAAGAAGACGTTTTCTCCATTAATGGCTTTATCAACTTTAATTTTCATGTATTTACCAATTAATAAAGATAATTTTGTAAAATCTTTAATTTCTTTTTCCGCGCCTGAAGTAGAAACATCTAGAGTATAATTTTCCTCAATAAGATCAATTTCATCAAGTTTTTTAGAAACTTCGTCAGAAAGTAATACAATAGAATCCAAATCAATATTTGACATATCTAATTTTTCAACATAAAGCTCGAGAAATAATTCTTTACCTTGTTTTTTAAATTGAAGCTTATCAATATACATTTCATGCTTTGTTACTATTTCTTCAATAAAAGGTCTTAATTTTGCAATTTGTTCTTCTTTCAATTTACCACTCCTAAAAAAACAAAAAGTGGGATATCCCACTCAAAAAAATATGCTGAGCCAAGATTAATCATTAAGGAATACACCATCAATAATCAATTTCTTGTTCTTTATTATCTTATGCAAAGATTTTAAATTAATCAACAAAAAAAGTATTTTTTCAAAAAAATATAATAAATATCTGAATTTATCCAAAAAAAAGGTGTCAATAAATGACACCAATTAATAATTTATTTTTAATTTAAAATTTTATTGAGGTTGTTTTCCAATATAAGCAAGAATTCCTCCATCAACATAGAGAATATGACCATTGACAAAATTTGATGCATCGGAAGCTAAAAATACAGCAGGTCCTTGTAAATCTTCAGCATTTCCCCAACGTTCTGCAGGAGTTTTAGCAATTATAAAGGAATCAAATGGATGACGTGAACCATCAGGTTGAATTTCTCTTAAAGGTGCAGTTTGAGGAGTTGCAATATAACCAGGACCAATACCATTACATTGAATATTATATTTACCATATTCAGAAGCAATATTTTTTGTCAACATCTTTAATCCACCTTTTGCCGCGGCATAAGCAGAAACTGTTTCTCTTCCAAGTTCAGACATCATAGAACAAATATTAATGATTTTACCATGTCCTTTTTTAATCATTGAAGGAATAACTGCTTTAGAGCAAATAAATGGTCCATTTAAATCAATATCTATAACTTGTCTAAAATCTTTTGCTGACATTTCAATCATTGGAATTCTTTTAATAATACCAGCATTATTAACAAGTATATCTATAGTTCCTATTTTTTCTTCTATTTCTTTTACTAAATTTGTCACAGCTTCTTCATTTGTTACATCGCAAACAAAACCATATGCTTTAATTCCTAGTTCTTTATAAGAAGCTAAACCTTTATCCACTAATTCTTGTTTTATATCATTAAAAACAATTGTTGCACCTGCTTTAGCAAAAGCTGTAGCAATTGCAAAACCAATTCCATAAGATGCACCAGTTACAAGAGCAATCTTACCATCTAAACGAAAATCATTCATTTCCATAATATTTATTTCTCCTTTGTTATTTATATTAATATTTTAACACTAAATTAAAGTAATTAGAAAGATATTTTTTTTATTTACTTATTTTAACTACTTCTTTATGAGGTTCATCTATAACCTCAGCTTTTTCAATTACTACATCTTGTAAAGGTTTATCATACATATTTGTTTTTACATTAGCAATAAGATCAACAACATCCATACCTTGAATAACTTTACCAAAAGCAGCATATTCACCATCAAGATGAGGAGCATCTTTATGCATAATGAAAAATTGACTACCAGCCGAATCTTTTAAATAACTTCTAGCCATCGAAATTACTCCACGAACATGCTTTAATTTATTATCATATCCATTGCTTCTAAATTCCCCTTTAATATGATAATTTGGTCCACCTGTGCCATTTTTTAATGGATCGCCGCCTTGAATCATAAATCCTTTAATGACACGATGAAAAATCAAGCCATCATAAAAGCCACTTCTTGCTAATTCCAAGAAGTTAGCCGCGGTATTAGGTGCATTATCAAAATCTAAACTTATATGAATATCTCCAAAATCTTTTATTTTTAAAATAACCATAATCAATATCTCCTTAGCTATAAAATAATTTTCAATATTTTAGTTAAAATTAAAAAGTTGTTCAAGAATTTATTTTGTTATTTATTTTATTCGTTTTTGAGCATAAAGTTTTTTACCTTTATAAATAAGTTCAAGTTCAAAATAAGGTTCATTATTTTTTATATATTCTAAAAATATTTTATCGCCTTCCCATATGTTTAAATCACAAATTTTATCTTTAGAAATAAAATGCAAATCACCTTCATCACATTCTTTTATTTCACCATGAAATTTATCAACTGTATAAAGAAACATTTCTTCTTTATAATCATCATTTTGAAAATAAATAATTCCTCTAAATAAATAATGGTCAATATCTAAATTAGTTTCTTCCTTTACTTCACGAATCAAAGCCATATCTGGTGTTTCATTTTGTTCTATATGTCCACCTATACCAAGCCATTTACCTTCATTTAGATCATTTTTCTTTTTATTTCGATAAATCATTAAATATTGATTATCTTGTTCAATATAACATAAAACAGTTTTATCTTTTTCCATATCAACATTGTAGCATAAAAAAATTTTTAAAATGAGTATTTTTATTTCAAATATTAAAATAAATTTAATGTAAATTTTTTGCGTATTGCCGCATTTTTTTAACATTAAAATAATTTAATTAATATAATCAATATTTTCTAAAAACTCCATGATATTCATCAAAACATATCCTTTTTCATTTTGGTGATATGTAACAAAATCATCATAAACAATAATTACTTTTTGAAAATTATCTTTAATACCATCTAATGATTTTTCTTCTTGTGCCATTTTTTCTGCATCCAAAATCATATATGCAGATTGAATATAATATTTTTTATAACCTTTACTAGCAACAAAATCAACTTCAAATTTTTCTCTTATGCTATCGTTATTTTTGTTACGTCCATTTTTAATTACAATTCCAACATCCACTAAAAAACCACGATAAAGTAATTCATTATAAATAAGATTTTCCATTAAGTGGGTGATTTCATATTGACGAAATCCAATTAAAGAATTACGAATTCCTAAATCAGTAAAATAAATTTTTTTAAGTGATTCAATATACTTTTTACCTTTAATATCATATCTTTTAGCTTTATTAATAAGAAAAGCATCTTGCAAATAATCAATATATCTATTGATAGTATTAAAACTTACATTAACATGTTTAACACTTTTAAAAGTATCTGATAATTTTTTTGAATTAGAAAAAGACCCAATAGCAGATGATAAAATTTCACATAATTCATCAAATATTTCAATTTCTTTTATATGATGTCTTTGTTTTAAATCCATAAGATAAATTGTTTTATAAAGCCCTATTAAATATTGTTGTTTTGTTTCAGCATCTTGACTTAAAACACATAATGGAAGTCCTCCATAACGCATATAATTTAATAATGCTTGACGTTTATCGCCTTGAATACTTTCATAATATTCTTTAAAAGAAAGTGGATATACCCGAATTTCATCACCACGACCACGAAATTCGCTAATAATATCACTCGATAAAAATTTAGAATTACTTCCAGTAATATAAATATCAACATTTTTTTTATGCAATAAACCATTTAATACAAATTCAAAATCTTTTACTAATTGAATTTCATCCAAAAGAAAATAATAATTATCTGTATCTTTAATTAACGATTCTAAATAATCTGATAATTTATTTGGATCCCAATATTTTTTATTCTTTTGTTCATCTAAATCTAATTTAATTATATGATCATCTTTGATATTAGAATCTAATAAATAATCTTTAAATATTGGATCTAAAAGGTATGATTTTCCCACTCTACGCATTCCTGTAATTACTTTTATTAAACCATTATTTTTACGTTTTATTAATTGATCTAAATTTTTACTTCTTGGAAAAATCATATTTTTGCCTCCAGATTTAATCTAACTATATTATATTCAAAAATTAGAAAAAAACAAATATTACACGTTAATTTTTTGCGTATAGACGCAATTTTTTAACATATAAAGACATAATTATTTAAGCATATAATCAACAAGCTAAAGAAATGTTTTAAAATTTTTATCACCATTCATCAGTGTGAGCAAAAGAAATTTTTTTTTAACAAAGTCCTGATAAAGATCTCATTACTAAATCAACATCTTTATTTTCCATTTCTTGAATAATATGGATATAAATTTTTTGTGTTGTAGTCATACTAGCATGTCCGAGTCGTTTTGCAACACTAGCTATTGAAACACCACCAAAAAGTAATAATGATGCATGAGTATGTCTTAATCCATGAATTGTAATTACAGGAATTTGATTTCTTTTACAATGTCGTTCAAGAATATCATTTAATGTTGAATTATATATTTTTTCCTTTAGTAAAAAAATTGGTTTATCATTTGGTAAATTTTTAATTAAACTAGAAAATTGACTTACAACCATCCAATCAATTTGTATTTTTCTAATTGATGACTTGTTTTTTGTTGGTTGAAATCCACCTGAATCTTTATAATCCCATGTTTTATTTATTGAAATACATTGATGAGCAAAATCAAAATCTTTAGGTGTAAGTGCAATTGCTTCAGAAAATCTCATGCCTGTCTTAGCAATTAAAAGTATTAACCAATCATAATTAATTTCTTCAACAAGATTTAAATTTTTTAATAACGTATGTAATTCATATTGATTTAAATACTTAATTTTTTTTGTTCTAGGATTTTTTCCTTTAATAATAACTTTTCTAGTTGGATCTCTTTCTATTAATCCCTCATCAACTGCATCTAAAATTGCAGCTTTAAGTTGATGATGGAAATCCATTGTAGTCTGTCTTTCATGTAATTCCGCATAAGAATTAATAAGATTTTGATATTCAGTTCTATTTAAATCACTAATTCTTAATTTTGGCTCTAATTTTTTAACCCAACGAAGTGCAAGATTATACTTAGCTAATGTCACTTTTCTAACCGCTCCATTTTTATAGGTCTCAATCCATTTTTCATAATAATCAACTAATAATATTTTCTTTTTTATATTCATTTTCCCCTCCAATTTAATCTTTTGCTCACACTGATGAAGGGTGATAAGGTTGTCGAGTTTATAAAATAGATTACCTATTTTTTCTTGTTCTTC
This sequence comes from uncultured Bacilli bacterium, assembly GCA_947632435.1. Taxonomy (GTDB): domain Bacteria; phylum Bacillota_I; class Bacilli_A; order RFN20; family CAG-449; genus CANRPC01. The sequence continues at coordinate 431 of CANRPC010000038.1, read as the reverse complement.
ATATTTTGGTACACATGTTTTTATATTTGAAAATTCTGATTTATTTACAATTTGAAACGTTAAACCACCAGCATTATTTTTCATTGTTATAGACCAATGGTAGCTATCAGCAAATAAAAAATATGGATAATTATTTTTATATGGTGATAAAGCATTGATTTGCTGATTAAAAGCACATTTTACTGGTAAAAAAGCGTTTTTTCCTATGCTAGCAATACATGTACACAAGATAGAATTTTCTGGAATCACACGTGCTACAGCAACACCTTTGTTAGAAAGCTTTTTTTCTGTATTAAAGAGAATATTAGAAGTTATATCTGTTGGTGTTACCCATAATAATCCATTATCCGAATAGTAATCAGAAATAGAAGTAGATGGAGTGTTTCCAGTTTCTATTTTACCTAATTCACTTAACTTACGCTGTTCCCAAG
>CANRPC010000037.1 GCA_947632435.1 uncultured Bacilli bacterium | reverse complement strand
CTAGAGGAGCCTCAGTAACGGATATTGCAGTTATTGTTGTCGCCGCGGATGATGGAGTGATGCCTCAAACAAAAGAAGCTATTGATCATGCCACCGCGGCAGGAGTTACCATGATTATTGCAATTAATAAAATTGATAAACCTACTGCAAATGTTGAAAAAGTTAAAAATGAATTAGCTAAAGAGGGAATTATTCCTGAAGAATGGGGTGGAGATACTATTTTTAAAGAAATCTCTGCGAAAAAGAAAATTGGAATTGATGATTTATTAGAAACAATATTAGTTGTTTCTGAATTAAAAGAATTAAAAGCTAATCCAAAACGTTATGCTTTAGGTACTGTTATTGAAGCTTATCTTGATAAAAATGAAGGTCCAAAAGCAACATTATTAGTGCAAAATGGTTCCTTAAATGTTGGTGATCATGTTGTTATTGGTACTTCTTATTGTAAAGTTCGACGTATGGTAAATGAATATAAGAAGGCTTTGAAAACTGCTTTACCTTCTACACCTGTTGTCGTAACTGGTATTGATTCTGTTCCAATCGCTGGTGATCGTTTCATGGCATTTCCTGATGAAAAAAGCGCAAGAGAAATTGCTTCATTAAGAGCTCAAAAGAAACGTAATGAAGAATTAAAACCTTCAACTGGAGTAACTTTAGATGAACTTTTTGCTCAACAAAAAGAAGCAGAAAATAAACATATTAATATTGTTTTACGCGCGGATTTACAAGGATCTGTGGAGGCTTTAAAAGCATCACTTGAAAAACTTTCAGTCGAGGGAATTAAAGTTAATATAATCAGAGCAACATCAGGAGCTATTACCGAATCAGATGTCTTATTAGCCGCGGCTAGTAAAGCAATTATTTATGGCTTTAATGTACGCCCAGATGCTTTTATTCGTCAAAAAGCTCAAGAAGAACATGTTGAAATTCGTCTGCATTCTATTATTTATGCATTAACTGAAGAAATTGAACAAGCTTTAAAAGGTTTATTAGCACCTGTAGAAAAAGAAGTAGTAACTGGTAATGCAGAAATAAGACAAATATTTAAAGCAAGTAAAATTGGAAATATTGCAGGATGTATGGTTACAAATGGCTATATTAAACGTGATTCATTAATCCGTTTAGTAAGAGATGGCATTGTAATTTATGAAGGAAAACTTGGTTCATTACAAAGAGGAAAAGATCAAGCTGCAAAAGTAAATGAAGGCTTTGAATGTGGATTAACTATTGAAAACTACAATGATATTAAAGAAAAAGATGTTATTGAAGCTTATGAAATTCAAATAGTGAAAAGAGATAAATAAATGGCAAACAAAAAAGAAAGAATTCAATCATTAATTCAAAAAAATATTTCTGATATTATTCTTTTTGAGCTTAAAGATCCTTTGATGAAACTTGTTACTGTTAATTTTGTCAATGTTTCAAATGATCATTCTCATGCAACTATATATGTATCTCATCTTGATAAGAAAAAGGAAAATGTTGCACTTGAAACATTGAATCGTCTTAAAGGTATTATACGTTCATCTTTAGCAAAAAAAATGGATTTATATCGAATACCAGATTTAAATTTTGTACTTGATGATACTTATGATAAAGGTGAACATATAGAAGAATTATTAAGAAATATAAAATAAATAAGAGGCTGTAAAACTTTTAAAAAGTAAAGTTTACAGCTTTTTTTATATGAAAATAATTTTATCTTTTAGTATTGCATTTAAAATTTAAAGGCATATAATATTAATGTAAACGATTAAACAATCATTTAATCGAAGGAGAATTATATGATTAAAAAATTTAAAATTGAAGGTTTAGATTGTGCTAATTGTGCAAGAGAATTAGAAGATAAACTTAATAAAATAAATGGAATGAACAAATGTAAAATATCATTCATTATGGAAAAAATAACTCTTGACGTTAATGATGAAATATTTAATAAAGTTTTAGCTGAAGCCAAGAAAATTGCCAAAAATTTTGAGGATGGTGTGGTGATTGTTGATGAATAAAAAACAAAAACGTTCACTAATTGAAATTATAGTAACTATTTTTTTGCTTTTAATTTGTCAAATTCTTTATCCTCTTTTAATGAATAAATTAAATTTAAATATTAAAGAGGGAATATTTTTTTACATTCATGTTTTATTATATTTAATTACCTATATAGTTATAGGTGGAAGAATATTATTAAAATCATTAAAAAATATTTCTCATGGACGAATTTTTGATGAATTTTTTTTAATGTCACTTGCGACAATCGTGGCTTTTGCTTTACAAGAATTTTTTGAAGGTGTCGCAGTTATGCTTTTTTATCAAATTGGTGAACTTTTTCAATCGCTCGCGGTTTCTCATTCTCGTAAAGAAATCAAGTCATTAATGGAAATTGCTCCTAAATTTGCTAATAGAATAGTAAATGGTGAAATTGAAAAAATTGATGTAGATGAAGTTAATATCGATGATGTTTTGCTTGTTAAAGTTGGAGAAAAAATACCTGTAGATGGAATAATTTTAGAAGGTGAATCTACATTAGATACATCTTCTTTAACAGGTGAATCATTACCTCTTGATGTACATGTTGGTGATGAAATTATTTCAGGGAGTATTAACTTATCAAAAGTTTTAAAAATAAGAGCAAAAACAAGTTATGAAGAATCATCAATTTATAAAATACTTGTTCTAATCGAAGAGGCTAATGAAAGTAAAGGAAAAACAGAACAATTCATTTCCAAATTTGCGAAAATATATACTCCTGTTGTAGTAATTTTTGCAATTTTACTGGCAATAATTCCCCCTTTATTTGATCATTATCAATTCACAAAATGGATATTAAGAGCAATGTCGTTTTTAGTTATTTCTTGCCCATGTGCTTTAGTTATATCAATTCCTCTTGCTTTTTTCTCAGGAATTGGTAAAGCTTCAAAAAAAGGAATATTAATTAAAGGTGGCGTTTATTTAGAAAATTTAAATAAAATTAAAACTATATTTTTTGATAAAACAGGAACTTTGACAACAGGAAAATTTAAAGTAAAAGAAATAAATAAATTAACTGAAGAAAATAATTTTGAATCACTTTTTAAAAGTATTGAAGAAAAATCTTCACATCCACTTGCTCAAGCTATTGTTAATTATTTTATAGACTTTAAAACATTAGCAATAAAAAACATTCAAGAAATTTCTGGAAAAGGTATAAAAGCAAATTATCTTGATGATATTATTTTCGCTGGTAATGCTAAATTAATGAAAGAAAATAATATTGCTTTTAAAGAGGAAAAAGGAACAGTAATTTATTTAGCAAAAAATAATAAATGTTTAGGATATGTTATATTAGAAGATGAAATAAAATCTGAAGCTAAAAAAACTATGCAATTATTAAAAAAAGAAAAAATTGAAAATCTTATTATGATAACAGGAGATAAAGAAGAAATTGCTAAAAATGTTTCAGAAAAATTAGCACTTACAAAATATTATGCTTCATTACTTCCCCAAGATAAATTAGAAATTGTTAAATCATATAAAGAAAAGATGAATGAACTAGTAGGCTATGTTGGTGATGGAATAAATGATGCACCTACTTTAGTAACAAGTGATGTAGCTTTTGCCATGGGCTTTAATGGATCATCTCTTGCTATTGAATCTAGTGATATTGTTTTGATGCAAGATAATCTTTTAAAATTAGTAGAGGCTAAAAAAATTGCTAAACAAACCATGTTTATCGCCTATTTAAATATTATTCTAGCTCTTGGGGTTAAAATATTATGTTTAATTCTTGGGGCTTTAGGTATTGGAGGAATGTTGCTTGCCATTTTTGCGGATGTTGGTGTTATGATTATTTGTGTTATTAATTCAATTATGAACTTTTATATTAATTAAAATAAAGATATAATAATTAAAAAAGGAAAGATATTATATGACTAATTTTAATGAAGAATTATTAAACTTAATAAGATCAAATAAAAATAGCGAAACAATAAAAGATGAATTATTAAATTATCATGAATCTGATATTGCTGCGATTATTCCTTTTTTAAATGATGAAGAAAAAATATATTTATTTAAAATTCTTGGCAAAGAAGAATTATCAAAAATTTTACCATATACTGATAATATCGAAGAATTATTAGAGAATATTTCTGATGAAAAAATTGCAGATATTGTAGAATTAATGGATTCAGATGATGCGGTTGATACGCTTCAAGAACTCGATAAAGATAATCGAGAACATATTTTATCTTTAATGGAAGAAGAAGCAAGAGAGGATGCTGAGCTTATTCTTTCCTATAATGATGATGAAATTGGTTCAAAAATGACAACAAATTATATTATCATAGATAAAAATGACTCTATAAAACAAGCTATGCGAAAACTTATTGCTCAAGCTCAAGAAAATGATAATATTTCTACTATTTTTGTCGAAGATGATAATAAAAAATTTTTTGGCGCGGTTGATTTAAAAGATTTAATATGTGCCTCTAAAGATGATAGCTTAGAAGACTTTATTACCAAAAACTATCCATTTGTCTATGCTAAAAATTTAATTGAGGATTGTCTTAATGATATTAAAGAATATAGTGAATCAACTATACCAGTATTAAATTACGATAAAGAATTAATTGGCGTAATTACAGCGAATGATTTAGTGGAAGTGGTTGATGAAGAATTAACCGAAGATTTTCATAAATTTGCCGCGGTTACTTCGCAAAATGACATTGAAGAAGGTGTTATTAAATCCATGTCAAAAAGAGTTCCATGGCTTATTCTTTTATTATTTTTGGGACTATTAGTATCAATTGTTATTTCTAATTTTGATGTAGTAATTGCTACTTTGCCTGTAATGGTTTTTTTCCAAAGTTTAGTCTTAGATATGGCAGGAAATTCTGGCACTCAATCTCTTGCTGTTACAATTAGAGCTTTAACAAGTGATGAAATTAATAAAAAAGAAAGACTAAAATTGATTTTTCGAGAAGTAAGAGTCGGTTTATTAAATGGAATGATCGTCGGTATTTTATCATTTGTAATTTGTTTATTATATTTGATGATTTCTAAAAGTCCCATAAAAGAAGTATATGTTTTTTCTGATGCTCTTCTTGCTAGTTTTATCGTCGGTATTTCTTTATTATCTGCGATGACTTTATCATCTTTTGTGGGAACATTAATTCCTATGTTTTTTAAAAAAATCGGGATAGATCCTGCGGTTGCTTCAGGTCCATTAATTACTACGATAAATGATGTTGTCGCAGTTATTTGTTATTATGGATTAACGATGATTTTATTTTCTTTAATTTAATTTTCATTATTTAATAACTCTTGCAAAACTTGCAAAAGTAATTTGGCATTTTTATTATTTGCAATATTATAATGGACTTCTTTACCATGACGAAAACTTGTGATTATTTTTGCTTGCTTTAAATATCTTAGATGAAAAGAAACTAAAGGAGAAGATAAATTTGATATTTTCGCAATATTATATACACATTCTTCGCTATTTGCTACAATCCAAAAAATTTGCATTCTTGTAGGATCACTAAGTAAAGAAAATAAAAGACTACTTTCTTCAAAAGCAAGTCTAGTTGGCATATTCTCAATGACATATTTAGTATTTGTATCCTCATGATAATGTAATTTATCTTTGATTTCATTTAATTCTTTATTCATCTTTTTTCCTCACAAAAATTAGTCTATCAAAAATTGTTTAATTAGTCAAAAATCTCTGCTTTAATTAAAAAATGCTGAAACACTTAAGCTTATGTTTCAACATTTTTAATTTAGCTAATTTTTAATTTAAGGCTTTGGAATTAACTTCTTCCTCGACTAATTTTAAAAATTCATCAACAGAAATTTTAACTTGTTCTTTAGATTTAAATTTACGATAAGTTACGGTATTATTTTTTAATTCTTCTTCACCAATAACTAAGGTATAAGGAATTTTCTTTACTTGTGCTTCTCTTAAACGATACGAAAGTTTTTCTTCACGAGCATCTAAATCACATCTTAAGCCATGATTAGTAAATAAAGAAATTAAATTTTCACAATATTTTTTCTGCTCTTCAGTCATAACTGGTAATAATCTAATTTGTATTGGAGCAAGCCAAGTTGGGAAGGCGCCGGCAAAATTTTCTGTAATAATAGCAATAAATCTTTCAATTGAACCAAATATTGCTCGATGAATCATCACAGGACATTTCTTCTCACCATTTTGATCAATATAAGAACAATCAAATCTTCCAGGTAATTGCATATCTAATTGAATTGTGCCACATTGCCAAATACGATTTAAGGAATCTTTCAATTTAAAATCAAGCTTTGGGCCATAAAATGCTCCATCACCTGGATTAATTTTAAATGGATGTCCTGTAGCAATACAAGCTTTAGTTAAAGCCTCTTCAGCTTTATTCCATACTTCAATTTCTCCGATAAAATTATCTTCTGGACGTGTTGATAATTCGATTTGATAATCATTTAAACCAAGAGTAACATAAACTTCATCATAAAGTTTTAAAAGATGTTCAATTTCTGAAGCAATTTGATCCTCTCTTAAAAGAGTATGAGCATCATCTTGAGTAAAAGTTCTTACTCTAAATAAGCCATTTAAAGCACCTGAAGCTTCATGTCTATGAACATGGCCAAGTTCAGCTAAACGAATTGGTAAATCACGATAGGAATGTAAATCATTTTTATATACTAAAATTGCACCAGGACAATTCATTGGTTTAATCGCAAATTCTTCTTCATCAACTTTTGTTATATACATATTCTCTTTATAATGGTCCCAGTGTCCTGAAGTTTCCCATAATGTTTTTGATAACATGATTGGTGTTTCAATAACTTTATAATTGTTTTTATAATGAAGTTTTAACCAATAATCCTCTAAAGTTCTTTTTAAGGTATATCCATTTGGTAAGAAAAATGGAAGTCCAGGACCAAATTCACTAAACATGAATAAGCCTAATTCTTTACCAATTTTTTTATGATCTCTTTTTTTTCGTTCTTCAAGAATTTCTAAATGTTTTTTAAGTTCTTCTTCACTAAAAAATGATGTTCCATAAATTCTAGTTAATTGTTTATTTTTAACATTTCCCCTCCAATAAGCTCCAGCAAGAGATAAGAGCTTAAAATGTTGAATTTGAGAAACTTTTGCTAAATGGGGACCAGCACACAAATCGACAAAATCTCCTTGTGAATAAATGCTTATTTCACCATCAATACCATTTATTAATTCAATTTTATAAGGATTATCTTTAAAAATTTCTAAAGCTTCTTCTTTAGATACAATCTTTTTATCAATTGTTAAATTAGATGAAGCGATACGGTGCATTTCTTTTTCAATTTTAGGAAAAGCTTCTTCATTAATAACTTCATCATTAAAATCAATATCGTAATAAAATCCTTCTTCAATACTTGGGCCAAAACCGAATTTAGCATTTGGATATAAATGTTTTATTGCTTGGGCTAATAAATGCGAAGTAGAATGGTTTAAAACATCATAACTTTTATTTTCGCCTTGTAAAATTAAAGTAAAATCACCATCATGAACTATTTCTCTTAAATCTTTTACTTTTTCATCTTGAATAAAGGCAACTGCTTTTTTTTCAAGAGAAAGTGAAATAGCTTTTGCTACTTCAAAACCTGTTAAATTATCTTGTAAAGTTAATACTTTACCATCTTTTAATTTTATTTCCATAATGTTCCTTTCTTTTTATGTTAAGATAATACTTTTTAAAAATAAAAAAAGTCCTTATAAAGGACGATTTAACGCGGTACCACCTTATTTCATGATTATATTAATCATGCTCTTTTTTTCTCTTAACGCGAGAAACGCTTAATTTCTTAAGTAGCTCCAAAGTAGTACCATAAGGTTTTTTTTATTCCTTTCACCAAATGGAATAATCTCTTTTAATCTTCCTTAGGCGTGTCTTTTTCATCGCTAAAATTATTATGCTAAAAAAATTTGTTTTTTACAAGTAATTTAGCTTTGTTAATTATAATTTTAAGCGCAAAATAATGATAAAAAATAAATTTTTCATAACAACATTAATAAAAAAATAAAAAAGAACTCGACATAACACCTAAAGACAGAAAGGATTTTTCAAATTGGTAAAATTTAATCGGGTTCTTTTTACACTTATTAAAATAGTAAAATTATTTATGCACGAAATTATTTTTGTTTTAATAAGTATTACTTGATTATGGTTTAAGAAAATAAAAAGAACGATAAGCAATAAATTCTAATCATCCTCGAAAACCACCTATAATATACCAAATGTAAGAAAAATTTACAATAGCAAAAAAAATTTAAATTCTCTTTTTCTATCGACAAATTTAATTTAAAAGAGATGAAGAGCAGTGCCACGTAGAAGTAAAGAACAGATTAAAAAAGAAAAGCAATATAAAGCAACTACAAAATATAAGGCCCGTTTTTAGGATTTAGCGCCTCAAAAATTTAGGAAAAGGGGAAAAAAGTAAGGAATTAATTACTAAAGTAATTA
>CANRPC010000036.1 GCA_947632435.1 uncultured Bacilli bacterium | reverse complement strand
TTTTGCCTATTTTTCCTTTGTTTTTTTCAAAAAATTTTTTTCATTATTATTTGTTGCACTTAGATTAATAATTAACCGAAGAAAAATTATTGGTTAAAAAAATAGATTTTCTTTGTAAATGTATTTATTTTCTAATATAAATTTAATCATTTTTAATAAATAACTTTTAATTACAATTTATTTATGATATTTAATTAAATTAATGCTATAATTTTTTAAAGGGGGATAAGAAATGTTACGAATTATTGTTGATTCAGGTAGTTCTATTAAACAGAATGAAAAAGAAAAATACAATGTTGATATTATTCCTATTAAAGTAAGTTTTAATGATGAAGAATATTTAGATGGTGTAAATATAACTAATGAAGAATTTTATCATAAACTTATTGATGAAGAAATATTTCCCAAAACTTCATTACCAAGCTTAGAATATGTTAAAAATTTAGTAGAACCATATACTGAAAATAAAGATGAAGTCTTAATTATTACGATTTCTTCAAAAATATCTGGCACATTCAATGCTTTAAGATTGCTTTTTGAAGATAATCCATTAGTTCATGTTTTTGATTCAAAAATTGCTGTCGGAGGCATTCGCCTTTTAGTTGAAGAAGCTAATAGATATCGTGATAAACTTTCAGTAGAGGAAATAATTAAAAAATTAGATGCATTAATTCCAAGAATACATGTTATGGCAATACCAGAAACTTTAGAGTATTTATATCGTGGGGGAAGATTATCACGTGTAGATAAAATTTTAGGTAATATTCTTGGTATTAAACCAATTATTGGTTTTATCGATGGTGAAGTAAAACCATTAGCTAAAAAAAGAGGATTAAAAAATGGAATGCTTTATATTGCAAATGCTTTAAAAGATTTACATTGTGATATTAAACATTCGATTATAGCTTCTTATTCATTTTGTAAAAAAAATTTAGATGAATTAGTTAAAATGATTGATAAAAAATTTCTTGATGCTATTACTTCTTATGATGATATAGATTGTGCAATCGCAGCACATTGGGGACCTAATGCATTTGGATTTGTTTTTATCGGTGATTAATAAATAGACAGTTCGAAACCATCCTGTCTTTAAACAAAACTAGGGAATAAACTTATTATTTTTGAAGACAAGCTTATTTTTTAGGTTTGTCTTCTTTTTTTAGGAGGAAATTTATATGAAAGCAATTGTTTTATTTTCGGGTGGATTAGATTCTACAACATGTTTAGCTTTAGCAATAAAAAAATATGGTAAAGAAAATGTTTTAGCTTTATCGATTTTTTATAATCAAAAACATGATAAAGAAATAGAATCGGCTAAAAAAATTATTCAATATTATGGCTGTGAACATAAGATATTAGATTTAAAAGAAATTTTTGAAAAAAGTTCTTGTTCTTTATTAAAAAGTTCCATTAAAGATATCCCTCATGAATCTTATGAAAAACAAGCAGAAAAAAATAATGGTAAAGCTTGTTCTACTTATGTTCCTTTTCGTAATGGATTATTTTTATCATGTGCTGCATCTTTAGCCTTAAGTTATGGTTGTGAAGAATTATATTATGGAGCACATAGTGATGATGCATTAGGGAATGCTTATCCAGATACTTCGATTGAGTTTAATGAAGCGATTAATAAAGCTATTTATTTGGGCAGTGATAAGTGTTTAAAAGTTGTAGCACCATTTATCGATTTAACAAAAAAAGACGTAGTAAAAATTGGCAATGAATTAAATGTTCCTTTTGAATTAACATGGTCATGTTATGAAGGTAAAGAAAAACCATGTGGTAAATGTGGTACTTGTATTGATCGTAAAAGAGCCTTTTTATTAAATGGACTTGTTGATCCTTTAGAATATGAGGAAAATTAAAATGCCTAATGAATTATTATTTTTATTGATGATTATCATTAATCTTTCAAGCGTGGTATTACTTTATAAAATATTTGGCAAAAATGGCTTATTTGTTTTTATTGGGTTTGCCACAATTTTAGCTAATATACAGGCTTCAAAACAAATTCAGTTATTTTCTCTTACAACCACGGCAGGTTCTACTTTATATGCGGCCACCTTTTTAACAACTGATATATTATCAGAAAAATATGGAAAAAAGGCTGCAAAAGAGGCGGTTTTTTTAGGAATAGTCATTAATATATTATGGCTAATTGGAATTACTTTAACAGTAAATTTAAAGCCATTTAAAAATGAGGAAATCCAAAAAGGCTTAGAAACACTTTTTAATTTTATTCCACGTATAACGCTTGCTTCACTTTCTGGTTATATTGTATCGCAATCTATTGATGTAACATTGTACCATTTACTATGGAAAAAAACAGGAAATAGTAAAAAAGGGCTTTGGATAAGAAATAATTTTTCGACTTTGACAAGCCAATTGCTTGATACAATAATTTTTGTTACAATAGCATTTGTAGGTATACCTACAAAAGATTTTATTGAGATTATGCTTACAACGTATTTATTTAAAGCTATTATTGCTTTATTAGATACTCCTTTTGCTTATTTAGCAAGAGTAATTAAACCATTAAATGAGGAGAAAGAAGAATGCCACGTGAAGATGAATTAAAAGCTTTAGGAAAAAAAACAATTTATAAAACGGATTATGATAAAGATGTTTTAGAAACATTTATTAATAAACATCAAGATCATGATTATTTTGTGAAATTTAATTGTCCTGAATTTACCTCTCTTTGCCCTATTACTTCTCAACCAGATTTTGCCACCATTTATATTTCTTATATACCTGATAAATTAATGGTGGAATCAAAATCATTAAAACTTTATTTATTTAGTTTTCGTAATCATGGCGATTTTCATGAAGATTGTGTCAATATTATCATGGAAGATTTAATTGCTTTGATGAATCCTAAATACATTGAAGTTTGGGGAAAATTTTTACCACGAGGAGGAATTTCTATTGATCCTTACGTAAATTATGGTAGAAGTGGTACTAAATATGCTTTAATGGCGGAAGAAAGATTAAAATGGCATGATTTAAACCCAGATAAAATTGATAATAGATAAGGAGATTAAACGTATGGTTAAAGATGAAAAATTTGTATTATCAAATGGTGTAGAAATACCAAGTATTGGATTTGGAACATGGCAAATACCTAATGGAGAAATTGCTTATAAAACAACACTTTTTGCTTTAAAAGAAGGATATCGACATATTGATACTGCTTATGCATATGGAAATGAAGAAAGTATTGGAAAAGCTATTAAAGATTCCACATTAAAAAGAGAAGATATTTTTATAACTAGTAAACTTCCATCTCATATTAAGACTTATGATGGAGCCTTAGAATATTTTGATAAAACTTTAAAAGCATTAGATGTAACTTATCTTGATTTATATTTAATTCATGCACCTTGGCCTTGGCAAGAAATTGGTAAAGATTGTACTAAGGGTAATATCGAAGCATGGAAAGCAATGATAAAACTTTATAATGATAAAAAAATAAGAGCGATCGGAGTATCTAATTTTTTAGAAAGTGATATTAAACCATTAATTGAGGCGACAGGATTTAAGCCTATGATAAATCAAATTAGATATTTTGTAGGTAATACACAAAGAAAATTAACAAAATATTGTCAAGATAATGATATTTTAGTAGAGGCATATTCACCTCTTGCAACAGGTGAATTAGTTAATAAAGAAGTATTTAATGAAATGGCTGAAAAATATCATGTTTCAGTTGCTCAATTATGTATTCGTTACTGCTACCAAAATCATACTTTAGCTCTTCCTAAAGCAGTTACTCCTCAACATATAAAAGATAACTTAAATATTGATTTTATAATTTCTGATGAAGATATGAATTATCTTGATTCATTAGAAAATGTTGGTTCAAGAAGACCATTTAGAAGTTAAATGCAAAAATAATTTTGAAATTATTGCAAAATACCTTTTAAATTGGTATTATAATAAAGCGTTTTTTCGCTGCAGATGCTCCGCTGCTTAGTCACAAGTAAGAACATCTTAAGATACATAAGTTAAAGGAGGAACGAATTATGAATACTGGTTTAGTTAATTTAATTGAAAAAAGTCAAGTTCGTTCAGATCTCCCAGCATTTACCACTGGTGATACTATTAAAGTATCAGTCCGTATCGTTGAAGGTGGAAAGTCAAGAATCCAAGTATTCCAAGGTGTTGTTATTTCACGCCGAGGACATGGCGTAAGCGAAACATTTATTATTCGTAAATTTTCCGCAGGTGTCGGAGTTGAAAGAACTTTCCCAGTTAATTCACCAAATATTTCTGGAATTGAAGTAATCAAACATGGTAAAGTAAGACGTAAAAAGATTTACTACTTACGTCAAAGAGCTGGTAAGTCTGCACGTTTAAAAGAAGTGTTTTAATTAGTGACATTAACCACCCACTGGGTGGTTTTTTTGCGCCTTGATGAACAACAATATGTATCTATTAATAAATGAAAATTTATAAAACCAATAGTTAAATTTTTTGATTGTAATATATGATAAGATATTCAAAATTGAACATATTATCTAATAAATAATTTAAGAAACCATTAATTAGAAAATAATTTTCAATAAAAAACGACATTCAGTTTCAATATAAATAGAAATGTCGTTTTTGTCTTTATATTAGTTATTTTTCCTCTTAAAAACAAAATAATTTATTGTATATAATTATGCTAACCTTTATCCCAATTATCAATATCTTCAAAGGGTATTGTAAAATCGTCTTGAGAAACTATAATCTTTTCTTGTTCTGAAAGGCTATATTTTCCATATGTCGTACCAATAAAAAGAAGAACGCTCATAATAAGTATAATAAATACAAAAATTTCAAAGAAAAATTTTTTACTGTTTATGTTATGATTAATTTTCATTTTCGTTAACTCCTGCTTGTTCTGCTGTGATAGTGATGGTAATGCCACCAATAGTTGCATTTATAAGGTGCATATTTTTCTGTTCATATAATTTGTCACAATTCACAACAAACGCATATTGAGCAAAATCATTCGCTGTGATATATGCTGCCCATGATGATTCAATAGACCCCTCGCCAGATAGAGTTAGAGTTACGCTGTTACCGTAAATGTCCGTTGCTTCATCAGCAACAAAAAATTCTAAGTATTTATTAAAATCTGTGCTATTATTTTCCCATGTAATTGTTGCAGAAAAATCCACATCATAGACTATATTAACATCACTATTATTGCTTATCGTGAAAGCGCAGAAAACAAGCTGATATGAATTTTTATCATATTTTTCTCCGATAGTACTTTCATCTATATTTGCTGTAATATCAAAATTTGCTGCTTTTAGAGTCAAATTAGGTTTTAAATTTCCTGTCGATGTATTTTTTGAGAATGAGCCACCGACTAAAATCAAAGCAGTTGTCATCAAGAAAGTAAGAGAAAATATTCCTAATTGAAATAACTTCACTTTGTTTGTTTTTAAAGGCTTTTTTGGACTTTTTCCATTAGTAACTGACTGTTGTTCTATTGATAAATTCTTTTTATGTTTGAACATGCTTTTTACCTACCTTTCTTATAAAATAACTTGAAATAATAATTAATAATCCACCAATTAATAAGATTGTACAAATCCCTAATGGCGTTTTTAACCAAAGAATTATACCACCTACACTAGGCATAACTACTTTTACTTTTCCATAAATCTTTGAGATAGAAAATGGAATGTCCTCTGTATTATTTGCATCACCTTTTGTGATAGCTTTATCATTTTCTAAAGATACTAATCGATGAGTAACAAGATTTCCATATTCATCTTCATATGTAATAATTTCTCCAACTTTATAGCTATCCTCTTTGTGAATAATAAGAAGTGAACCAACTGGAAGTTCTGGCTCCATACTACCAGAAAGCACTACGACACTTCCCCAACCAAATACGGTGGGAAGAGGATTTCCAGAAACACGTGCTATAGTTGTATATCCTAATAAACATACAATTAGAAGAAATATTGTAGTAAAAAATCCAGTGGTAATCTTTCGTATTATATGTAAATTTTTATTCTTTTGCATCATGTATATGTGCCTAAAATATACTATTTAGTTTTTTGGCATTGCTTGTACTGCTTCAATGGTTAACGAACCGCTAAACGTAAATGTGTTTCCAGCCAAGTTCGTATCATAGTCATCATTGCCATCAAACTTCCATTCATAGCAAATATAAAAATTTGTATTATCATGTGCCGCAAGTATAAAGTTAGACTCAATGTTTTCAATTGTAATTGTACTTGTGCCATCTGAAGAACTTATATTATAGCCTTCTACGAAATCAGTATAATTTGGTTGAGTTTCCGAAATGATAAACATAATAGACATACCACTAGAAATATTACTTGAAGCAGTAAGCGTAATGTCTCCATTATAAATATACACAATAGCATCAACATCACCTGCATTTTTAATCTCGATTGTTCCATAACCCCAAGTGCCTGGAGCAATTGTGTTTTCAGGTAAACTGCTTTCGCTTTCATTTATGTTATATATTTTCCAATCGATAGATGTAAGCTCTATAGTTTCTCCAGAGATAGGTGTTTCATCAACATCTATTTCCCATTTAGCTACGTTTAAACCAATGCTATTTAAATTAACATTACCAATGCTTATGTATTTTGCCATAGTTATAGATATTACACTAAAGGCTAGCATCATAGAAGCTAGCATAAGGCATGTGGCTTTGAGAAAGCCTTTTTTATTTTTCTTAATCATCTTTTATAACCTCCTTAGTATTTTTTTGATATTTTGATGTATACCATTCTCGTAGTCAGATTTATTACATACCTTACTTTTTAAATTTAAACTTTTAATAGTACAGCTTGCAGAAAATTTAACAAGTTGCACTATTAAAGATTTAAATATTTGTTCTGCTATAGCATACAGCCTTAACGCCACATTTAAGGCTGTCAGTCTATAGTTGAATAATTACATACGGCTCATACAATACCGTCTGCTTATTGTTGAAAATTATTTATGCTGCAGCAGCTGGTTTAACTTGTTCTGCTGTGATAGTTAATGTACCAAATGTGATTTCTGCTGCACCTGTTCCAAGTGTTGTATCAGCAGTATCTTGACTTGTTCCTACATTATATTGCCATTGATAGCAAACATAAACATTCATAGTAGCACCTTTAGTAAGTGTGGTACTAGAAACCTCTGCATTACCTGCATCAGAGTAGGATTTTGGTGCCACATCTTTAGTAACAACTTTAAAATCTAAACCATCTTCACTAGAGTTTGCAGTTGGATTAAATTCACTTATTGTTACCTCAGCATCAACTTCACCTGCATTTTGAATTGTGAATGTTGCATAACCCCAAGTACCAGGAGCAATTTTGTCTGCAGGAGCATATCTACCAACAGGAGTATTTTCTGTTCCTTCTACATATATGTTCCAGCTGATCGATGACAAATCAACATTAGTTATAGAATTATCAGCAACTTTTATGTCCCATTTAGCAGGTGTAACACCTGGGATATCTCCTGTACCTTTACTTGTGTATTTAGCCATAGTACCAGAAACAACACCAGATACTAGCATAATGGAAGCTAGCATAATGCCAGCTACCTTAAAAGAATTATTTTTCTTTGTTTTAATCATTTTCAAATCCTCCAAAATATTTTTTTTGATATTTGATATATGTAATCCCTATCCGTGTGGCCGGCAGGTTATTACCGAATAGAATTTTCTTCCTCATTTTCATTTGAGGAATTTTGTTTTTTTCGAGCCTCAATTTGTGGCGGTATAAAGAAAAGTAGAAGCACAATAAAAATAGGGACCATTACGCATAAAATCATACCTGTAGGTGTTTGGATAAATAAAAGTGTTTTTCCCATACCCTCAAAACGAGTTTTATAAACACCAAGAATTTGATTTTGATACACTGGATCATTATCAAGAGCGTTGTTAGCGTCCCCTTGAGTAAAATAAATAGTGGTACCATTATCATCTGTTGTAACTTCTTTTATTCTATGTGTAACATAAACATCACCACTGTGGTAGCAAATAATATCGCCCACAATAAAAGATTTTTTATCATCACTATTTTGAATTAAGATAACATCATTTTCATTAAACACAGGTGACATACTACCTGTTTCCACGATTAAAGGTGTATAACCAAAACAACTTGGTGGAATATCTCTATGAATTAAAGAATTAATAAAAAGACTTGTAGCAATTATAAAACCAGGCAGTAATATGATACAAAGGAGAATTCCAATAATATTAGTAATACTAAAATGATGTTTTTTTTCATTTTTAGGATCTCTTTTTTGTGAATTACTATTTGACTTAAATTTAGGCAGTTTTATAAAAAATGTAACAAGTTCTTTTTCATGTGAATTATTGTTTGTTACCTGTTTTGATTCCATATAGATAAAACTCCTTCCTGCGTAATAATAAATACATAATACGCATTATGTTGTAATTATCTGTTGATAAAATGGTTACTAGGTAATATCAATAGTTAAAATCAAGACAAAAACAAACCCTTTTTCAGTAATATTTTTTAAAAATCTTATTTTTGCTGCACTAAATTTGACAATTAATGGCAAAAATTCTCTTTTTTTGTGCATTTTTTTATATTTTAAAATTCAATTATATTGAATAATATCTCATCTTTAGCAGTTATAAATAATATAAACGAACACCGAATCTTGAAAAAAACCAAGAAAAAACGGTGTTTTT
>CANRPC010000035.1 GCA_947632435.1 uncultured Bacilli bacterium | reverse complement strand
AGAAGTTAAGCATCGTTGCGGCGAAGGTAGCCTTTTGGTGAGAATAGCAAGTTGCTGGGCTTCTTTTTTTTTGTTATTTTCCTCTAGACCTCCTTTTTCTTGAAAATACTATATTTTATTTATAAAATATATATACCTATTTATTTAGGTACTGCTTTTGTCATGAAAAAGTTTAATTGGAGTGAAAAATATGCCAAAAAAAGAAAATTCAAATGAAATAGTTGCATTTACACTTGCTGATATTGCTAAAGCTGCTGAATTATCCGCGGTACAATGTTACGGAGTTGTTGACTTATATTCAAGTGAAAATAGCAAGCATCAAGGTAATAAAAATCCTGTAGGTGCTATTGCTCGTAAAACAAAAAACGGATATGAAATTGATTTATATCTTATTTTGGGTTATGCAATTCGTATGACTGAGGTAGTTGTAGAGATTCAAAAGAAAGTTAAATATGATCTTGAAAAGAAATTTAAAGTTCATTTTAATGCCATAAACATTTATGTTCAAGGTGTAAAGAGTCTTTAATAATCAATCAAGGAGTGTTATATGAAAACAATAAATGGTTTAATGTTTAAACAAATGATTATTTCGGGAGCAAATAATTTGTTTAATAGTTATGCTGAAGTAGATGCTTTAAACGTTTTCCCAGTTCCAGATGGTGATACAGGAACTAATATGAATTTAACGATATCTTCAGGGGCTAAAGAAATTTCTAATCGCAATGATGAAGGAATTTATGATGTTGCAAAGGCATTTTCAAAAGGTTTGTTGATGGGAGCTAGAGGAAACTCAGGTGTTATTCTTTCACAAATTTTTCGTGGTTTTGCAAAATCATTAGATGGCAAAGAAACAATCAACGCTCTTGATTTAGCAGATGCTTTTTTAATGGGTAAAGATGTTGCATATAAAGCTGTAATGCGTCCTGTTGAAGGAACAATATTGACTGTTATAAGAGAATCGAGTGAAGAACTATTTAAACAAGTTACTCGTGATATGTCAATAGAGCAATGTTTTGAAATTTTATTAAAAGAAGCAAGAGAATCACTTGAAAGAACTCCTCAATTATTACCTGTATTAAAAGAGGTTGGTGTTGTCGATTCTGGAGGTGCTGGTTTAGTTAAAATTTTAGAAGGTTTTGAAAAAGCACTTCAAGGAAATGTTGTCGAGAAAAATATGGCGGATGTAACTAAAATTATTTCTCGTGATACTTCCGAAAATAAAGACAATAAATATATTGTTGAATTTATTTTAAAATTATCATCGGATCATAATGGAAAAAAAGTTTATCAAGATAATAGATTTAAATCAGTAATTGCCACATATGGTTCAGATTTATCCATTTCTAATAATAATGAATTTATAAATGTTCATATCTTGACTATGCGACCAGGTGGAGTATTAAATTTTGCTCAACAATATGGAGAATTTACCAAAATTCAAATATTGAAACAAGATGAATTTAAAGAATCCCTTTTTAAAGATAATAAAGAAGAACCATTAAAAGAATATGGATTAATCGCCGTTGCAGTAGGTAAAGGAATAGAAGATTTATTTAAAGAATATCGTGTAGATTTTATTGTTTCAGGTGGTCAAACTATGAATCCATCAACCGAAGATTTTGTTGAAGCAATAAAAAAAGTTCATGCCAAAAAAATATTTATATTGCCTAATAATTCCAACATAATCATGGCTGCATCACAAGCTTGTGAAGTTACAAAAGATGGAATTGAAGCAAGAGTTATTTCTACAAAAACAATTCCTCAAGGCTTAACCGCGGCAATGATGTTTAATCCTGAAGTTTCAATGGATGAAAATGAAATAGAAATGAAAGAAGCTATGTCCAATGTTAAAACAGGACAAGTAACCTTTGCTATTAAAGATACTTTATTAGATGGGATAGAAGTTAAAAAAGATCAATTTATTGGTATCTGTTCAAAATCAATTGTCTGTTGTTGTGAAAGTAAAGTACAAGCAGCATTAAAAATGTTAGAAACTATGGTAGATGATTTATCAAGTATTATTTCTGTTTATATTGGTGAAGGGGTTACTAACGAAGAAAGCGAAGAATTGCAAAGCAAAATTGAAGATACTTATCAAGATTTAGATATTGATATTAGACAAGGTGATCAACCTGTTTACTCTTTTATTGTTTCTGTAGAATAAAAAACTAAGTAACTTTTTATAAAAAATATAAAGAGTTACTTTTTTTAAAAAATTGACTGATTGTATTATTGGAGAAATAATATATGAAATTGTTGACATCAAGTGAAAAAATTGTAAATGCATTAGATAAATTAAATATTCATGATACATATGATTTAATTGAATATTTGCCTTATCGTTATGAAGATTATTCTTATAATGATGAAAAAGAATTAAAAGATAAAGATAAAGTTACTTTGCTCATAAAATTAGTTTCTAATGTAAAACATATCCAAGCTAAAATAGATATTTTAAAATTTTATTTTGTTTCTGTAAAAACAGGAATTTTTTATGAAGGAATAATTTTTAATCGTGCTTTTTATAAAAATGTTTTAAATATGTTTGATAATTTTACAATACAAGGTGTTTATAATAAAGAAAAAAATGAAATAAGCATTATTAATATATTTAAAGGAGAAATATTAGAAAACAAGCATTTAAAGCCTGTTTATCACCTTCCTAGTAATTTATCTCAAACAAATTATATTTCGCTTCTAAAACGTTCTTTTGAAGCAATAAAAGACATATATTCTTTTGATATTCCTTCATATTTACAAAAAAAATATCGTCTTTTAAAACATCTTGAGGCATTAAAAAAAGTTCATTTTCCTGAATCTAATGAAGATGTAAAATTAGGTATTAGAACTTTAAAATATAGTGAATGTTTAGAATTTAATTTAAAAAATGTATTAATTAGATATGAAAATAATAAACGAGTTGAAGGTAAAAAGAAAATTGAAAATTTAAAAGACATTAATACATTTATTACATTGCTAAAATACAAATTAACAAAAGATCAAATTAAGGCAATTAGAGAAATTATTCTTGATATGAATAAAGATACATTGATGTATCGTCTTTTAGAGGGAGATGTTGGCACAGGTAAAACTCTTGTTGCTATAACTTGTTTATACGCAAATTATTTAAGGAAGAATATTGGAGCTTTTATGGTTCCTACTGATACTTTGGCTCGTCAACAATATGAAGATTTAAAAACTATTTTTGAACCATATCATATTAATGTAGGTTTATTATTAGGATCGATGAGTTTAAAAGAAAAAAAAGAAATAAAAAAGAAATTATTAAATAAAGAAATTGATATTATGGTAGGTACTCATTCTTTATTTTCAAGTGATGTAGTTTATCCAGATTTAGGCTTATGTATAATTGATGAACAACATAGATTTGGTGTTAATCAACGTAGTGCATTAGTTTCTAAAGGTGAACTATGTGATTTGTTATTAATGTCTGCGACTCCAATTCCACGAACTTTAGCTATTGCTTTATATGGTGATCTTGAAGTTTCAACATTAAATATGTTTCCTCAAAAAAAAGAAAAAATAGAGACGTATGTCGTTGATTTTAAAAATCCGTTGATTTTTCAAATTGTTGATGAAATGTTAATGCAAAATAGACAAGTATTTGTTTTAGCGCCAAAAATTGAAGAAAGTGATAATATGGCTTCAGTTAATGGCTTAACAAATCTTTTTTCATCATTATATAAAGATAAAGTTATATCTTTAACTGGCAAATATAAAAGTGAAGAAAAAGATAATATTTTAAAACAATTTAAAAATAAAGAAAAATTGATTTTAATTTCAACAACTGTCGTGGAACTAGGTTTAAATGTTTTAGATGCTGGAGCAATGATTGTTTTTTCTGCTTCTCATTTTGGTTTAGCAACTTTACATCAATTACGAGGTAGAGTAGGTCGTAATGGAAAATATGGCTATTGTTTATTAGTTGATGAAGTTGAAGTAGAAAGATTAAAAATTATGGAAAAAACACATGATGGAGCACTTTTAGCTTTTGAAGATTTAAAAAATCGTGGAGGTGGCGATTTCTTAGGCAAAAGACAATCAGGATTTACAAATTTTAAAATGGTAAATATTGTGGATGATAATAAAATGTTTCTATACGCTAAAGAAGATGCTTCCTATATTTTTAATCATTTAGATGTTGCGGAAAATGAAAGATATGTTTTAAAAGTTAAAGATAAAATGGCAAAAGAAGAAAAAATATTTTTACTTGAATCATAAATAATTGATTTATTGCTTTTGTTTTGTTTCTATTTTATATTTTGTTATAATATCTTTGATATTAAAGGAGTGATATTAATGCTTACAATAGTCGTGGATATGATGGGCTCAGATAAAGGATCAAAAGTACTTCTTGAAGGTGTGAAAATGTTTTTAAATGATACTAATTTTCAAGATGCAGAATTGATTCTTGTTGGGAAAAAAGAAGAACTTAGCGTATTATCTTCTGAGAGAATAAAAATTGAAAATGCTGAAGAAGTTTTACCAATGGAAGCTGGAACTTTTGATGCTTTAAGAGCTAAAAATACTTCGATGTATAAAGCAGTAAACTTAGTAAAAGAAAATAATTATTCTGCGGTAGTTTCAGCAGGTTCTACTGGTGGTTTTATTTCTCTTGCCACGATTAAAATGAGAATGATTGAAGGTATTGAACGCGCGGCTCTTGTTTCACCTTTTCCATCAAGAATTGGTAAACAAGTTGTAGTTTTAGATATTGGAGCAAATAATGAAAATAATGCCCAGCAAATATATCAATTTGCTATTATGGGAAAAATATATGCTGAAGAAGTTTTAGAAGTAAAAAAACCTTCACTTTATTTATTATCTAATGGCGCGGAAGAAAAAAAAGGATCTCCAGAAATAAAAGAAGCTTATCAATTGATTAAAAATAGTTCTTTAGAAGGATTTAAAGGCAGCATTGAAGGACGTGATGCTTTAAAAGGCGATGTTGATGTTTTGGTAACAGATGGTTATTCAGGAAATATTTTCTTAAAAACTAATGAAGGTATGGCATCTATTATGTCTGATTTAATTAAGGAAGCATTTAACCGTAATATATTATCAAAAATTGGATATTTATTTTCTAATAAAGGATTTAAAGAAATGAAAAAGAAAATGAATTATAAATCTTTTGGAGGAGCTATGCTTCTTGGCATTAATGGAGTTGCCGTAAAAGCTCATGGTTCAAGTGATGCATATTCATTTTACTGCGCTTTAAAAGTTGCTTATCGTATGAGTAAAATAGATATTGTTAATAAATTGAAAGAAGGTGTTAATCGCTCATGAAAAAATTTACAGAAATATTAAATAAATTTCATATTGTTGCTAATGATTTATCTATATATGAACAAGCATTTACCCATTCATCTTATATTCATGAACATAATGAAGCAAAAGATTATGAAAGGATTGAATATATTGGTGATGCTGTTTTAGATCTTGTGGTCGCGGATTTAGTTTATAACAATTATCCGAATTTAGATCAAGGAATGATGTCTAAATTAAGATCACAAATTGTATGTGGCAAATCACTTGCAAATTATGCTCGAAAATATAATTTTGGACCATGTATTAGATTAGGTCATGGAGAACTTACCTCAGGAGGAGAAGATTCCAATAAAATTCTTGAGGATGTATTTGAAGCTTTTATTGGAGCGTATTATCTTGATTATAATTATGAATCTGTATATAAATTAGTTTCTCAAATTATGCTTGAAGATATTATTAACTTTGATTTGGAATCTGTAACAGATTATAAATCAAAATTACAAGAAGATGTTCAATCAGATAGAAGAGGTACAGTTACTTATAAAGTTGTTAAAGAAATAGGTAATGCCCAAAATAAAATTTTTGTTGTTGATGTTTTATATGACAATATTGTTTTAGGTACTGGTAAAGGCTCTTCTAAAAAATTAGCGGAACAAGAAGCGGCTCATAATGCTTTATTAAAGAAGGTGAAATAAAATGGGATTTTTAAAATTTATCAAAGAAAAAGTTTTTGGGAAATCTACATCACAAAAAGAAAAATATATCGCTGGATTAGATAAATCTAAAAAGAATTTTTCTGACCGTTTAAAAGCATTGTCCTCGCGATATAACAAAGTCAATGAAGAATATTTTGAAGAATTATTAGAAATATTAATTGAAGCTGATGTTGGAATAAGATTATGTGATGAAATTATTGACGCTACAAAAAAAGAGGCAATGACACAAAATCAAGATGATCCAAGTCAAATAAATGAAATTCTTGTTGATAAAATGTTTGTTAGTTATGCTTCTCAAGGTGAAGATATTAAAACAGAAATTGAATTTGTTAATAATGGCCCAACAGTTTTATTAGTTGTTGGTGTTAATGGCGTAGGTAAAACGACAACAATTGCTAAACTTGCTTATCGTTATATTAAAAAAGGAAAAAAAGTTTTATTAGTTGCAGGAGATACATTCCGTGCAGGAGCTACTGAACAATTAACCGTTTGGGCATCTAGATTAGGTTGTGAAATAATCGTAGGTAAAGAAAATCAAGATCCTGCTTCTGTTTGCTATGATGGCATGATTAAAGGTAAACAAATTAATGCTGATTTAATCATTGTTGATACAGCAGGAAGATTACAAAATAAACTTAATTTGATGAATGAACTTGCTAAAATGAAAAAAGTTATTTCTAAGGAAATTGAAAACGCACCTCATGAAGTATTTTTAGTTATTGATGCAACAACAGGTCAAAATGGTGTCATTCAAGCTAAAGCATTTAAAGAATGTACAACTCTATCTGGTATTGTTATTACGAAAATGGATGGTACTAGTAAAGGTGGTATTATTTTATCAATTCGCGATGAATTAGGTGTTCCAGTACGTTTCATAGGCCTTGGTGAAAAAATGGATGATTTAGAAGAATTTGATTTAGATCAATATTTATATGGATTATGTATAGGCAAGGAGGAACAATGAGATTTTTATTAGTTTTTATTGCACTTATTATTTTACAATATGGTTTAAGCTATCTGTTTTTATTAATGAATATCAACAATATTTACATTATTGATACTTTAATTGATGTAGTTTTAGCGTTTGTATTTGCTTTGTTATATTATCAAGGAAATAAAAAAGAAGCTTTTAAAGATTTAAATTTTCATCGTTCTGTAGCGATGTATTTTGTGGTATTGATAATTATGTCAATGCTTTGGTGGTTTGTTTTTTAAATGGAAAATGATCTTAATAAAATACTTTATTTAAATGAATTATTTGATTTTTATGGAGAACTTATTTCGGATAAACAAAGTCAAATATTTATTTATTATTATCAAGACAATTTAAGCTTATCAGAAATTTCAAATAATTTAAAAATTAGCAAAACAGGAGTTTATGATGCTTTAAAAAAGGCAGAAAATAGCTTAAATTATTATGAGAATACGTTACATTTATATAAAATTAATCATGAAAAGGATAAATTAATTAAGGAATTATATTTAGATAAGCATATAGATGAGATTGCTTATAAAAAATTGAAAGGAGAATAATATGGCGTTTGAATCACTTTCTGATAGAATGAGTTCAATTTTTAAAAAATTAAGAGGTCAAGCAAAATTAACTGAAGCTAATATGGATGATATGCTTCGGGAAATTCGTACAGCTTTATTAGAAGCAGATGTTAATTTTAAAGTTGTTAAAGAATTTACAAATCGTGTTAAAGAACAAGCTATTGGACAAGAAGTACTAAAAAAGGTTTCTCCTTCGCAAATGATTGTAAAAATTGTTCATGATGAAATAGTTAAATTATTAGGTGAAGATCAATGTGAAATAACTTTCGTTGCTCATCGACCAACTGTTATTATGATGGTTGGTTTACAAGGTTCAGGTAAGACCACGACCGCGGGTAAATTAGCGCGTTTAATGAAGAAAAAATTAGCTAAGAAAGTTTTACTTGTCGCAGGTGATGTTTATCGTCCTGCCGCGATTGATCAATTAAAAACAGTTGCCAAACAAGTAGATGTTGAATGCTTTAGTCTTGGAGATAAAATTTCTCCTGTTGAAATAGCAGTTAAAGGTTATGAAAAAGCATTAAATGAAAAATTTGATGTTGTGATTATTGATACTGCTGGACGTTTACAAATTGATGAAGTATTAATGCAAGAATTAGTGAATATTGAAAATGCTGTTCATCCTGATGAAGAACTTCTTTTAGTGGATGCCATGGCAGGTCAAGATGCCATAAATGTTGCTAAAGCATTCCATGAGAAATTAAAATTAACAGGCATGATTATGTCTAAATTAGATGGTGATTCTCGAGGTGGAGCCGCTTTATCAATTAAGCATTTAACAGGAATTCCAATTAAATATATCGGTGTTGGTGAAAAACTTGAAGATTTAGAAATATTTTATCCTGAAAGAATGGCGGACCGTATTTTAGGTATGGGTGATGTTGTTTCTTTGGTGGAAAAAGTTCAAGAAGAAATAGATGAAAAATCAGCACGTAAAGCTGCGAATAAGATGATGTCAGGAACATTTAATCTTGAAGATATGCTTGCTCAAATGGAACAAATGAATAAATTAGGACCTCTTGGTAAAATCTTAAAGATGATTCCAGGAATGCCTAAAATTAGTGAGGAAGATCAAGAAAAAGCTCAAGCTCAAATGAAAAAAGTTAGAGCTATTATTTACTCCATGACACCTAAAGAAAGAAAGAATCCAGAAATTATTAAAAATAGCCGCAAACAAAGAATTGCTTTAGGCTCGGGAACTACTTCTACAGATATTAATAAATTATTAAATCAATTTGAACAAATGAAAAAGATGATGAAAGAAATGCCATCAATGATGAAAAAATATGGTAAATAAACAAATTTTATAAAAAATATTGCAATATTAAACCTGACTTTTGGAGATGGAATACAAAATTAAGAAGTTATATCTAAAGATATAAAAGTATAAAATAGTCTAGAGT
>CANRPC010000034.1 GCA_947632435.1 uncultured Bacilli bacterium | reverse complement strand
AACGAACTTTTAATTCGTTTCGCAACAGTTGAAAATTTTTTTCATTATATTTGTTGCACTTAGATTAATAATTAACACAATAATTTTTCTTCATGTATTTTTCTTGATTTTATTATCAACATAATATAAAATAATCAATATTTTATTTACTTAATAAGTAATAAAAACATTAATGTTATATTATATTGTAAATAAAATTATAAATTAAATGATGGAGGTTAATTGTGAAAAATAAATTACTTTTTTTAACCCTTATATTAGGATTTGTTTTATTTAGTTGTGAAAGTAAAACTTCTACAAGCTATGAATCAAATTCTTCTTTAAATGATACTAGTTTAAATTCTGATACTTCTACTTCTTCTATATCCAAAAATACTTCAGATAGTGAAAGTAGTTTCCAAGAATCTAAGGTAAATTATTATGATTTTAAAGTAATTAATGGTCAAGGCAGTGAAGAACATGTAGTCGAAGGTACACTTGTTACAGCTGAAGCAAATCCTGCCAAAGAAGGCGAAAAATTTGCTTATTGGGAAGATGATAATGGAAAAAAGGTTTCTGAAGAAAATCCCTATAGTTTTGAAATTAATGAAAACACTACTTTAAGTGCAGTTTATGAAAAAATAGATGTAACTTTAATCGTTAATAATGGTACTGGCTCTAATACTTATAAATATGGAGATAGTGTAACAGTTACCGCGGAAAAAGAAAAAGAAGGTTTAAGCTTTGTTGGTTGGAGAGATCAAGAAAGCAATAGCATTGTATCTACAGATGCAACATATACTTTTATAATTTTAAAAAATACAATTTTAACCGCGGAATATACTACTTCAATTATTCATGTCACTATTTACAATGGAACTGGTGGAGGTGATTATGAATATGGAGAACAAGTTACAGTTAAAGCAGATAAAGCTGAACCTGGTAAAGTATTTAAATGTTTTATTGATGAACATGGAACTGTCTTATCTAGAGAAGATGAATACACTTTTATTGCAAAAAAAGATATTATCATAACTGCAACATTTGAAACAATTAATTATGTAGTTACTGTAACTAATGGAACTGGCGGAGGTGACTATTTTATATATGGTAGTCAATGCACAGTTCAAGCACCTAATTTATCTGGCAAAATATTTTCTTATTGGCAAGATGAAACAAATACAAAAATAAGTGAAGAAAATCCTTATACTTTTACTGTAACAAAAGATATTACTTTAACTGCGATATATGGTAATTCAGAATTGATAGAAAAACCTAACAATTATGATGAATTAGTAAATCTTGTAGCAAGTGCAAGTTTAAAAGAAAAAAATATTGAAACAATTTCATATAAAGAACAAATTACAACAAATGTATCAAATAATGATAAAGAAACAAATTTAAATATCACGTTTTATAAAGATGGTCTTGTCGCAGAAGGAAATGGTCCAACAAGTGATTCGACTTATGCATCTAAATATGATTTAATTCATGCATATAGATTAAATGAAAATAAATTATATGAAGTACTTGATTTTGATTATGCATATGCATCTAGTTATGAAATAGCAACC
This sequence comes from uncultured Bacilli bacterium, assembly GCA_947632435.1. Taxonomy (GTDB): domain Bacteria; phylum Bacillota_I; class Bacilli_A; order RFN20; family CAG-449; genus CANRPC01. The sequence goes on along the minus strand of CANRPC010000034.1, from coordinate 7,606 downwards.
GCTAAAAAATTAGTAAATAATGTACAAAATGAAAACTTAGAAGTTTTAAGCGATGAAGCAAATCAACTTATTAACAATTTTAAAATTATCAACAAATTAATCGATATCTTAAAAGATTTTAAAGAAGATACTTCATATAATATCTTAGAATTAGATAATGCTTATAAAGTAACATTACAACAAATTTTACCATTTGAAACAAATACGATGTATGGAGTTTATAATTTAGAAATTAATATTGATAAAACTGATCAATTTATCCTTTCTTATAATTATTCACATAAAAGTTACGTTAGAGCCACTCAATTAGAAAATGATGTCCTTAAACAAGATGCAAAGCCTAGAGATAATATATATTTAATTGTCGACGTAACTCGCTCTAAAGAAGAATTAACTAATATGCCAAGTGATTTAGTTGAGGAAAAAATTATCAAATATTTCATTTCTGATTTTTCTTTTACTGGTAGTTATTATCATAATAATACTTCACGTTCATTTACTTCTGAAAATATTTTATTAGCAAGTAATGTGGAAATTACAAATTGGACCATGAACGTAATATCTCCATTAAACCCTATTGAAAAAAAGACATTGTATTTTATTTCAAGTAGTGATGAAAATGTTATTAAAATTAATGATAATTTAACTAGTATCAAAACTTTAAATGAAGGTACTTCTGAAGTTAAAGTTTCTACCTCTGCTGGCATAAGTAAAACATTCACCTTTAACGTAGGTAAATTACCTCCTAAATCTATAATTATTAACTGTGAAGATAAAGTTAAAATTGGTGAATTAATAGATTTATCAATAAGTGTTGAACCAAATGATTCTCTTAATGAAGTTACTTGGTCAATAAGTAATAATGAAATTGCTGAATTAGTTTATCAAAACAATGAAGTAAAATTAAAAGGAAAAAAGAGAGGCTTTGTTTCTCTTAAAGCAACATCTACATCCGATTCAAATATAGTAAGTGAAAAAACTATCTATGTTTCAGAAGGCGAATTAAGTATTGAACAATTAAAATCAGATTTATTAGGTACTTGGATTCACTCCCTTTATAGCGGTTCATTTACTTTTGAATTTAAAAATAATAATCAAGTTGTAGTAACAGATACATATCGAGGAATAACTTCAAAAATTAGTTGTATTGCTACATATGAATTTATCCAAGAAAACGATGAAAATTGTACCCATTCTTCATCATTTAGTGATTTTAAAAATAGTGATTATTATATTATTAAATTAACCGTAATAGAAATGACAGATTCACCTGCTTACCAAATTGATGATTTCCATTTAGCATTTGCAAAAGATGGCTCTGAATTAATATTTCATTGCACTGCCAATAATTATACTTTAAATTATTTATTGACTAAAAATAATTAAAAATGTGAGGATTTAATATGAAAAAAACTATATCTATATTATTTTTAAGTTCCCTTCTTTGTTTTGTTTCATGTTCACAAAATAAATCGCAAAGTAGTTCATTTATTTCTAGTGAAACATCTACTGAAAAAGATAGTTTTTCATCAAATACTAAACAAGATTCTAGTGAGCAAAGTTCTTCTTCAACTTCAGAATATCAAAATGTTATTACCTATATTCAATGTTTAAATTTAATAAATAATGCCCCTTATAAAGACGTAGATAAAATTATTTCAAGTGAGACAACTTTAGATATTTATGGGCAAGAAAATGGTCAAAGATATCATCAGCAACAATATTTAAAAGAAAATACTTATTCAAATGATATAACTATTGGAAAAGGTAATGTAAGTCACTACTTTGTAAATGATGAAAAAAATGTATATGAAACTGATTTTACAACATTAAGAGTTTTAAAAGATGATTTTTATTACGATATTACAATGTATGAAAATGATGCATTTAAAAGCACCACAGATGCATTAAATTTAAATTTAACATCAAATTTACAAGAAGCAAAAAAAGAAGCACGATGCTATGTTTCAAGCGGCATAGGAGTGGAAGCTTATGAAGATTTTCATCTTGGATATGATATGGGAGCCAATTTAGCCTTTGCTTCAGAATATATTGAAGATGATATACATTTAATTGCATATATGAATTATGAAAGTAGCTCAACAAATCAATTTTATATAGCAACATTTGATTATATTTTTGATATAAATGATATGCATATTAAAAAATATGTTGCTGAACAAGCTTATTATAGTTATTTAGCATATCAAAAAAATAATTATTCTATTGAGAATTTAACACCTATAGATTATGTAAAACAAGAAACTCAAGTTACAGTTGGTAATTTACAAGTTTATGATTCTGAATTACCTTATGATATTGATTCATTATTTGTTCAAGAAATTATTTTAGAAGCTTCTAAAAATGAAATATATGTAGGAGAAGAACTTGCTTTAAAAACAACGGTTCTTCCTGAAACTGCAATTGAAAAAAGCTTAATTTTTGAAAGTGAAAATAAAACAATTGCTCGTGTCGACTCTAAAGGTCATATAACAGGATTAAATCCTGGAACTTGTACAATAATTGCTACAAACCTTTATAGTGGAACTCAAGGTACATTCTTATTAACAGTTAAAGAAAAAGAAAAACCTGATCCAGGAGATGATAGCAAAAAACAAGATCTACAAGAAGCCCTACAATTAATTCCAAATCAAATATTTCAAAAAGCTGATTATGTTTTAGAAAATAATTCTTTAGAATATTCTTCTACTGGTATGATTATTGATGGAGATAGTAATTTAAACAATGAGGAATTAATGAAACTTACAATTTCAGATTTTGTTTACGATGAAAATTTAAGAAAAGCTACTTATGTTTTAGATTTTAATAATTTATATAATATTATTCCATTTTACGACAACGGAATTGAAAATTTATCAAATCGTTATCTAATAAAAAATTCCACATCAATTTATTTAGAAACAATTGTAAGTTTTGAGATAATATTAAAAGCAACAAATGAAATAGATTATATTAAAGTTATTGCAAGAACCGATAGTATTTCAACATCTAATCCAATTGATAAAGCAACAATAAATGATGAAAATGTTTATTCGCTTGGAGAATTAAGTATTAATGAATATACAAAAAATATCTATTATGAAGCATTATAAGAGGAAAAAGAATATGAATAAAAAAATAATTTTTTCATTATTATTATGTAGTTTACTTTTTGGATGTAATAAAGAAACAATTTCTTCTTCAAAAAGTACAATAAGTGAAAGTGAAAACAGTATTTCAAATGAAACAAGTTTTCAAACAAGTTCTCAAGATTTAAATAGTTTTATTTCTTCTAAAGTAACAACAGAAAGCATTTCTTCATCAATTAATAACAATTTAGATGAGGCAAATGACATTTTATTAAAGGCAATTATCGCAGATGAAGATTTTTCTGAAGTTAGAATCTCTGAATATCATAATTATCAAGATTATAGACAAATTCGTGCGACAAGAATATCTAGTTATTTAGATGCCACGATTTATGTGGGAACTACCGAAAATAAAAATATGAATAATGAATCTATTGCTTCTTCTAATTTTAGAGAAGAAAGAACTTATGAAAATAACATTTATACCCAAATTAGAAAATTTGATTCTACTTTTATGGCTTCTTCTTATCGTAAAGAAATGGAACCAATTGAAGCTTTGTTAAATTTAAATGCTGGCCAAGGATATAATGCTTATATAGTTTTAAATAGTTTTGTTTTAAATTATAATGGAAGTTTTAAAATGGAATATCTAGAAAGCACCACACATTTTACCTTTATTTATCATGGTGATGTTGATGAAGAAGAATTTCAATTCTTAGTCGGATTAGAATTAACAGTAGATGAAAAAAATCATGTAACCGATTTTTGGTATAGTGAAGGTTATTATGAAACTTTATGGGATAATTATGATACACCTACTTCAATGCGAAAACATGGAGTTTACGGCTTAGGTTATTCCTATAATATGGATTCATATAAAATTAGTGAATTAACTAATTATCCTTTAGAATTACAATACAAAAGTGAAGATAATTTTATCAGCGAAGTAAGTTTTAAAGAAGAAGAACTAACTTATTCAATTTCTCAAGCTCAAGAAGATGAATATGGTTATAAATCTATCTATCTTTTAGATTTACTTCTAACTAATCCCCAAATAGGAGATTTAGTTAAAGGTTGCCCAATAAATAATTTATCTTTTAAATCATCAAATGAAAATGTTATAGCAATTAATGATTCATGGTATGCAGATTTTGTTGGTGAAGGAGAAGCCATCATAACCGTTTATGATGCTGCTTATCAAATAGAAGGAAAAAATACTTTAAAAATAACTCTAACAAAATAAAATTTTTAATTCTTTTCTTTGTTTTCTCTTATTAAAGTTTTAATTGATCTTATTAACATATCTGTGGCAACATTATGTTTATAATCATTAGGAATAATAATATCTGCATATCTAATTGTAGGTCTTACAAATAGATGATGCATCGGTCTTACTGTTGTTAAATATTGATTTATTACCCAATCAACGCTGCGCCCTCTTTCTTCAACGTCTCTTTGTAATCTCCTAATAAATCTTAAATCATCATCGCAATTGACAAACACTTTAATATCTGCAAGTTCTCTTATTCTTTCATCCTCTAAGGAGAGAATACCTTCTAGAATTATTACTGGTTTTGGTTCAATATGTTCTGTTTCTTTTTTACGATTTTGGGTTACAAAATCATAAATGGGTTTTTCAATTGCTTCTTGATTTAACAATTTTTTTAAATCAGAAATTAGCAAATCATTTTCTAATGAAGAAGGATGATCATAATTTGTTTGATGTCTTTTTTCTAAAGGAATATCACTTTGATCTAAATAATAATCATCATGCTTAATTACAACTAGATCGCTATCGCCTAAAACTTTATGTATTTTATTAACAACAGTAGTTTTACCAGATGCAGATCCACCTGCAATAATAATTAAAATTGGTTTCATTATTTCTCCTCCTAAAAAAAACCGAGTATAAAACTCGGTCGTTAAAAACATTTATTATTATAACTTTTCAATTTAAAAAAACTAAAAATCAATTCCATAAATCACTCACAACTAAAGTATAATAATATTATTTTTTTAAATCTACAAAATATTAAAATTACTAAAATAAAAGCGATCAAAATTTTAATCTTCTGACCGCTTAATTTTTTAATTAATATTATTTAATTATGCTTTGTATTCAATAGATACATAGTAGATATTAAATCCACCAGCTTTAGTTGTTCCTTCTGGATTAGTTTCTGCATTATATTCTGTTGCATTATCTTTAAATGCACCCCATTGATAAATACCTGCTTCAGAAATTTCATATTGAAGTAAGTGAATGCTTGATCCATCTAGAGTTGCTTGGTTACCTTTTTCAGCAATAACTGCATTACCATTTGTATTTTGCATTTGAATAGCACGAGGTTTATCTGATGAAGAGGAAGATATTGCTTCAATTTTAACAGTTGCAGCAGCTTTTAATTCAAGTTGAAGTTTGTTATTTGAACCATTAGATTTAATTCTATGAGTATATTTAGTACCTTGATTTAAAACACTATCTTTGGAACTAGCATCAATATCCCATGATTTAACATCTGAAACGCCTTCTGTTTTAATAAAGAATTTAATTTCTGTATCATTTAAAGAGAATAAATTGGAACCCATATTTTCTTGTGTATATGACCAATAATATGTTGTAGTGCCTTTACTATCTGTTTTTTCTTGTTTCTTATCATCAGTTAATTCAACATCAGATACATTGAATGAAACGTTTTCATAAGTTACTGGAGGTACTTCGTTTTTAGTTTCTGCAGTAACTGTTATTTTATCCATCTTTAAACGAGCGCCACTATCAGATGCACAATTACCAGAAATTGCAATTGCATATCTAGCTTTTACTGCTGTTGTTTCTTCATATTCCATAGGAACATTTGAACCAGAAGCAATAGCTGATGTTAATTCTTGTTCATAAACATTAGTCCAAGTTGCTCCACTATCAACTGATTTAAGAATGTAAACAAATGTACTATTAGAACCAGAAATCCATCCTTGAATTACATTGAATGAGACTTTTTTAGCATTTTCTACATCAAATTTCATTTCAAGACTTGCTTGAACATCTTGTGTATCTTTAATCTTATCACCTAAAGCAGTTTTTATACCAGCAGGTAATTCACCCATGTTTGCTATATTTGTATTTTTATTTAAACCAATAGTAACACCTGCGCTAACAGAAGCAGTAGAAGCATAGAATTCATTTCCACCTGTTGTTAAGGTATAAGGTTTATAAGCACTACTTCCACCTGTTACTGCAGTTAAATCATAAACTTTATCTTCAAGTTTAACATCATCAGAAACAATAACTTTTACTGATGCTTGTTTAGTATTATCAGCAACTGAACTAACAGTAATAGTTGTTTCACCAGCTGCTAAAGCTGTTACTAATCCAGTTTCACTTACTGATGCAACAGTATCTACTGAAGATTCCCATTTAACTTCTTGACTTGCTCCAGCTGGCAAAACGGAAACAGATAATTGTTTTTTTCCACCTAATTGCAAATTAATATCTTCTGTTTCAGATAATTTTACTTCAGAAACAGAAATTTCATCTAAATTAATTTCACCTTCATAATAAATATCGATAGTATACATATGTACTTGATAACCACTAGAATTTACAAAATAGAATTCATCAGTTGGTTCAGTGAATGTATATGTATATAATTTTCCTTTACTAGCATTTGCTACAGAAGTACCTGTTGTTGCAGTAACTAATTTAGTTTCATCTGCGGATGAACCTTGATACATTTTCATGTTATCATATGTTCCAAATACATCAGCAACAATTTTTGTAATTTTACCAATTCTTGCAGAAGTCATAAATGCATTTGCAGCAAATGTGAATTCATTATTGAATTGAGTATTTTGAGTTACTCCTTCTAATGTTATTGCTTCATGTGTAAAGTTATTAGGTGCACTTAAAGTAATTTTTTTATCACCAGTTTCATCATCTTTAGAGCTTGTAGATGAACTGCTTGGTGTTTCAGAAGAAGTCGTTCCTTGAGAAGATGAAGTTGCGCCTTGAGAAGATGTTGTTCCACCTTGAGATGTTGTTCCTTGTTCTGACGTAGTAGTATTTTCAGTAGTAACTTTCTCTGTTGTTGGTTCAGTTGTGTTACCACCATTACTAGTAGTAGATGAGCTAGATGTATTACTATTACAAGCAAAAAGCATTGCTGCCATAGCGAATACACTTAAAACTTTTAATTTGTTTGATTTCATAAAAATCTCCTTCATGCTTTTAATTTACCATGTTTTTTTACAAAAATCTACACTTTCATATCTCAATTAATTGATATCAGTTGCATCAATAATTCTAATTTCGCGATTAGATTCATGTAAAATACCGCTAAGTTCTACTTCTTTTCCAACACTAAATTCTCCCGTTTTTTGCAGATTACCTCGTAAAATTTAGGAGCAAAAATAATTAATATATAAAAAAAATTAGGTTTTTCACTATTTTTTTGCCATTTTACTATGTCAAGCATTTTTTTGTTTTTTTACTTGTATCTAGAGTAATATCATGATAATAT
>CANRPC010000033.1 GCA_947632435.1 uncultured Bacilli bacterium | reverse complement strand
GTTGTTTATGATGGTACAGATATTCCTAAAAATTCTTTCTGTGGTTATGCTGGTTATGTTTTAAAAGCTAATTAATATGTATTTTATATTTGATTAATTTTATAAACTATCTTAAAATGAAAATAATTGTTAAAGGGTTTAATTTTAAGCTAATTTACAATTTAAAGGAATCGATATTATGAACGAAAAAGAAAAAATGTTAAAAGGTGAATGGCATGATGCCAATTTTGATATTGACTTAATTAAAGAGCGAAAAAAAGCAGAGCAATTTTGTTTTGATTTCAACATGTCTAAACCTGGAAGTGATAAGCAACTTGCTAGTTTAAAACAAATTCTTGGAAGAGATATACCTAAAGGATTAACAATACTTGCACCTGCATATTTTGATTATGGTGTGTACACTCATTTTGGTGAAGGTGTTTTTGTAAACCATGGATGTTATTTTATGGATGGTGGCACAATAACGATTGGAAATAACGTTTTTATCGGCCCTTTCTGCGGCTTTTACACAGCAAGTCATCCAATGAATTACACTGATAGAAATAAAGGTTTAGAAAGAGCTCTTCCAATTCATATCGGTGATAATTGTTGGTTTGGTGCCAATGTTGTAGTTTTACAAGGCGTTAAAATTGGAAGTGGCTGCGTTATTGCCGCGGGAAGTGTTGTAACTAAAGATTTACCTGAAAATTGTTTAGCCGCAGGTGTTCCTGCTTCAATAAAAAAATATCTAAAACAATAAAAATAAAATATAAGTAATTAAAAATCTCAAGGTGAAGATTTAATTCATCTTGGGATTTTTTTATTTCTTAAATTATTAAAATTATTTACTTTTTTTATTATCACCATTTTTTATTTTGGAAATATAATTAATAACATGATCTTTTAATGGAAGTTCTGATTTAAAAGCAAAAATATAATGGATTTTTTTCTTCGCCTCTTTTTCAACATCGCGAATATTTTCTTTTAATTTTTCAAATGTAACTATTACGTTGTTTTCTTTAGCAAGTTTTCTAATTTTAACAGTAAGTTGTAATGAATTATTTAAATCAACAATAAACACACCATAGAATATTCCTAAGAAAAATGGAATATATGCATCTTGTAATGATGTTGTAGCAAACCAATTTAACAAATTAACAAAAGGATCATATAAGAAATAATAAAATAAAGCTCCAACAAGGGTCCAAATCAAAGAGAATAATGGACAAATTATACCTTTATAATTTAAAGGTCTTGTAGAATAATCCCATAATTTAATTTTAAGTCCATCTATAAATATCAAACCCGCGATAAGTTCTATAATAGTCATTGCAATGCCTAATACTAAAATAATAAGCAAATCATTAACTATTCGTGGCAAATTAAACCATTCATCAAAATGTAAATAGTAAATAATTAAAAATAATAATGCCACACCAAAACCATATAAAGGTAAATAGGGTCCTGTTAAAAAGCCAGGATTAATCCATTTATGCGACGAAAAAAAACGACGATAAAATAATTCAATTACCCATCCAGAAATTGATCCAACACAAAATAAAACACATAAACACAAAAATAAATCCATAAAAAATACTTCCTTAAATAATTTTATAATACTTTGTTATATTTTTCCATTTAAATTTTTTTATGCGTTATTACTTATTATTTTCTAATGAATCATGATAATCGCTAAGTTTTGAAGTTAAATTTTTTAAGATTCGATAAAAATCTTCTCTTTCTTTATCTTGTAAAATACTTCCAACATCTAACACTGCTTTATTAGCTTTTTCTTCCACAACTTTAGCTAATTCAATACCTTTTGGAGTAAGTTTTATTAATGATTGATATTTATTATCATAAAGCACATACTTTTTTTCTGTTAACGTAGCAATTGCACGCGATATTGCGGCTTTATCTTCATAAGTTAATTTTACTAATTCAGAACTTGTTAAGCCCTTTTCGCTATTATAAAGATAATAAATACACATAACATGAACTGCTTTTAAATCATATTGTTTTACTTCAAGATTTTTTATTCTTTGAATTAATTTCCCTGCTTTCAAGATTAAAAAAGTAAAGTTTTCAAATCGTTTCTCCATAATTAATCTTTTTCTTCCTTTCTTATTTTTTCACATTTGTTCATTTTTTTTGCTTGACAATATCTTAACAATGAGTTAGATTAAATTAGAAATCTGTCACGCAGTTCTGAATAGGAACAGACAGATTTTTTTATTTTAATTTAACTAATGGTTTTTACTTATATATTTAATAAGTTGCTTATCATCTTTATATATTTTCATTTCAACTAATTCTTTAGAATCAAAATTTTTTCACTTACAAGTCGGTTATTTAAATAAGGAATTTTAACTTCTTTTGCTGCTTGAAGTTTTTATTTTGTATTTATTTAAAAAAGGGCAAAATGCCCTTTTATTGAACCGCGATTTTATAAATTAAATAAATAATAGCCGCAGGCCAAAATATAATAAGTAATAGTATAAAAACAAAAATATTTATTGGTAATTTATTTTTTTTACTTGTATTATTATAACTTGTCGTATTTACCTTAGTTAATGGTTGAGTTTTTGTTTCTTTTTCTGCTGGTACAGGTGGAACAAATAATTCTTTTACTGATTTAGCAAAAGAATATTCGCTATTCGCAGTACCACAATATTTGCATACTTTTTCATTATTTGGCATAACATAGCCACAATTTGGACATTCCATATTTTAACCTCAAACTATTCTTCAATATCAAGAGAATGACCTTTATATTTTTCTTCAGATTCTAGCATTTTCTTGCTCATTGAAGTTATTCCCGCGAATAATGCAAAATAGATTATTAAAGATACAATAAGCAAAATAATAACTAATACTGTTGCATTTTTTTGTTTAATAATGATACGAACTAATAAAGGTAATAATTGATATAATAATGTTATTCCATAAAGCGTGCTTGCAAGTCCTTTTCCAAATGGCTTGAAAAACAAATATAAAACAACACCAGCAAAAAGTAAACCCCAAATAATTTTAGGAATAAAATAAAGTAAACTTTTTTCAAGATTAGTAAAGATATTATTATTCATGAAACATGGGACAATAATTATTAAAGCAAGAACTAATAATGAAATAATTAGAAAATAAAGATTCTTTTTCATTTTTATTCACCCTTTCAATTATATAATTTTTCGCCACATTCTGGACAAAATTTCGTTCCTGGAGTAACATTTTTACCACATTTTGGACAATTAACAATAATTTTTTCACCACATTCAGGGCAAAATTTATTTCCAAGAGAAATTTTTGCTTTACAATTTGGGCAAACAATTTCATTTTTTTCTTCATTTGCATCAGGAATTAATTTTCCACCTTGCATACTTTGAGCCATATTCATACCTAAACCTACGCCTAAAAAAGAACTTGCCGCGCCATTATTTTTTGCGCCTTCTTCTAAGACATCATAGCCTCTTGTTGTTCGATAAACACTATCACCAAGTTGCTCATATTCAGCTTTTTTATGTAATATCTCATTAAGTTTACTTAAATCTTCATCTGGAACATTAACAGATTCAATACTAAGATTTACTACATCAAATCCAAATTTTTCAATTTCTGGTTCAATCACATTTTGAAATTCTTCTTGAATCTTATCTAGTTGAGGATCAATTTCAAAATACGTAATTTTATTACCAATCATATATGAAGATAATACTTTTTTTATTTTTTGATTAATGATACCTCTAAAATAATCACGAATAATAGCAAAAGTTATTAAATTATTTTGTAAAATAGAACCAACAAGTGTTTCAAGAAAATATCTATAATTTACAAGTTTAATACCTAATTGACCTCTTGCTCTTAAACGAAGTTGAATTTTATAAATTGGATCTAAAATATTTATTGGATCAGATGTTCCCCATAATAAATCTAATTTTAAACGTTTGTTTATAAAATAAATTTCTAAAGAAAATGGATTTCTGCCTCCATAAAAGCCTTTAACAAAGTTTTTAATAAATGGAAGTAATTCTGTATCTAAAGTATAAGTACCTTCTTCACATATTTTTTCCATTTTACCATTATGAACCACAATGGCAACTTGTCCTGTAGTAACAATTAGTTTAGATCTGGTATTAAATTCTGTACCAGGAAATTTATATAATAACCAATCAGAACTTGTACCTTCAAATTTAACAACGTTATAAATTGACATTTTCTTTTCTTTCCTTTCTTGTACATTCATTTTATTGTATTTTTGTATAAAATACAATATAACTATTTTTCATTTTACAATGGTTATATTAAATATCAAAAAGATTTTTTTGATAAAATAATTCTAACAAAAATGCTATTTAGAAAACTTAAAATCTAAATAGCAAGTAAGCAAAAACAATAGCAAGGACAATTAAATCAATAATCAAACATAATACAGTGTAGCGGAATTTAGTTTGGCAAACTATATTCATTATGCTAACTTTTTCATACTTTTTGTCCTTGACATGTTTTTATAATAAAGTAAATTCTTTTTTTTTACAACAATAACGTTATTTTTATAGATATTTAAATCAAAAAATTTAATTAAATCTTTCAATTTTTCGGACTTTTCTTTGTCAAAAGTCATTTTGCCTTATATAAACTGAATTTACTTTGTCATTTAGTTTTCTCAACTTATCTTATAACACCTATAAATTAATTTAATGGATTCAAAATAAATTGTATTTTGAATATTTGATGTTGAAAATGTCATTCTTAAAAAATTATTTCTTAAATCAACCGCATTAATATTAAAATTAAACGTTACCTGTGTTTGAGTTTTATTAGTTGTTAATCCTGTTTTAATTAGTCCAGTTTCACTAGAATCAAGGATGCTAAAGTCATATTTTGGAGAGCCTGCATAACCTATATTACCTGGTGCATTATAATCCTTAGTAAAATAAACATAATATGAAACTTTAATAACAATTTCATATTGATATTTAGCTAATTTTTCTATATCAAGGTGAGCTGGAGTGATATAAAAAACTGCATTGGAAGAAGAACCATCCCACATTTTAATATGGAAGTCTTTACACTTAGCTTCTTCAAATAAAAGCAATGTATCTTCTTCATTATAAGAACTAAAAATATTAAATCCTCCATTGCTTGCATTAGGTACTAATTTAGGTGTGCATCCTATTAATAATGACCCAAAAATAAGAATTAAAATCTTTTTCATAAACTACCTCCTTTTTTCTTTATACTGTTATTATAAATAGTAAAAAAATTAAAAAAAATTAGCAGTTTTGTTTAAATTTTTGTTCATATAATTTATTTATTTTAATATCTATGATATTAAAGATAAAATACCATGCAATTTTATATTACTTTTTTGTTCATAATTTATAATCATTATGCTATGATAATCAAAAAGGAATTTCATTTATGCCAATTAAAATTAAAGTTAATCTTCCATATGATATATATCGGTGTCTTTTAAATGACATGGATTCTTTTGGGTTTAAAAAAACAAACGGTTCTATTAATAAGAATGCTTTTATTAATGTCTTGTTTCAAAATTTTTTCCAAGAATTTTCTGAATATGAAAAACAAATTGAAAAAAAAGTATCAACAATTTTACAAAAAGAAGAAAAAAATATTACTTACAATTTAATATCATTAATAAATGAAAGTAATAATAATTCTGATTCTATCCAATTTATATTATCAAAAGCTAATGAAGACAATTTTTGTATTGTCGAAAAATATTATTTAAAAAATAGATCTATTTCCAAATATTTTCGTGATATGTTTATTTTTTATGCTTCAAGAAGTCAAAATAAAAGAGAGTTAATATTGTTTAAAGATCAAGCAAATATTATTAATAATGCCATTCAAAATCATAAAAAAATTATTATTATAAATAAAAAAGGAAGAACAGAAAATCTTGATCCTTATGCTTTAACTTCCACGAAAGAAGAACTATATAATTATCTTGTTGCAATTTTATCTAAAAAAATAAGAAAAGTTATAACTTACAAATTATATAAAATTGAAAAAATTATTATACTTGATGAAGATGCAAAATTTTCTAATGAAGAAGTGTGTTTTTTAAAAAAAACAATTCATTATGGTGCTCAATTTCCTGTTAATGAAGATGTGATAACTAAAATCTCATTTACCACTAGAGGACTTAATCTTCTTGATGAAATTTATTTGAATAAACCTACACCAATTAAAATTGAAAATAATATTTATTACTATGATTGCGCTTTAAATCAAATAGAATTTTATTTTCTAAAATTTGGAGAACATATTAAAATTTTAGAGCCTGAATTTTTGCAAAAACGTTTTTGTCATCGATATGCATCTGCTTTAAAACAATATAAAAAAGAAAAAATAACAAATAAGTAAATTAAATTTAATCAACAATAATTTACGAATATTGATTTATGCTTTTTTAGTTACATCAGGATTAATAGTTCCTCTTTGATAAAGTAACAAAGGAACAACAGCAAATAAAATTAATAATTCAAAATCAGATTCTTCTTCAACTTCTAATTCAGATATTGCTCTAAGTGAATCATCATAAAAAGTACTCCATTTAATATTAGCAATTGCCTTTTCATATTGAGGAATTTCATCTTCTTTTAAAGATTCAATATAATTTTTATGATAAATTTCTACTCTATCTTCAAATAAAATAATTCTATAAGGTGTATTATTTTCTTCAAACCCAAAATTTAAGCAATTTGAAAAAGCGAAATTTCCTAAAAAATTATCTTTGTTATCATATAAAGATATTCTTTCAACATCATCTTTTTCATATTTTAAATAATATTGATAATCGGATGTCAAATAAAATTTATCATCTTTAAATTCTGCTAAAAAGGGGATATTTTTTAAAACATTAGTCATAGTTATTGTCCCTAAATCTGGTAAAAGAAAATTAGTAAAATAATATCTTCCAATCGCAGACTTTTTAGATACTTTTTTAATATTTAAATTTTTCTTGTAAGGAATTTTATTAAATTTATCTAAATGATTTTTAAGTATTTCATCAATTATTACCCAATTTTTATTGCAAAAATCTATAATAATTGCAATCTTTATAGCTTCATTTATATTTTTTGCTCGTGCAAAAATATTAAACACTTTAATCACAAATGTTTCATAATCAATATATTTATCAACTTTATATCCTAAAGTTTCAAAAATATCATGAACTTGTTTTATCGTTTTTGTATCAATATTCATAATAAGTAAATCTCCTAAAGGGAATATTTTTATAATTTGATTATATCATATTAATTAAAGTAGCAAAATATCGCAAATTAAAATGTTAAACTTAATAAGAGTTTGCACAATCGACGACTAAAATATAGTTGTATTATAGATTAGTCGCAAGAGGTTAATATATATTAAAAGGAATATCGAGTTAGTACTCAAGAAAAGAGCAAGTAATAGTAGATGTATTCTTCGTGACAAATGCAAAACAGATAGATAAATCGATGTTAGTCAAAACCTTGTACCCTATATTTTTTAATACACTTTCTCATAATGTATTCTCGTTATATTTGCTCTTGCTTAAACAGTCTGCTAATAATAATGATTTAAACAAAGTTTTTATTTAAACGCTTTCTCAATTCATTTTCTGGCAAACGAACTTTTTTTCCATTATATTTTAATAAAGAAATAATACAATTTTCATATGTTTTCTTATCAATATACTGTCCCTCTAACAATTGGTCCAAAATACCTATCGTTCCTATTACTTGAACTCCTTCCAACGTAGCCGCGTTTCTAAGCGAGCCATCACCTGTTAGAAGTGTGATTCCCCTGACTTTTGCAATTGCCAAGGCAATACAATCATATAAAGATGGTTTTGTATACTTATCTACCAATTCTTCCGCTAAGTAGAATTCCTTTTCAGAAAGTTGTGTCGTTTGAAGCCCTAATTGAATAAGCTTCTCCCCCAATCCAGGAGGTTTTCGTATCTCATCTTCAATAGCGTCCTGATTCATTAGGTAAATATAAGGAAGCTTAAATGGCAGTTCAAGACAGTCTATTGTCACAAAATCAATCCAGATATTCGTATCGCTACTGATATATTCCATCTCTTAACTCTCTGCCCCAAAACACTGGTTTGCGACATAGTCATAAGGCGTTTTTAGAAGCTCTGCACCTTTCTGAATTGATATTTCATTTTCACTAACCGCTCTAAACACAAGCTGTGAAAATAGCATTGGTTCTTCTTTTGAAATTCTAATTGGCTCATTTCGCTTCCATCCATGTTTTCCAGCTTCAATATAAAATTCTTTAGCAACGCTATCATTAATTATTCCACATAAATTAGCTCTTTTTACCAGTAAATACATGGAAATTCCGTATTCTTTGCAAGTAATTGTCATATCTTTCGTTACAGCTTTACGTCGAATTCCCAATTCCCTTTTTACATCTTTTTCTGGAAAAAGAAACGCCCCGCTGATTGCGGTTGCTCTTTCTTCAATATCCTTATCCTCAAATTCATCAGACCATTTAAAAATAGAGTAAGAGAGCTCATGCACAATCGTCGAACGAATGCGTTCTGGAGACATATTTCCATTTACGACAATATATGGTCTATTATCAACAAGACCGTTCATTCCAGAAAACGCATCATTTTCAATATTAAGAAAATAAACCAAAATGCCCTTATTTTCGAGCATTTCAACAAGATTACCAACTGGTCCATCTTCTGAAATATGAAGATATTCCCGAAGTGCTCTTGCATCATTTTCAGCATTAGAGGATAATTGTACTCCATGGCACAAAGGTGCAGTTGGTAAAACATCTCCGCCTAAAATCTCAATAATCGAAAAGAAACGGTTCATATATTCTTCCACAGAGGCACAAATAAAAGCCTGTTGTTTTACAGTAAGCTTGTTACCTTTTCTAAATTCACCATGAACAAACACCAATTTTTCATTTCGATTTGCTATAAAGTCAGAAACTTTGACATTTAATACTTTGGCCAATGCTTGGATGATATTCATTGATGGTTTTCTTTCACCATTTTCATAATGACTGATAGCCATGGGAGTTACTTGAATCAATGCTGCAAGTTCTTTTTTAGTTAGATTATTCTTTAGTCGATAGTATCTAATATTTTTACTCAGCATATCGTCTCAATCCTTCCTGTTTATATTTTATCATAATTATTTGAAAAATAAACAGATGAATAAAAGTATTTTCTATAAGAGAGGAGAGCACCACTTACTAGAACACTATCTCACAATAAAATTAACTCCCTTGCTACTACTTTGTCAGTTTCAAATTTATAGATTACCTTGTAAAATTTAGGAGCAAAAATAATTAATATATTAAAAAAATTAAGTTTTTCGCTACTTTTTTGCCATTTTACTTTATCAAGTATTTTTTTCTTATATCTAGAGTAATATTTAACAATATATAAATATATTAAGACGTGAGTAATTGAATAGATCTATTATGCATCAACGGAAATGGGAATAAAAGGTCATTTCTTTATTTGTTATTTAGCTTTAACTATAACTAGATTACTTC
>CANRPC010000032.1 GCA_947632435.1 uncultured Bacilli bacterium | reverse complement strand
AGGAATCGCCAGCCCTTTGGTCAATAAGCGTAATGTTCGTATCGGGGTCGGTTAGAGTGGTCCGTGTGATGAAGCTCGTATCACTGCGTCTGTTCATACGGCAAGTGATGGTTTTTTCTTTGGGGGCGCTAGGTTTGGTGCAGGAGATGAGACCCAACATCAAAAACAGCGTGCAAGAGAAAATCAAACCTTTTTTCAGTTTTTTCATATACTTAACTCCTTTTTTTAAATTATACCCCCCCCCCGTGTAATTCTGTCAATGATAAGATTAGTTATAATTCTAAACGCAACAAATAATTTTATATTAAAAAAGCCTAAAATGTAGCTTTTATCAATTTATTTAATCAAAAATATTTACTACAAAAGGACTTAATTTATGTACAGTTTTATTAATTATAAACTATCTTTAAATATTTTTTTAATGTCATTTTCGCTTAGTACTTTATATCCACCATCCATGATTAAGGTACTTTTTACTAAATCATCTATCATATCTTCTTTTACTCCAAGTTCACTAATATTCATTATAAGTCCGATGCTTTGCATCCATTCTTCCATTTTTTCTAAGCCTTCATTAGCTATTTCTAGTTCCGATTTATTATCTTGATTTACTCCCCATACATTTATAGCAAATCTTTTAAATTTTTCTATTCCATAAGGTAATATAAATCTATAATATGCCATTGTGACGCTTGAAAGAGTCATACCATGTGTTGCATTTGTAAAAGCTCCTATTGCTTGCCCTAACATATGTACCATCCAATCTTCAGATTTTCCTTTTGCAATTAAAGTATTCAACGCCCATGTCGCGGTCCACATAATATTACTTCTTGCTTCATAATCTAAAGGATTTTTGATTGCTATATTTGCACTTTTTATTAAAGAACGCATCAATCCTTCTGAAATATAATCGCTTGTATTATCATCATTACCTGAAAAATATTGTTCTAAAATATGTGACATAATATCATAAATACCTGCGACCATTTGATATTTAGGAAGTGTATATGTAAATTCAGGATTCAAAATAGAGAATTTTGGATAAACATTTTCATTAAAAACATGACCAATTTTTAATTTTGCTTCATGATTTGTTATAACTGTACCACCATTCATTTCACTACCTGTACCAGCCATAGTAAGTACGCATCCTATTGGAACAATTTTACAAGAAACATCTTCAAAACGAATAAAATATTTATCCCAAATATCTTCATAACAATTTATAGATACTGATAAAGCTTTAGCATAATCACATACTGAGCCTCCGCCAACCGCTAAAATAAAATCAATTTTTGCTTTTCTTGCTTTATCAATTCCATCCTTTAATTTTTCAATCGTAGGATTTGGCATTACACCACTATCTTCAAAAATATTTTTATTATTAATTTTAAGAATTTCAATAACTTTATCATAAATACCATTTTGTTTTATTGAACCACCACCATAGACAAATAATATATTTTTGCCGTATTTTTTTAATTCAATATTTAATCCATCAAGTGCATTTTTGCCAAAATATAATTTTGTTGGATTACAATAAGTAAAATTACCATTCATATTTTCATATCTCCTTTTTATATAGTATTTATATGAAAATTATAAAAATCATAATTAAATAAGTCAAATAAATTAAGTGCATTTTTTAATACTTTTTTATGGTTTTTCATCTTTTAAATTTTTGCCCTATTTTCTAATTTCAACTTCAATGTTATAATTTAAATATACATATTATGGAGGAAATAATACATGAATAATTATGATGCTAGGCATATTAGGAACATTGCCATACTAGGTCATCAAAGCTCAGGTAAAACTACACTTGTTGAATCACTTGCTTTTTGTAGTGGTTTAATTTCAAAAAAGGGTGAAGTAGAAAAGAAAAATACTATAAGTGATTATAATCTTGATGAACAAAAAAAACAAAGTTCTATAAGTACCTCAATCATACCTATTTATTATAATGATTACAAAATAAATCTTATCGATCTTCCTGGCAATGATGATTTTGTCTCTGAAACAATTGGTGTTACTAGAATTATTAAAGGTGCCATTTTGGTAATTGATGCAACCATGAAGGTCCAAATTGGAACAATTAAAGCTTGGAATACATTGCGAAAAAGAAATATTCCAACATTTATTTATATAAATAAAATGGATAAAGAAAATGTTAATTTTGACGACATTTTAAATGATATTCGTGAAAAATTAGGAAAAAATGCTGTTCCATTTTGTTATCCAATAGGTCATGAAACAAATTTTGAAGGATTTGTCAATGTCGTAGATTTAAAAGCACGTAAATATGATGGGACAAAATGTGTAGATTGTGAAATTTATGAAGATAAAAAACTTAAAGTGTTTGAACTTCATAATATGATTTGCGAAGCAGTGGCATCAAGTGATGATTCTTTATTAGAAAAATTCTTTAATGGTGAAACTTTCACAATGGAAGAAATTCATTCAGGTCTAAGAAAAGGTGTTTTAAATGGCGAACTAATTCCTGTAATTGTAGGAAGTGCAACAAAAAATATTGGTATTCATACATTATTAAATATGTTTATTGATTACTTACCAAGTCCTAATGATTTAAAACCATATATTGCAAAAGATTTAAATGGTAATGATGTTACAAGATTAACAACTAATGAAGAACCTTTTTCTGGCTATGTTTTTAAAACATATGTTGATAATTATTCAGGAATTATTAATTTATTAAAAATTAATTCTGGTGAATTGAAGTTAATGGACGAAGTTTATTGTTCTGATGGTACAACTCAACGCATATCAAGTATGTTTATTATGACTGGCAAAAATTTACAAGCAATAGATAAAGCAACAAGTGGTGATATTGTAGCGTTAAATCATTTAGAAAATATTAAAAGTGGAATGACTTTATCAAGCATTAAAAATCCAATAATTTTCAAACCTGTTAATTATCCAACAGCAGTTATTTTTAAAGCTTTAATCATAAATAATAAAAATGATGAAAATAAAATTGGTAATGCATTAAGTAAAATTCAATTAGAAGATCCAAGTATAGAAGTTAAACGTAACAATGAAACCAAACAATTATTAATAGGTGGATTAAGTGAATCACATTTAAATTATGTTATTGAGAAATTAATTAATAATTATAAAATAAATTTAACAACAGAAAGACCAAAAATTGTTTATCGTGAAAGTATTACCAAAACTTCAGAAGCTGAAGGAAGATATATAAAACAAAGTGGTGGCTCTGGATTTTATGGTGTTGTTGTAATGCGTTTTGAGCCAAGTGAAACTGAAGAATTTCATGAGGAAGTATTTGGTGGAGCAGTACCAAAAAATTATTTCCCTGCAGTAGAAAAAGGATTTTATGAATCATTAAAACAAGGTCAACTTGCTGGTTTCCCTGTTATTGGAGTTAAAGCAACATTATTAGATGGAAAATATCACAGTGTTGATTCTAATGAAATGGCATTTAAAATGGCCGCAATTCTTGCTTTTAAAGAAGCATATAAAAAATGTAATCCTGTAATATTAGAACCAATCATGGAAATTAAAGTTGTTTTAGACAATAAATATATTGGTTCAGTTTTATCTGATTTAAGTTCACGTAGAGCTAAAATTATTGCTCTAAATGAAAGTGATCATAACATCCAAGAAATAGATGCACTTGTACCTGAATCAGAAATACTTGATTACGCTAATAAATTAAAATCATTAACTCAATCTCAAGGTTATTTTAATAGAAAATTCCATTCTTATGAAAGAGTTCCTGATGCTTTAAAAGATCAAGTAATAAAAGAAAATAAATTAATTTAATTAATTTTTAAAATTAACAAAATTTAAAACAGGGTATTTTTTGATAAATTAATATCCTGTTTTTTAATTAAATTTAAATAATAAAATCAAAGATTAAATATGTGTTTTTTAGATAAATTATTCTTTAATAAACTCAATCTTTGTTAATTTCCAATTAGCAAGTTCTGCGATAAACAAAGGTATTAATATAGAGATAGCACTTGAAACATAACTTGAGAATAATTCATAATTATAAAGTTCAAAATCATGAGGATAGTAATCATTAAAACGCGGTAATGAAAGCCTTAAAATAATAGAAAAAATTATAACTAAAGCAATATTAACAATCAATAAGATAAAATTAACTTTTGGTTTCAAGAAAAAACTCAATACAAAAAGTAAAACATCTAAGATTATTGATATTATAAAGTAAGGTTTTATCGTGTTTATATATGATATGTGATATACTGCTCCAAAATTATTTAATCTTACATGTGATAAATCAAAAACTAATTGCAAAACATTTATCAAACCTGAAATTAATGCCATGATTGTAAAAAATACTGCAACTATAAAAATGACAATTAATAATATTCTTTTTTCTTTATTATTTAGTAATTTTGTAATTTTCATAATAGTAAGTCTCCTATCACAATTTTAACATTTTAAATTTTTTACTCAATTGATTAAAAAATGAAAATCAACAAATTTTTCTTCTCTTATAACAATTCACATATTATTTAGTTATATCATACACTTTTTGTGTATAAAAAAAGATGATTAGAAAATCATCTTATACATTATTTAACTTGCAATTAATTATCGTTTATTAGCATTAGCTAATTTAAATGCTACTAGATTAGCAATTGCATGTACTATAATAATAATTCCAGGAAGTATAATACCAACATCAATTCCAATAGAAGTAATTCTATTCGTAGCACAATTTAAACGTATCCAAGAAGAATGATAAGTAAATAACATAATCGCTATTGCAATATCGGCAATAGTAGAAGCAATAAAGAATCCTCTTTTATAATTACCAAATATTCCTGAGAATAATGCAGTAACTAAGAACAATATAAATACTGTTAAACCAACACCATTAATACCCGAAAATTTAATTTTATAACCATCTAGGAATGTCGTTGTAATTCCAAATACTGAGTTGTATCCTTGAATTTTTCCAAAATTATTACCTGCTATATTTAAGAATAAGAATAGTAATAGTGCGGCAATAGCGGATATACCAAGAATCATGGCAAAAAGATTAATACTCTTTTTTTCTTTTCTCATAAACAAACCTCCTGTTTATTAGATTGCTAAATAAATATATCATACATGAGTATTTACTACAAGAATAAAAAAATAAATTAATTTATTTTATCATCAATTTTTCATATTTAATTACCTTTATTTAAGTGATAAATTCTTGTAAAGAATTCCATAAATGTTAAAATAGAAATATGGAGAAAACTTATGGAATTAAATTCATTAAGCATTAAAGAATATATTAATGCAGTATCAAATAAAACTTCTGTTCCTGGTGGAGGAAGTGTTCTTGCTTTAACAAATGAACTTGCTGCAGCTTTGTTATTAATGGTATGTAATTTTACAATATCTAAAAAAGGGTATGAAAATGTACATGATAGAATTGAAAGGTTAATTAAAGAAATTTCATTAATCAAAGATAATTGTCATGAATTAATTAATGAAGATGCTATTTCTTTTAACAACTTAATGTTAGCTTTTAAAAGCAAAAATGAAGATAATATTTCAATCGCGGCAATTGATGCTGCATTAACTCCATATAAACTTTTAAAAATAAGTAAATCTCTTTTAAAATTTGCTGATGAGATTAAATTAATTGGAAATAGCAATTTAATTTCTGATGCTGAAATTGCTTATGAACTAATAAAATCATCAATACCTGGAACACTACATCATATACAAATTAATTTAAAATCCATTAAAGATGAAAAAATAAAATTTTTATTAGAAAAAGAAATAGGTGAAACGAATGTTTAATTACAAAGAATGGCAAAATTTAAAGCAAATTGCTGATAAAAATAACCCTTTTTCAGCACTTTATGAATATGAAGATGGTTCTCGCTTTTACATCGAACCAATGTTTTATTCATATTTAACACATACATTTGTTATTTATGAAAATGAACGTGAGAAAATTTTAAATGAAATGAAAAAAATTGTGCAAAAAAATAAATTAGTTATATTTACTGGTATGGATGAAGAAATTGATTCTGAACCACTTACTAAAAACGATAAAGCTATAATATTGACAATTTATGATGTATTGGATCGATTGCAAATATTTATTGACAATAAATCTAGAGGCACTGATTATGGTGATTAATAATGATTATAAGGTATTAGGAGAATAATTATGGATGCAAAACAATTTAAATTAACAACTTCTGATGGTTTAGAAACTATTGGTAATGTATGGAAAAGAGATATAGAAGAATTAAAAGGAAATATAGTAATATCACATGGAATGTGCGAATATTCATTGCGTTATGATTCGTTTGCTAAATTTTTAAATTCTAAAGGATATGATGTATATGCTTTAGATCAAGTTAATCATGGATTAAATAAAAGATCAGGTTTAGGTAAATGGGATGATTATTCATTTAAACAATGTGTTAAAAATTTGCATACTGAAATGGTTGCATTAAGAATAACTGGTAAACCAACTATTTTAATTGGTCATTCTATGGGTTCATTTGTCGCACAATATTATTTACAAAAATATTCTCGTGAATTACATATAAATGGAGTTATTTTAATCGGTACTTCTGGACCAAGATTTATTTATAAAGTTGGATCATCCATTGCAGCATTTCATGCAAAATTTCATAATCAATATAAACCATCAAAATTTATGACAAAATTAACATTTATGTCTTATAATAAAAAAATAAAAAATAAAAAGACAAAATTTGATTGGCTTACTACAGATGAAGAAATTGTGCAAAAATATATAAATGATCCTTTATGTATGTTTACTCCTTCAGTTGGTTTTTATAATTCGTTTTTTAAATCAATTAATATTGGATTTAAGAAAAATCGTTTAGCTTGGATTCAAAAAGATCTTCCAATTTTAATAATGGGTGGTAAAAATGATCCTGTTACAAATTATGGAAAAGGACTACATAAACTTCAAGCAATATACTCTAAATACGGATTAAGCAGTGAAGTCATTGCTTATGAAAATATGCGTCATGAAATTTTAAACGAAAATGGCAAAGAAAAAGTTTATAATGATATTTTGACATTTATTGATAATAACATGCAAAATAAGAAATAATTGTTCATATTTAGAACCATTTGTACGATATTTTAGAATTATTTTGGCAAAAAAATCATATCTTGCTAAAACTTATTTTTTTGTGTAAAATATTATTGAATACGCAAATGAAAGGTTGTGATTTAATGAAAATAACTATAGTTGGTATTGGATTTGTAGGATTAGTCAACGCCTTAGGCTTTACAATGAAAGGCCATGCAGTTTTTGCTTTAGATTCTGATAAAAAGAAAATAGCTGCATTAAGAAAATGCGAAACTAATATTAAAGAAAACAAATTGCAAGAATGCTTAAAAAAATATGGAAATGAAATTCGTTTTACTTCAGAATTTCGTGATGCAATTTATGGTGCAGATATTGTTATTATTTGTAATGAAATTCCAGAAAAAGAACCTGGAGTATGTGATTTAGTTGGTTATTTTCAAACCTTAAAAGAATGTGCAAAACACATTCAAAAAGATGTTACTTTTGTTATTCGTTCTACAGTTCCTGTTGGTACATGTGCAGAAACAAAAAAATATTTAGAAACATTAACAAATAACAAATACAAAATTAATGTTGTATCTAATCCTGATTTTTGTTCTCAAGGAACCGCTTTAAAAGATATGGTTATGCCAAGTAGAATTGTTGTAGGGCTTTCCTCAAAAGAAGCTCAACAAGCTATGACCGATTTATATAAAAATTTCGATTGTCCTTTATTAATTGTATCTCAAGAAAGTGCTGAATTAATTAAATATGCTTCAAATGCTTATCTTGCGGTTAAATTATCATATATTAATGAAATAGCTGATTTATGTGATTGTGTTGGTGCAGATATTCAAGAAGTTAGCTACGGAATTGGATTAGATCCAAGAATTGGTCAAAAATATTTATATTCTGGTGTAGGTTTTGGAGGTCCATCTTTACCTCAAGATACTAGAGTATTAGAAAATATTGCCAAAGAAAATAATGTTACTCTCTCTGTTTTAAATGCTGCGATGAATGTTAATGATGATAGACCTTCACAAATTATTTCAAAAATTAAACGTGTTTTAGGCGATGATCTTTCAAATAAACGTTTTGCAATTTTAGGTTTGTCTTATAAAGGAAATACTGATGATATACGTCAATCTCCAGCATTTAAAGTAATCGATGAACTTTTAAAAGAAAACAGCAGAATTATTGCCTATGATCCTATTTCTACGACTGCATTTAGAAAAAAGATGAAAGTAGACCAACGTATTGCTTATGCAAATACACTTGATGAAGCATTACAAACATGTGATGTAGCTATATTCTTAAATGAATCAGAAGAGTTTAAAAAGCTAACTAATGAAAATTTTATTGAATATATGAAAACTCCAATTGTATTTGATGGAAAAGGTGTCTTAAATCCTTATTCATTAAAAAATGTTACTTATTTCGCTGTTGGAAAAAAATTAAAAAGAAAAAAGAATTAATTAAATTTTAGGGGCTAATGAAAAAATAATTAGGCAATAGCCCCTTTTTTATTTAAATACCAAAAATTAAAAATTATATCAATTTTAAGTTTTTAAATATGTTTAGATTAATTTATAGTTTTATCTTTTATAACTATGTTATAATGTTTTCACTAGGAGGTTTAGCTCAGTTGGGAGAGCGCTTCCTTCACACGGAAGAGGTCGTCGGTTCGAGCCCGGCAACGTCCACCATATTATAAAAGCCTTAATGGGCTTTTTTATTTTTCCATAAAAAAAGCTGTGAAGAATTAAAATTTTTCTTTACAGCTAATTTTATAATAATTTATAATTATGCAACTTGCTTGTCAAACAAAGCAAGAACTCCATTAATAATGAAAATCACACCTGAGATTATGCATATAATATCACTAACCGCGAATGGAGCAATACATAATAGTATACCAATTGTTATTGTAACAACAGCATTGATTAAATGAACAAGTCCTAATTTAAATTTGAAAGAATTAAAAATATCGATTCCACCTTGAACTGCAATAAGAATTCCAAATAGTAATAAGACAAATTTATGAATTTGCCAACCTAATATAAGTATTAATAAACCAATAATAATTTTAACAACACTATTCAAAGTAATAAAACGATCTTTAATGATTTCATAAATTCCATATATTAAATATAAAATTCCAACAATTGTCATTAAAATCTCAATAAATCCTGTTTTTAAAGTACAGAGCAATATACCAATAACAAGATATAAAACACAATAAACTATTTTATCTAAAGTGAAGTTAGATTTTTCCATAATAAATTTCCTTTATATTTTAATCGTTTTTAACTCGAACATCTACTTGATTATTTGGCATGATAATTCCATTATCATCTAATCCTTTTTTAATTGATTCTTGTAAATCGAAAAATACATCCCAATAATCAGCATTATTACACCAAGCTCTTAAAACTAGAGTTGTTCCATTAATATTATGTTCTAAAATTCTAGACATAGCAGCTGGAGTCTTTTTAACTTTTTCATGAGCATTTGTAATTTCCAAAATAATTTCTTCAGCTTTTTTATAATCTTCTTTTCTTTCGATTGTAAAATTTAAATCAACTCTTCGCAATTCTTTTTCTGAATAATTAATAATTGTTGAAGAAGATAAAGGTCCATTTGGTGCATATACTACTTTATTGTCATTTGTTCTAATTTTTGTATAAACAATATGTATATCCTCAACAGTACCTTCAAATCCACCTGCAGAAACATAATCATCAATTTTAAATGGTCTAGTAATAAGTATTAAAACACCACCAGCAAGATTTGCAAGCGCACCATTAACAGCAAGACCAATTCCTACACCAAGCGCGGCAATTAAAGCAGCTAAACCAGAAGTGTCGATACCTAAATATCCAATTAGACATGTTAATACAACAATCTTTAAAGCAATTCTAAGTACATAGAATAAAGTGGATACTAAAGTTTTATCCATTTTTTTCTTTTCGATAAGTCTTTTTGATGTTTTTCTTGTAATAACTGTAATTAAGCGAAAAGAAACAATTAAAATAATTAGTGCAATAATGATTTTAATTCCTGTATCAGAAGCCCAATTTACAAGATTAGTCCAAAATTGTTCCCAATCAATCATATAAAAATACCTCCTTTAATTAAAAAACAATTTCTTATAGTTTGTTAGAACTATTAATAACATTTTAACGCTTAAAATATATTTTGTTAATAAATTTAAAATATTTGAATAAAAATTGTTAATTATTAATCTAAGTGCAACAAATATAATGAAAAAAATTTTCAACTGTTGCGAAACGAATTAAAAGTTCGT
>CANRPC010000031.1 GCA_947632435.1 uncultured Bacilli bacterium | reverse complement strand
AGAAGTTAAGCATCGTTGCGGCGAAGGTAGCCTTTTGGTGAGAATAGCAAGTTGCTGGGCTTCTTTTTTTTTGTTATAAAAAAATAGATAATAATAGATTTTAATGAGTTAATAATAAGTTTAAGTGCAACAAATATAATGAAAAAATTTTTTTTGTTATTTTTTTCTTGCACTTTTAAAAAGATACGTGTATCTTATTCACATTATTACTTTTTCTAAAAAATGTAATTATTACTTTATAAGATTCATATTTTAAAACATTGGAGGATATTATGAAAAAAAGAAACTTATTATTAGTAACCGCTTTATCTCAAGTATTATTATTTTCTTGTAGTAACGGAAAAGTTTCATCTTCACCTAGTGATGAAACTTCAAATACAAGTGAAGCAATGACATCTCAATTTATTCGTACCGAAAAATTAGATAGTCAAATGTTTGATAGCTTTAAAAAAGGTTATCAAGTTGAATTTTCAAGTGTAATAGATTACCAATCAAATGTTAAAACTGTAAAGATTTATGATGCAAAAGTTAATGAAAAAAATTATGATTTAGAATTGTTTTCAACTTCAAAAGATGACACAAGCAAAAAACAATCAAGATCAGGTTTTTATCATTTTCAACCAAAAGAAAATGAAGAAGTTGAAATGTTATATAATGCATCATTAAGTGTAGGTAATGATGTTATTTATACAGAAGTATTAGGTAAAGATCCTTATACTTATGAAGCAATGCAATTAACTTGGGAAGAAAGTTATTTATCAAATGTCTTTATTGATTTAGAAGCAAATATGTTTGAAAGAGTTGGTGATGAAAATAAATTTGTTTTATCAATAGATGCTCTTGAAGATTCAACAAAGGATTTGATTTATAATAAATTAACTGCTCAATTACTTGGTGTTGAATTATTCTCAAATACTTATAGTATTGATTTTACAAATGATGTAATGAGCACAACTACAATTGATAAATTTTTCTTACTTACAAATGGTGATCAAATTACTGGTTATGAGTTAAGTTATGTTCCTTTTGATTCTTATGATTCGACAATTGAACGTTCATCTTCTGGAATATTTTTAGCAAGTGGAGAAAGTGTTACCTCATATTTTAAACCACTTGAGGGTACAGAAGATAAAGATTTTGAAGATGCAATGGCTTTGTTAAAACAAAATAATTATCATCTTGAAGAAACACAAGCTAATTTTGATTTCCAATCAGAGAAAATGGTTTCTCAAGGTTCATATAAAGCTGATTTTTATAATAATGAATCTGTAAAATATGATTATTATGCTGCAAATGGTAGCAAATATATGAGTTATGGTTATACAAAATATGCAGTTGAAGAAAATGAATATAAATTAGGCTTTGTTCAAATTGAAGATCAATATTATGCCGATTGTGTCTATTCAGGAACAATGAAAGAATTATTACCTTCATTTAATTTATCATCAATTTTATTTACAAAAGATGCTTCATCTACAGAAGATAAAAAAATATATAAATTAAATAAGGATATTGAAATTTCACTATTTAATTATGATGATGTCTTTACACCATTTGATGCAGATGGCTATTCTGATCGTTTGATTAATTTAACTGTAACAATTGAAAAAGACAAGATTAATATTCATAACGAAACTGGTGATACTAATGAATCAGGATTAATTCTTGATGTTAATTATACTCAAATTGGTTCTGTTGAAAAATTCTTAACTGATACTAATTTACACGATAATACTGAAGGATTAACTTGGTCACAATTACTTTCAAATAATGAAGCAAATTATAAAGCTATTGAAAAAGTCTTTACAAAAGAAATTTTAGATTCAATTCCAACTTTAAATTATGCCTCACTTATTTATTCTGATATTGGAAGTTCCGCGGCAAAACCAATTTTCTTTTTCTCATATTACGATGAAAAAGAAGGTTTAGCTTTAAAAGAAGAATATGCTTCAAAACTTGTTGAAGATAGTTATTCTTATATAAATGAAACGGAACAAGATGCAGCGCCAATTTATGCAAAAAATGTTACAATTAATGCAAAACAATATCAATTAAATGTTACATTTGCTCCTTATTGGATTCAAAATTCTGAAATGGGCCAATTCCAAATTCAAATTTATTTATCAAAAGCGCAGTAAGAGGTAAAAAATGAAAAACAAGATTTATCTATTGCTTATAACAGCATTCTTATTTTCATGTACCTCAAAAGAGAGCATCTCAAGTATTGTATCATCTGAAGAAGAAAATTTTATTTTAACTGATGAAATATTAAATAGCTATAAAGAAGGTTATAAATTAGAAGCAAAAGTTAAAACTGGAACTGATGCGATAGGTTATTCTTACAATTATAATGATGTATCTAGTACAAGTGAAGCATATGAAGTAACAGTCTATAGCTCATCAACAGATGAAAATTGTACAAAAAATAGCATTTCTAATAAAGTAACTTATGTTCCTTATAAATATAATTTGAAAACAGTTATATCTGAATTTGAATTAGGATTTGATAATACAATTAAATACTATCCACTTGTTGATTCATCATCTAATTTCTTAAATTGGTCCTCAACAGGATACGAAAATCAATTTAATTTATTAAGTGTAAGTGATTTTACATTTGATGAAAATGAAAAAACTTATAGCCTTAATATGAATAGTAAAAAATTAAAATCTTTTTATTCATCTTTTCCAACTCAATTAACTTCCTCAATTGGCTATGAAATGGATGAATTTAAAGTTACAGTTAAAAATGATAAATTAGATACCTTTTACGTAAAATTAAAAGATATGCAAACAAATTATGGTATTCATAAAGGAGAAGTAACTGGTAAATTTATTGATAATGGTAAGCAAGTTATAAATTTATTAACACCTTTACAAGGTGAAGAAGATGAAGAATTTACTTCAATGATGAATAAATTAAAGAAGCAAAACTATCATCTTGATGTTAGCCTTGCTTCACGTAAATATAAAGCAGATGTCGAAGATGGAAAATCAATTATATATGATATTTATTCACGTGATGACAAAAAAACAGATTCTTATGGTTATTATCAAGTAAAAACGGATGTTGTACAAGGCATTACAAAATTAAATAACAATGTATATTATGATGGATCACCATTAAATGGTAATTTAGAAACAATGCTTCCAGCATTTACTGTTTCTTCATTATTCTTTGATAAAGAAATTGACGGTAATAAAAAGATTTATCATTTAAAAGAGAATGTTCCTTGTACAATTTATGCGCATGATTTTGGCGTTTTCAATACATCGGATATTGGTGATTTAAGCTTTATTATTGAAAATGATACATTAACAATAGAAAACAAAATGCGTTTATCTACTGAAATACTTGAATATACAAATATTAATCAAATTAAATCAACGATGAGTTCATTGAAACAGACTTGTGATGATATTAATTGGAGCGATTTGATTTCAAATCAAGAAAAAGAAAGTGAGATTTTATATAAAGTAATTTCTAAAGAAGAATTAGATAATTTACCTACTTTCGGTGATACAATTTCTCATGTAATTCTTGATGCTTCATATAATCCTAAAAGACCAGTATTTGTATTCTATTTAGACGATTTTGATATCGCAAATGCTTATAAAGAAAATTATGAAAAAAAACTTCTTGAAAATGGGTTTATATTACAAGAAAATGCATCGATAAAAGATGCAACATTATATCAAAAAGAAATTGAAACAAGCAATGGTAAAGTTATTTTATGTGCTGAACTTTTAGTATCATATGAATTCTTTAAAACATTACAATTTCTTATTTATCCATACGTTATAAAATAAAAAAAAGGAGAACAAAATATTATGAAAAATAAAAAATTTATACTTGCTTTATCTGCACTTTTATTAGTTGCATGTGCAAGTAATGTATCAACATCTAATGACACATCAAATACTTCTAGTCAAGTAACTACTGAAAAAGTAACAACAAGTGAAACCACAACAGAAAAAGTAACAACAAGTGAAGTCACAACAAGTGATACTTCTTTAACTACTGAAAATCAAGATACACATTCTTCTTCTAGTTATGTTACTTCATCAGAAGATAAGAGTTTAGCTCAAATTGCACTTGAACAATTAAAAACAGGATTTAAAGTATCAACAACATATCAAGGTCAATATGATGATGGAAACCCATCATTTAGATATACTCAAACAGAATTAGGAAATGAAGTTTTAAAATTTAAAAGATTTACTAATGATACAAAATCTGTAGTTTCTGAAAGTGCTATTTATCAAAAAGATGATACAGGTTTAGCTGTAAGTGCTTATTTAAATATCGATGGATCAGTTGGTGAACAAAAATTACAAATTTTAAATCCTCTTTTAGATGTTGATGATGATATTACTTATGATGAAGCAGGTTTTAATAATATCTTTGATGAATTAAGTATTGAAGATTTTGTAATTGATGAAAATACAAATAAAATGACATTGACTTTTCAAGAAGAAAATGATGATAAATTAGCTAGAATAGCTTCAAATTTAAAAATACAACTTTTTACTATCGTTGAAGCAGAATTAAATCATCATTTCTACAATGGAAATTTAGAAAACTTTACACTTACTTATTCTGAAGAAGGTCAACCTTTAACTTATATTGCTAAATTTTTTGATGAAAATAGAGATGATGGTTGGGGTGGAGTTTCCATATATAAATCTTCTTTAGAAGGCACTTTTGATGAATTTAATCTTGATGAAACACTTAAAAAAATTGAAAAAGTTGAAGAAATTGATCAAAATTTTAAGGCAAAAATGGATTCTTTGAAAACTCAAAATTATGAAGCTTCTTATAAAAGATCATATGAAGATGATTGGTATGGAGCAGGAGTTGAAGCTGAAGGAAAAGTAATTTCTGATGGAATAAGTGGTTTTGAAGTAACAAATGCTCAAAATAATAAAATTACTGGTTATCGACAAGTTGAAGAAACAAAATATCAAAAATATGAAGTAAATCAAGACATTGTAACTTTAAGTGGTGAGCAAGTTGAAGGAAAAGTTGAAGATTTATTACCAACATTTACAATTAATTCTTATTTCTTTCAAAAAGATGAAGCTCAATCTATTGGTAAAGAAGTATATAAGTTTATTTTAGTTGATGAAATGTCAATTAAACCTTATGTAAGTTTATTCTGTGGCTTTGATGGGGCAATTTCTGTAGCAAATGTTTTCACTGATTTAACGATTACTTTTGAAGATGATAAAATTATTTTTAATAATGTTTCAGGAATTTATACTCAAACTATTACTTACTCAAATATCGGTAATGTAAGTCAAATCACTAGACAATTATAATTTATTTAATGGAAAATCTTCTTAATTAGAAAATATTAGAAAAATCTAGTTTAGAAGATTTTTTGTTTGATAAATCTTCATTAATTTTTTTAAAATTGTTGAAATAAATCTAACAATTTGCTAAATTTAATATGTTGTTGCCTTCAATAGAGGCCTCAACCGCATTGAAAAGGTATAAGTGAATTTATTCCACCTTAAAAGCGAGTCTAGTCTATTTTATAGGAGGTGTAAAAATATGTACGCAATAATTGAAACTGGCGGAAAGCAAATCAGAGTTGAAATTGATAGCAAAATTTATGTTGAAAAGCTTGATGCAGAAGTTGGTTCTGAAGTTACTTTTGACAAAGTAATTATGATTGGTGGCGAAAATAAAGTTTTTGGCAAACCATACGTTGAAGGAGCTAAAGTTGTGGCAAAAGTTGAAAAACAAGGTAAAGAAAAAAAAGTTCTTGTTTTCAAATATAAGTCCAAAGCTAATTATCGACGTTTGCAAGGTCATCGTCAACCATATACCTGTGTTGTAATTACCGAAATTAAAGCATAGGTTATGATAAAAGTAACTATTTATTATGAAAATTTATCTCCTGTTGGTCTTGAAGTTAAAGGTCATTCAGGAAAAAATCAGTACGGACATGATTTAGTTTGTGCTGCTGTATCCGCGATAGTAACAGGCGGATTTAATGCTTTCCAAGATGATGAAATCAAAGAAATCAAATTGGATGATGGGTATGCAAAATTAATTGTCAAACAAAACGAAGTTTCATTGATTAAATTAGAAATGTTACTTATTCAATTAAAGACAGTTCAAGAAGCAGAACCAAAAAATATTGTTATTAAGTAAACGAAAGAAGGTGCAAAATATGAATTTTAAGTTAAATCTTCAATTATTCGCTTCTAAAAAAGGAGTCGGTTCTACTAAAAACGGACGTGATTCTGAATCAAAGCGTTTAGGTGCAAAAAAATCTGATGGTGAGTTTGCTAAAGCTGGTTCGATTATTTATCGTCAACGTGGTACTAAAATATATCCAGGTCTTAACACAATGCGTGGTGGGGATGATACAATTTTTGCCACATGTGATGGAATTGTAAAATACGAACGTGTAGGGAAAAAAAGAACAAGAGCTTCAGTTTATCCTGTTGAAGCAAAATAGTCAAGATATTAATTTGCCACCTATTTAGGTGGCTTTTTTTAAGGGAGCTAGTTATTATGTTTATTGATCGAGCAAAAATAACTGTTAAATCAGGTAAAGGTGGCGATGGTTGTATTGCTTTTCATCATGAAAAATATGTTGAAAAAGGTGGACCATCAGGCGGTAATGGAGGAAAAGGCGGCTCTATATATTTTAAAGCGGTTTTAAATCAATCAACACTTATAAATTATCGACACGCAAAAAAAGTCGTAGCAAATGATGGAGGAAAAGGCCAAGCCAAAAATATGTATGGCAGATCTTCAGATGATATCATACTTGAAGTTCCAGTTGGTACAGTCATTTTTGATTCTAAAACTAATGAGATGCTTTGCGATTTAAAAGAAGCAAATCAATTATTTTTAGCTTGCAAAGGTGGAAGAGGTGGTCGAGGCAATGCTTGTTTTGCTTCATCAAGAAATAGAGCTCCAAGAATCGCAGAAAATGGCTTACCTGGTGAAGAAAAAGTTTTAATATTGGAATTAAAATTACTTGCCGATGTTGGACTTGTTGGGTTACCAAGTGTTGGTAAATCGACACTTTTATCAATTATAACTTCAGCAAAACCTGAAATTGCTGAATATCCATTTACGACTTTGACTCCTCAACTTGGAGTATGTTATGTTGATGATTCTTCATTCGTGGTTGCAGATTTACCTGGTTTAATAGAGGGTGCAAGTGTTGGTAAAGGTCTTGGTTTAACATTTTTAAGACATATTCAAAGATGTAAAGTAATTGTTCATGTACTTGATATGGAACATGTTGATCCTTTAAATGATTTTGCCTTAATTAACAATGAATTAAAAGAATATGGGTATCATTTAATCGATAGAAGAATGCTTGTAGTATGTAATAAAGTTGAAGATGAAATTACTTTAAAAAGAGCAAAAGAAGTAAAAAAAGCTCTTGAAAAACAATATGATGTTCTTTTTATTTCTTCAATTCTACATGAAGGAATTGATGAAATGTTATATAAAATTAAAGATTTATTAATTGATGCACCTATATTTCCACTTTATGAAGATGCTCATAAAGATGTTAAAATTATTGATGCAACAAAAGAAGAATTACCTTTTGTTATAAAACATCCTCAAGAACATCTTTTTGTAATTGAAGGTGAACAAATAGAAAGAACTTACCATCTTATAAATACGACACACGATGAAGGTGTAATGCGCCTAATTAATATTTTAGTTGACTTAGGAGTTGATAAAAAATTACATGAGTTAGGTGCAAAGAATAATGATACAGTTAAATTGTGTGATTTTGAGTTCGAATATTACGAATAATGTCATATTTGTTTGCTATAAATTAATTAAGTTGCTATAATACATATACTTTTTTAAAAAAAGGAGGAATAGTTTATGAAAGCTAAAAAAATTAAATTATACACATTAACAAGCTTGATGGTGATGTGTTTAGGAGTAGGTTTAGTTTCCTGCGGAAATGGTTTAAGATTTAGAGATAATCTAAATAGTAGTCTAGACGAATGGGATGTTGAAAATTCTCAAGTTATATTTGAAAGAAGATTGTGGCGTAAAGTTGATCCAAAAGATATTAATGTTGATGATAAAAATAATTCATGGGAATATCATAGTGTATTAAATAGAGATTTTATTTATTCACGTGATGATGGAACAATTAGATTAAGAAATGAAGGAGATTATATTTTATCAGAATCATTTAATACTTCTTCTAAATTCTCTTTAGATATAACAATGTCTTTGAATGGTGGACAAGCATTTCCTTCTGGTTTAGTACTTAAAAAAGGTGATTTAGCTTTATTAGTTGAAGCCATTAATGGAAAAAATAAAGTTGTTGATTCTGTATTACTTGATGATCCAAGTAATTTGGCAAGTGAAAAATCAATGGATGTTATTCGTGTACCATTAAATGTTAATAGAAAACAAGTTTCACGTGTTAGATTAACTTTACAAAAAGCATATAATGTTAATTATAATGAAATCAATATTGGTATTGGTCGATTAAAAGCATACTTTGGAGAACAAAGTAAAACTTCATTAAAAGATGGTGTTACAAGTGATTATGTTTCTAAAGTTAAATATACCGATTATGAAGCTGAAAATGTTGATCAAGTACAAACTAAAGGTATTAAATTAAAAGATTATAGAAAAAATAGTTATGATTTAGATTCTTTAGGCAATCAAAATATTTTAATTATTCCAGTTAAATTTGCCGACACTGATCCTAGCAAACTTCATGTATATAATAGCGTTGGTAAAACAGGTCAAATTGAAATTAATGCTTCAGATTTAGGTGGCTTTGATGGTATTAGAGAACAAATTGAAAGAGCATATTTTGGTGAACCAGAAGAAACTGGTTGGGAATCATTATCATCTTATTATTATAAATCAAGTAATCATAAATTAAATATTACTGGTAAAGTAAGTGAATGGTTTACTTATGATAAAACAGTTACCGAATTTTATGAAGAAGGAAATGGAGCATCTTCTGTTTATGCTTTAGCAAATGAAGCTTGTCAATGGTATAAAGAGAATTTTGATGATTATGAAAAATTTGATCAAAATAAAGATGGTTATTTTGATTGTGTAGAATTTGTTTATGCTCAACCAAATTGTAATTCAAATAAAATTGGTGTTTGTAATACAAGTAAATATAAAGAAGCTGCTGAATTATTCTGGGCATTCTGTTGGAAAAGAAGTGGTGTAAACGCGATTAAAAATTGGCCAACACCATTTACCTTTGCTTGGTTTAGTTATGACTTCTTATATAATAATTTCAATACTTCTTATTTCAGACAAGATGAAACTACAAAACATTATACTTCTTTAATGGCGGATACTCATACAGTTGTTCACGAAAATGGTCACGCATTAGGCTTAGTTGATTATTACGGAACAGGTTATGATGGTGCAAGTCCTCTTGCTGGTATCGATATGATGGATCATAATATTGGAGATCATAATGCTTATTCCAAATGGCAATTTCAATGGTGTGAACCTAAAGAACAAATTGTTTATGATGAAAATGATGAAAGTACCAAAACTTATGAAGTTACCTTAAGACCATTTGAATCATCTGGTGACTTTGTAATTATCCCTGCATATACTCGTGATGAACTTATGGCAGGTAAAGATCCTGGGAAATTAGATTCACCATTTAATGAATATATTTCTATAGAATATTATACTCCTACAGGATTAAATGAATTAGATTCTAAAGAACCATATCAATATGATAAAGGTGCTTCTACAATGTCTGATTATGGTATTAAAATGCTTCATGTTGATTCTAGACTTGCTAACTTATCTGCTTCATCCACTACTGGTGACCTAATATTTAATTCCTATTTACCAGTAAATGCTGATGTTAATTTATTAGGAAGCGGTACTTCTTCTTCATTTACTGTTGATTTAGCTCACCGTAATGATTCAACTGAACAAAATTTTGATTCAGGAGATAAAGATTCTAAAACAAATAATCGTTTAATTCGTGCTTTAAGAGCAACTGGTGTTGATGAAACTGATAAAAACAATTTCAAAAATGGTGATTTGAAAAACGCTGATTTATTTGGAAGATTTACTAAAGGAGAAAAAAGCGAAGAAAGTAATAGTGTAATGGATTTTGGTATTACTAATCATAAAGAATTTACCTTCAATAATGGATTTGAAAATTTATATAATATGGAAATTAAATCCATTGATGAAAATCAAGTTACATTAGTATTTACTCTAAAAGCTTAACTAAAAAAAATATGTTCATTAATAAATATTAAATGGACATATTTTTTATTTAAGGTAGTTTAAAATGTATAAAATATGATACTTATCTTTGGAGGTTTTACCATAAAAAAATAATAAATAAAAAACATGGATTAGCCTTTATTATCAAGGGGTTTCCA
>CANRPC010000030.1 GCA_947632435.1 uncultured Bacilli bacterium | reverse complement strand
ACTCTAGATTATTTTATACTTTTATATCTTTAGATATAACTTCCTAATTTTGTATTTCATCTCCAAAAGTCAGGTTTTATTAAATCACCTAGATAAAGTTTAAATATCTAATCAATCACAAAAATCTAAAATATCGCAAGAATCACAATCAAATATATCTACTTCAAATTCAACATAACCATCTTGTAAGAAAAAATTAAAGCCATCTGGATAGTAATATTCCAAACTTATAATAAAATCAAAAACTCTAATTAATGCTTTTTGGTAATCTTCTATGGTTCCACAAACTTTATACTTAAAATACTCCTTTTTATCTTTTTGTATATAATAATTTCTATTTTTAGAAATAATTAAATCGATGGTTTCAGCATGTGTATAAGCATATAATGTTTTTACTGACATTCCAACCTTCGGTTCTTGATAAGCAAGCAGAATACTTCTGCATATTATTTCATGAGAACCATCAGATACAAGAAATCTAGCATAATTAAAATTATACTCAGCATACTTATAATTAAACTCAAGAATTTTACTTATTTTCATTTTTAATCACCTTCTATAAATATGGAAATTTTAATTTAATTCTCTACTTATAATAATTTTAAAATATTAAATTTCTAGTCAATAATGAGTAAATAAAGAACTAAATTTTTTTAAATAAGTCCATAAAGAGCCATTTTTGTGATTGTAAGTGTTTTAGTAAAAAATGTAGTAATTAGTGTATTATCGTGTGCTACTCCGACAAAGAAAACCTTTTTACCGATTTTTCGGATAGCAAATGCATTTGTTTGTTCAATGTATGTTCCGTTTTTAATAATATTTTTAGCATTCTTTGTATATTGAATAACATTCTTCCCAAGATATGGTTGTTTTTCTTCGATTACATGCCTATTAAAATGATCAATCATTGAATCTTTGCCACCTGCCCACGAATTAGCAGCACTCGTGTATTGTAATGCACCTACACTGCCACCAATAACAGCTCCTATAATGGCTCCACCGCCAAAGCCAATACCCATTCCAGTTAATATTCCTTCAGCAGACCAATTTGTAGTTGCACCACCAATTATTCCACCAGCAGCAACACCAATTCCTGCACCAATCAATGTTCCAACAGCTGCGCCATGTATAATTGCACCAGCCATAGTTGTTGCCATGATTGTTGTACCAACTCCCATAGTTAATGCAGTAATAGCACCCACTACAAGAACAGCACCTACCACAGTTAATCCTATAGCCAATCCTTGTAACCATTTAGGCATATGACCATCAGAATCTGCGTACATTACAGGATTATTATAACAATAACAATATAGGTTTAAGCCATTAATAGATTCTGGATCTAAATATTCAATTGAATCAGGTGTAAGCCATCTACATAGTTCTGGTGAATAATATCTAGAGTTGCAATAGAAGAGTCCTGTTTCTTCATCAAAGTAATAACCTCTATATCTAAATGGGTTAATATCACCTATATTTTCATTAGTATGATTAATTACCTTGTGGTTTCCCCATGCATCGTAAATATATTCTGCTACTAAAATTGAATATTTATCATAGAATTAATAGATTCTTAAGATATCCCTTTGAATATTTCTTTCATAGAAGTATCTTTTTTTATTATATTCAAATCCTATTAATTTATCTAGTGCATAAATATATTTAATTTTGATTTGCCCTTCATTATACCAGATAATGCGTATTGTATATCATTTTTTGAATATCTAATGCCATTTAAATTATATGAGAATGTATTATCATCGAATTGAGTCATCATGTTTCGATTCCATTTTAAACTATTTTTACCAATACTAATAGGTCTACCAATTGCATCACAGATAATTTCTTGGTCTTTAAAATAAATTTTTTGTTTTCTTCCACTTTATATTTGTGCAGTCTTCCATTCATATTATTTTGTAGTTTGCAAATTAAAATTTTTAAATTTTTCTTACTACTTTATTTGAAAAATAAATATTGCAACTTGTAGTTTACATTTAGAAAATCAAAAATGCTAGTTTATCAAAAAAATAATGAGTATTATGGTATAAACAAAATATTCAAAATGGAGGATCAATATGACTTTAGGCGATAAATTATCAAAATTACGCAAAGAAAACAACTATACACAAGAACAGCTTGCAGATTTACTTGGAGTTTCTAGACAAGCTATTAGTAAATGGGAAAGTAACATAACATATCCTGAGACTGATAAACTAATACGTATAAGTGAATTGTTTAATTGTTCATTAGATTATTTATTAAAAGAGAAAGAAAAAACAAATAATTGTACTCAAACTTATGGTGTTACTTTTTTATTTAAAATGAAAAAATGCTTTTCTGAGAAAAAAAGTAAAAAAACCTTATTTGGCATTCCTTTGTATCATATTGCTAAGAATGCGAAGGGATTTATTGCAGTCGGCTTTAATGCACGTGGAGTAATCGCAATTGGTTTTAAAGCAAAAGGTATTATATCACTTGGTATGTTATCTATAGGAATACTATCATTTGGTATGTTATCACTTGGATTGCTTTCTTTTGGATTATTTGTGCTAGGTATTTTGGCAGTAGGTTGTTTTTCTATCGGTGTATTTGCAATAGGTGCAATTAGTTTAGGAATTATTTCTCTTGGTGCAATTGCAATTGGTGATTTTTCAATAGGGGCACTATCAATTGGAAAATATTTTGCAACAGGAGATCATGCACAGGCAATGATTGCATTAGGTGATACAAAAGCAACAGGAAGTGTATTTCAAAAAGTTGGTAAACTTACTGATGAAGACTATTATGTTATAAAAGAGTTACTTAATACTATTGTCCCATCTTATTTTTCTTGGATAAAAGACATTATTATTAAATTATTCTTATAAAATACTGCTTTAAATATAAAGTTTTAAAATGCATCATTTTCCTTTAATTTTTTTCATTTATTTTTTAAATCCATTGTTCAATTTTATTTCTAGCTTTTGTACAATCTTTACCCCTTATAGCTATACTATCATTAATAATTGTTGCTCCTTTACATAATCTTTTAATATCTTGAACAACACTTCCTAAAAATGATCCTTCATGCGTAGTAACAATTCTTATTATTTTTCCCTTAAAATCCAAATCTTTAATAGCGGTTTCAACTTCAGGAGCATATGTTCCCCAATAAATTGGTGTCATAATATAAATGACTTCATAGTTTGAAATATCATTAATTTTATTTTTTATTGGTGCATTGTGAATTCTTTTTTTAGCTTCTTCAATGCATTTATTGTATTCTGGACTATAAGGAATTAATGGTTCTACTTTAAACAAATCTGAATTAGTGAATTCTTGTACATATTCAGCAATATATTCAGTATTTCCTTTTTGAATATAACCAACTGCATAATTTTCATCCGCTCTTGAAAAATAAATAACTAAACTCTTTTTTCCTTTATAAATACCCATTTAAATTCTCCGAATAAAATTAAACGTTTTTCATACTTAAATTTTACCAAAAAAATGAAAAAAAAGTAAAATATATAAAATGTATTGTAGTATAGCTATAACGTATAGTAATTGTAATAATATAAATTTTAATTTGTACTTCCTACAATGCTCATATCTTTCTTGATCTAATAATGTTTATGTGTCTCCATTTTAAAAGTCTCCTTTGTACTTTATTGTACTTCAGAAGGCTTTTTTTACTAGGGTGTTATTTTTTGACGTGTACTTTAATTTTTCATTAATGAGCCTTTTATACACATTTTTTAATCACATTTTATAATAAAAGATTTTTTACTATATAGCTAATGCACTTCATACATATACGTAACCATGGTTCAGCAGTTCGATTCTTTTTTTCTTTTATCTTGCAAAAAAAACGGACCATACAAACTGTATAGTCCGAACAAATTTCATAATGGCGGAGAAATAGAGATTCGAACTCTAGCAGGGCTTGCACCCTCTAATGGTTTTCAAGACCATCCCCTTCAACCACTTGGGTATTTCTCCAACTATTTATTTGGTGGACCCTGCAGGACTTGAACCTGCAACAACCCGTTTATGAGACGGGGGCTCTAACCAATTGAACTAAGGGTCCATTTTTTTGGTAGCGGCGGGGGGACTCGAACCCTCGACCTGTCGGGTATGAACCGAACGCTCTAACCAACTGGGCTACGCCGCCAAATTTGCAATTGCTATATAATAATAACAAATTGTAAATTATTTTCAAGAGAAAATCAGAAGAATTTTTATTTTGAGTTAAATGACAAAGTAAATTCAGTTTTATATAAAGAAATATTACTTTTAGTTTGTCATTAATTAAGAAAATTTAATGTTCAAAAACAGAATAAAAGATTTTTGGTGTATCAGAAATAAAAGTTATTTTTGCTTTAGTAAATGGATGTACTAGGACTAACTTTTTAGCATGTAAACCTAAACGGTTAATGGGATTTTTTTCTGAATGATATTTTTCATCACCAACAACCATATGATTAATATCTTTTAAATGCACTCTAATTTGATTTTTTCTTCCTGTATCAATAAGTACTCTTAATAATGAATAATCTTTATTCTTTTTAATAACCTTATAATGGGTAATTGCTTTTTGACCATCACCAACATGTGAAGAAGAATACATTAAATTCGTTTTAGTTTCTAATAAATAACTTTCTATAGTGTCTTCTTCTTTTTTAACTTCACCTTCACATAAAGCTAAATATTCACGTGTTTTTACATAGATATTCCAATCATCTTGTAATGCATTTCTTAATGCTTCTTTTTTACAAAATACTAAAACACCAGAAGTATCTTTATCAATACGATGCAAAACAAATAATCTTTTATGAGGATCATCTTTTTTTATATAATCACTTGCTAGATGATAAGCTGTAACAATTTTTTCTTTATCGGAAGCAACAGAAAGTAAACCACTTGGTTTATCAATAGCTAAAAAATCATCATCTTCATAAATTATTTTTAATTTTGTCTTATTTTGTGATTTTTTAATACGTACAGGAGATACTTGAACAATATCATTTTCCACTAAAAGAAAATCAAATTGAGATGTTGGATTGCCATCGATTAAGATTTGATGATTTTTTAATAATGATTTTATATTATTACGGGATTTCCCTTTTAAATTTAGTAATAAAAAATCAAGCAAAGGCATCTTTTCTTTTACTTTATATTCCACAAATTGTTCTTGAATCTTTTTCCTTTTAGATTTATTTTCATTTATAGGTTTTTTATTCATTTTTTTACTCTCTTAACTTCATAAACACCATTAACTTGTAAAAGGTGAGAAATTACATAATTTAAATTACTTAATGATGCAACTTGTATAGTAACTTCAATACTTGAAGTAAGTGTTGAAGGATTAACTTTAGCATTTACGTTTGAACAAACAATTTTTAAAGATGAAAAGACATTCATAATGTCAACAAGTAAATTTTCTCTATCATTACTTAAGATAACGATATTTACTGGAAATTGCATCAATAATAAATTAGGATTCCAACTTACTTCAATAGTTCTAGATAATTCATTTTGAATATTAACGCAATCTTTTAAATGAACTTTTATTCCATGACCTCGCGTAATATAACCACATATTTCATCACCTGGTAAAGGAGAGCAACATGGTGCTAAAGAAATTTTAATATTAGTCGCGCCATCAACAATTACACTTTGACTTAATCTATCAATTTCCTTATTACTTCTTTTTTTAATAAGGCTTTTAATGTAGTCTTCTTTATTAATTTTTTGCTGTAAATTTAATTTTTCAATAACTAAAGATACAGGAGGATTTTTTTGCGATATACCATGATAAAAATCTTCAAAATTTTGATAAGAAAAATAATTAATAAGCTCTTTATCAATATAACGATTTAAATCTTTTTCTTGAAGACCATGTTCTTTAAATGCTTCAATGAGCATATTTTTACCTTTATCAATTTCTTCAATACGCATAAATTCTTCATTCTTTTTTACTAAGAATTTACGAACGTGATTTTTAGCATTATTTGTTTTGATAAAATTTAACCAACTTTCATTAGGTCCTAAAGAAGTTTTAGAGGTTTTTATTTCAACAATATCTCCTGTAACTAATTTAGTGGATATAGGGACTAAAATATTATTAACTTTTGCACCCACTAAATTATCACCAATATCAGAATGAATTTTATAAGCAAAATCAATAGGTGTTGAACCTTCAGGAAGTTCAATAACTCTACCTTTTGGTGTAAAAACATAAACATTTGCATCAAAAATATCATGTGTTAAAGAATCCATATATTCTTTTGCTTCATCAGATATTTCACTATCAGAAAATGATACAAAATCCCGAAACCAATGTAATTTTTCTTCTATTTCTTTTTGCTCTTTTTTAGCATCATATTTACTATTTTCTTTATAACGCCAATGCGCTGCAACACCAGATTCTGCAACTTCATCCATTTCTTTTGTTCTAATTTGAATTTCAAAAACATTTTCATCAACACCTAAAATTGTCGTATGAAGAGATTGATACATATTTGGTTTAGGCATGGCAATATAATCTTTGAAACGTCCTGGAACAGGCGTATAGATTGAATGTATTAAACCGAGAATTTCATAACAATTTAATTCAGTTTTTGTTATAATTCTTAAAGCCATGATGTCATAGATTTCATCAAATTTTTTTCCTTTGACATACATTTTTTTATATATTGAATATATTTCTTTAACTCTTGAGGTAATTTCAAAAGGAATATTAGCTTTCATTAGCATATCCGCTAATTTTTTTTGCAAAGATAACATTGCTTTTTGACGCATTCCTGTACTATCATTCAATAATGATTCAATATATAAATATTTTTCACGATCTAAATAATACAAA
Organism: uncultured Bacilli bacterium; assembly: GCA_947632435.1. Classification (GTDB taxonomy): domain Bacteria; phylum Bacillota_I; class Bacilli_A; order RFN20; family CAG-449; genus CANRPC01. Next base: position 3,720 of record CANRPC010000030.1, on the reverse strand, counting down.
GATAAATCTTCTAATTCAGCTTTAATTGAATAAATTCCTAATCGATGAGCAATAGGAACATATACATCTAAAGTTTCTCTTGCTATACGTAGTTGTTTTTCTTTACGAACATAATGTAATGTACGCATATTATGCAATCTATCAGCAAGTTTTATAATAATAACGCGAATATCTTTGGCCATGCCGATGAAGATTTTACGATGTCCTTCAGCGATAAATTCACTATCATTTTTACGGGATAAACGTCTAATTTTTGTAACAGAATCGACTAAGAATGCAACATCATCACCAAATTTTTCTTTTATTTCCTCGATTAAAACACCCGTGTCTTCTACAGTGTCATGAAGAAAACCCGCGGCAATTGTTGATGGACCTCCACCTAATTTAGCGATAGTGTAACTGACTTCAATTAAATGGGTAATATATGGATCACCAGATGCCCTAAATTGTCCTTCATGTTTACAAAGTGCAAATTTATAGGCCTCTTGGATTTTTTTTACATCGGCATCTTTATGAATATAATTAGAAAATACTCTTTCTACATCTTCATAAGTATGCTTTTCATTCCATTCTTTCAAATAAATCGCCTCAATCTTCTAAATACAAAAGAGATTTTAAATGATATTTAGCAAGTTTTTCTTCGCCACCTAAACCTTTTAAAGTAATTAAAGATAAACAGCATACGACTTCTCCACCTGCTTTTTCAACTAATTCAGCACAGGCTTTTAGTGTACCACCAATAGCAACTAAATCATCAATTAAAATTACCCGCGAGCCTTTTTTTATTGCATCTTTATGCATATGAAGTTCATCGATTCCATATTCAAGAGAATATTGTATAGATATTGTTTCTCTTGGTAACTTATTTTTTTTACGAATAGGAACAAAACCAATATTTAATTTACTTGCTACAGGACAACCAAAAATAAATCCTCTAGCTTCTGGAGAACATATATAATCTGCATTATATTCTTTAGCAAGTTGCGCTAATTTTTCAATTGCATAACTATAAGCTTCTTTATCATTAATTAAAGTAGTAATGTCTTTAAAAGAAACTCCAGCTTTTGGATAATCTTCAATCACTGTTATATAATTTGCTAAATTCATAATTCTACCCCTTATCACTAGTTAATTATAACAACACAATTTTTTTTCTTAAAGAAAAAAATCAGAAAATAATATTTTGATGAAAAAGCCAAGAAGCATTAGCAACTTGGCAATTAATTAAGCTAAATATAATATTTCAATTGCACCGATTTCTGCACTTGAATTTTGACTTGCAATATAATATTTACCTTTTCCTAAAACTCTCTCATACATTTTAGGATTTGTATCGATATTAAATGTATTAACAACTTCATCATTATCATAATTACAAAGCTGCAAAGTTCTAGTACCTGTAGCAAGAGAATAAATTTTTATTTGAGCTGATCCACTTAAAGTAAAATTCAAACTACATGTATCTTTACTACCACTTCCAGAGAATTTCAATGCTTTTGTATACGATTTATCAAAGCTTGTGTAATTTTTACTTCCATAAACAGATACTTTTTTACCATTTGAAACTACTTCAAAATCGCCAACATTAAAATTAGTTGTGTAATCACCATCTTCAATTTCTGCAGGGTTAAAGACAATTTTATCACCTTTTGGATTTACACTTGTTGATGATGAACTTGTTGATGGTTTACTAGAAGAAGTTGTTTTACTACTTGAAGTATTTTTACTTGTAGAAGAAGAACTTGTTGATGGTGTAGGATTTACATTTCCACTTGTTTCATTAGTTGGATTAATATGATAAGGTCCTGCATAATTTAATACATCTTCTTTTGCTTTTTTAGCATCAGTTAAATAATAAACATCAGAAACTTGTTTTGTTGAATCATAATAGAAATTTGCACTATCAGTATCAAAATTTTTACCATAAGCATTATTATTAGAAACAGTTTGAGTTCTTGAAGTGACTTTTGTTGCATTATTATCACCTGAAACTCCATCAAAAACATCATTATATGATTTACAAACCGCGCCACCTTTTACTTTTACAGGGTTTTTAGCTTTATAGAAATAATTTGCTTCGGAAAATACATAAGCATTTGCTCTTAAATCCATCGTGGAACTTTTTGAAGAGTCAAATAAATTATTATAATAATGCATGTTCGCATCTCTACCTAAAGGTAAACGTGAATAACATTCTCTATAATAATTATGATGGAAAGTCAAATGACTTGTTTTATCAGAATCTGAACCACCAACTAAGCCAGTTTTATGACATTTATAATATGAATTATATGCATAAGTACAATAACTTACCCCTTTAACATCGGTTGATCCATCACCTTCACCTTTATCTTTTTCTGGTGTATCATTTAATAAATTTTTACCAACATTGAAATGATTATTATGAATAAAGAAACGTGAATATTTACTTGGATTAGCAGTATCTCCATCAACTCCGCAGGCATCTTCACTATAATCGGTAAAAGTTAAATTTTTTACTTCGATAGAACTACATTTATTAAATGATATTCCCCATTGGAAAATTTCAGCATCAGAACCTATACCTTCTAAAGTAATATTTTTACAATTACTTACATCAAGCATATTGTAATAAGTTCCATCGGAAGTAGGTTTATCAGTTAGACCATTTATTTTTGAATAAATACCTTGATAATTACCATTTTTATCACGAGTATCAGATGTAATTCTTGAAATTATTCTAACGCATAAAGGTTTATTTCCATTTGCTGCTTTGATAATTGCAGCAATACCTACTTTTGAATTAGCAGATACTGTATTTTTATTATTTTCATCAACATAAACAACAACAGCATCTTTTTTTAAAGTTCCATCGTTATTATAAGCTCCAACACCATCACTATTTTTGAAAAAAGCATAACCTGAACGATCTGAAGGAGTTACTTCAATATTATTCATTGCTAAAACTTTATTAGAAGATGTTGTAATTTTAATATCATACATTCCTTGTTTTAAGCCAACAATATCAAATCTTATTTTGTTTGAATCTAATTGACGTATTAATTCTTTATCAAGAGTTGAATAATTATTATCGGTAGCTAATTTATATTCAACTTGACATTTTGTAGCATCTACATCATTAAATTCTCCATATAATGCATCAATATACGTACCATAATTTGTAATTTCACTATCAACTGTTGGTTTTACACTTGAAGAAACATTTTCCGAAGTTGTGTTTTGACTTGATGAAGTAAAACTAGTATCAGAATTTTCACCAGTTGTATTGCTTTCACTATTTTGAGAAAGGGTATTTGTTGTTTCACTAGGTGAAAAGGAATCAGTGTTTGATGAATTAGTTTTACTACTTTCATTACTAGAGGCACAACCTACTAAAAGAAGAAAAGCAGAAATAGTTAATACTTTTACGCGTTTAAACATAACAAATCTCCTAATGTATGCGCTTAAAAGCGCTTACATTTCTCATTATACGCCAAAAGACATTTTTAACAACAAAATTGAAGTCATTTTAAAATCTTCTACATTAAGAAAAATATTCTGAAGATAAAATTTCATCGTAAAGTGGATAAGAAATATATTGCTTAGTAATTAAATTTTCACTATAATCAATCGCACTTCTTAACTTTTCTTGAAGTGGTATTATTCCCGTTTTCCGTAGCAACGCATTAAATAAACCGAAGGAAATAAAAATAAAAATAAAGCAGGAATGCAATAATATCA
>CANRPC010000029.1 GCA_947632435.1 uncultured Bacilli bacterium | reverse complement strand
ATAACTTTTTCATCAAGGACATCCGCAAGGGCATTCCAAGTACCAAGATCATTCCATTTACCAACAAAACGAAGGACTAAAAAAATACAAAATACCGAAAAAATATGTAGAGGTATTTTGTACAAAAATTTGAAGATTAGTTTTTGATTTATTTATAAATTTTGTAGATATAAAAATATCTTAAAAAATCTTTAAATGCGATTTTAAAACTTTAAATTGTATTACAAGTAATAATTTGCTCTTGACAAATATAAACGGGGGGGGGGTATTTTATTTTTGAGGTGTTTTTTTTATGAGTAAAAGATATGATAATCTTAATGGCTTAAGAGCTTTTGCAGCGATAATGATTATTTTAATGCATGTTTTAGGTAATGCATCGTATTATATTGGTAATCATATTATTGCAAGTTATATAGGTGGTGCTGGATCATTTGTAAAATTATTTTTTATAATAAGTGGATTTGCTATGTGCTGCGGATATTATGATAAAATTAAAAATAATAAAATAGATTTAAATAAATTTTATTTAAAAAGATATTTAAGAATTTTACCATTTTTTGCGGTACTTTTAATATTAGATGTATTGGCTAATATGATATTTACAAAAAATTTAAGTTGGCATTATTTAGTGGAATTATTTTCTAGGGCAACATTATTTTTTGGCTTTTTTCCTAATTTTTCTTCAGAAATTGCAGTAGTAAGCTGGACATTAGGTGCTATATTTGCATTTTATTGTTTATTTCCATTTTTTGTTTTTTTAATTTGGAATAAAAGAAGAAGCTGGTTTTTCTTTATAATAAGTATAGGAATATATTATGTAACTAATTTTTATTTGACAGATGGAGGAAATGGAGCTTCATCGAATATATCTTTAAGTTTATGTTATTTTATCTTTGGAGGAATTTTATATTTATACAAAGATGATATTAAAAATATTTTAAACAAAAATAAATTTGAAAGATGGATTTTATTAATAATATGTATTGGATATACAATTGGTAATATTTATATTCCAGATAATATTAATAAATTTTCAATTTCAATATTTAAAAATTTTATTGTTTTTGGTTTATGGATGATGTATGCAATTTCTTTTGAAAGTAAAGTATTTAATAATAAAGTGACATCATTTATTAGTAATGTAAGTTTTGAAATTTATTTATCACATATGTTTATATATCGATGTGTAGAGAAGTTACATTTATTGCATTTATTTTCAAATGATATTCTTTCATATGTTTTTTCTTCAGTAATTATAATTATAGGAGCAATTATTTTCTCTTATATATTAAAAAGAATAATCGACTTTTTATTTAATAAAATAGATGAAATAAAAAATAAAAAACAAGAAACTATTGAACAATAATTTGTAATTCTAATTTATTACTTTATTTAGTTATTAAATATTATTCCTTAGAAATAAAATTAGTATTAATAATTAATTTTTGAATTTTAGATAGAAAATCATTAGGATGATTAATTTTATAAATATTTATACAGTTAAAATCTGAAACTAAATAAATATTACCTATATGCAAAAGTTTATCAAAAGTACTAGATTTAAGATAAATATCTTTGATTTCAGAAAATGCTAATGCTTTAAAATCAATTTTAAATAATTTAGATATAACAATTATTCTTTTATTTGTTAATATGTAATAAACTTTTTTTAATTTTTTAGAATTAGATATAAGATTAGATAACCATATACAAAAAAGTGCTAGATGTAAAATAAAAAATGGAATAATAAAATAAGAAATTTTCCATGAAATATTACCTCTAGATAACGCTAAATATAGAATAATTAATATTGTTATATCAAAACACATCCAAATTAAAATAAATGGAAAATATTTTAAAAATGAACTAATAACATATTCACGAGATCTAGGATGTTCATAATTTAATATTTCTTCTTCTGGTAATAAAAATAACTTAATTTCATTATCTATTTCATTTAAATTTGTTAAAAACTTTTTCTTCATTTTTTCTTTAACTTCCATAATTCTAAATAAATTATAAATCAATTAGGCAATTAATTTATATTAAAATTATTTCTAAATAAAATATATTTTAAATAGTCATTTTTGAATGAAAAATTAATTTTAATATTTCATCAAATTATTTTCTTTGACAGTCTCTATTTTTATAATTATTTCATTTATCTATGTTTAAAAATGTAACTATTTGTATTTTATTATTTTCTGATTTAATAATATATAAATTAGAAAACTATGTAAAATTATTAGATATTAAAGTTTTAATTTTAGATGTGTACATTATTATGACAAAATTATGTAAACTCAAAAATTGCAAAAAAGTATATTATGGATAGTAAAATTAAGAAATTTTTATTATGTTGTATCAATAAGGCCTAAAAATCTTAAAAGCTCAAAAAACATAAAAAAAATGCCGTTTTTTGGCATGTTTAAAACAAATGGTGCTCCCCACGAGACTCGAACTCGCACTCTAAAGAACCAGATCCTAAGTCTGGCGCGTCTACCAATTCCGCCAAGGGAGCTTTTGCTTTATTATTTTAACATATGTTAAATTAAATTCAACTTTTTTATTAAAATTAGTCTTTTTGGTTATAATATAATATTTTGTGTTATACTTAGTTTAGGTGATGATTTAATGGATATCTTTTCTATTATATTCCTAGTAATACTTGCATTTTTTATTTTTTTCTGCGGTATTAAAGGATTTATAAGATCTATTATTTCATTCTCTAAAGGAATTGTTTCCTTTATTATTGCTACTATATTATGTAGACCTTTTGCAAACTTTTTAATGAATTTACCAACTTCAAAATCCAGTGAAAATGGAATTATAAGTTGGCTTATAAAACAAAGCCCTAAATTTAATCAAATTGTTTATCCTGGTGATTATGAAGTTATTTCCGATGCATTAAAATCACTTTCTATACCTGGTTTTCTTTCAGATATTATTGGGAAAAGTGTAAATAATACTTTACCTAGTGAAGGTATTATTTTAAGTGAAAGTATTGCTCAATCAATAATGTATTTAATATTAAGTGTTATTAGTTTTGTAATATTAATAATTGCGATAAGATTCCTTTTATTTATATTACGTAGATCAATAAAAGGTATTTTAGACAATTTACCAACAATAAAAAAAATAGATCGTATAATAGGTATTATTTTTGGCATAATCGTTTCAGTATTTGTAATTGATGGAATTTGTTTTGTATTGATGGGATTAATTTCAATTCCAGGATTAGATAGTTTTGCTAAATTTATTAATAATACGATGCAATTAAACACTAACACATTTACAATTTCTAAATTTTTTTATGAGCATAATATTTTGCTTTTAATATTTCATTAGATATGTTTCTTTTTATAATCAGGTATAACATTTTTTTCTTTTTTTGCTAGACAAATTGCTTTTAATTTTTCAATTTCTTCTTTATTTAATGCTCTATAAGCACCGATTTTTAAATTGTCTAGTTTTAAAAAACCAATAGATTCACGCATTAAAGATAATACATTATAATTTAAGGCATTAAACATTCTTCTAACTTGTCTATTTCTACCTTCATGAATAGTAATTTTAACATAATTATTTAAATTATCTTTTTTTAATACTTCAATTTTAGCAGGGGAAGTTAAACCATCTTCAAGCATTATTCCTTTTTCTAATTTAATGATATCATCTTCTTGAAGAGATCTATCAATTTTTGCTAGATATGTTTTATTAAGATGTGATGAAGGATGAGTAATAAGATTTGCTAACTCTCCATCATTTGTAATAATAATTAATCCAGAAGTATTGATATCTAATCTTCCTGCAGGATAAAGGCGATATGGTTCATTTTTAAAAAAATCTAAAACCGTTTTTCTATTTCTATCATCTTTAGAACTTGATATAACTCCTAAAGGTTTATTAAATAAGAAGGCAACTTTCTTATTTTCTTTTTTTTCATAATTATCAATAGTAATAATATCTTTATTTGTTACTACAAAACCTAATTTTGAAACTATAGTACCATTTACCTTAACTTTTCCCATAGTTATTAATTCTTCTGCTTTTCTTCTTGAGCAATAACCAAGATGTGCGATAGCTTTTTGTAATCGCATTTTTTCTTCCACTTTAATCACCAAATCAATATTACATATTTTTTGTAATATTTTAAATTATTATATCAATAAATTTTAATTCCTTGATAATTACCACCTTTAATTTCCTTACCATCTTCATCAATAAAGGATATAGATATAGTTCCATTATCAGAAATATAATATTTTTTAATACCTTTTAAATTTTTTATTTTTTTAATTCTCATACCAATTACTTTATCGGAATAAAAAGCATAATCGGTAATATAATTCATTCCTTTATTGAAAAAAATTAAATAATAATAAGCATTAAAATATTTTTCATAAAGATATTTATGATAAGCAAAATCTGAAGAACAATTTAAAGTTACAATAATAAGTTCTTGATCATCTTTTTTTGCACATGTAACAAGAGTTCTTTTTGCTTTATAAGTGTAACCAGTTTTACCACCAATGCAATATTGATATTGCCTTAATAACTTATTTTTATTAGTCCACACACCTTTAATAGAATTTTTATATGATTTAGTTTTTACTATTTCTTGAAATAATTCATTTTCCATACAATAAGACATTAATAAAGCCATATCATAACAAGATGAAATGTTTCCGTCATCAAATATATCTAAACCAGAAGGATTATTAAATGTTGTATTTTTCATACCAATTTCTTTAGCTTTTAAATTCATTTTAGTAACAAATTTTTCCACATTACCATAAGTATTTTTGGCAATTAAAACCGCGGCATCATTACCACTTCTTAATAACAAACCATAAACTAAATCAATAAGAGTTATTTTATCCCCAATTGCTAAATATAAAGATGAACCCTCAATGGTATTGATAATATCATCTACTTCAATTACATTAAAAAGTTTATTACTTTCTAAAGCAATAATTGCAGTCATTATTTTAGATATAGATGCAACAGAATAAGATGAATTAATATCTTTGCCATCTAAAACTTCTTTGGAATATGCATCTATAACAATATAATTTCGTGCATAATAGTTAGTTTCAGCATGTGCAATATTTGTTGTTTGAGAAGTAAAAAATGATATAAGTAATAATATAAAAAATACAATTTTCTTCATACTTAATTATATTTTTTAAATTTAATTTAAGAACTAATATAAAAAGTTTATTAAATATTTTCTTTATCATAAAAAAATATTTTGATAGAAAATTAAGAAGTTAGGTTATTTTGGTTGAGGATAAAATTTATAAGTCCTAAAATTAAATTGTATGTTTTGGAGGATAAATATGAAAAAACATAAACTTTTAATTTTATCAGTCTTACTATTAATTGGTTGTTCAAAAGCTGTTCAATCTTCAAGTGCAAGTAGTAGCGATAGTTCTTCATTTGCTACAAGTAATGAAATTAATACAGTTAGTGATTTAGAACAAGACACTACAACCTCAAAAGAAACTGTTTCTTCTAAAAATGAAACAACTACAGAAGAAAAAAATACTACTTCGGAAAATCAAACATCAAGTAAAAATACTTCCTCAAGTTCAAGTAAAAACAATAGTTCATCAAGTAAAAATACAACAAGTTCAGAATCTTCTATTCCTACTTCTGGAGGGGAATATAATGAACCAATTAATGATGATATATTTTTATCACCAACTGGATCAGATTCTAATTTAGGAACTAAAGAAAGTCCTTTATTTAATTTAAATACTGCGATTAATAAATTAACACCAGGTCATACTATATTTATGCTTCCAGGCACATATAGTTATGATAAACAAGTTTTAATATCTGATAGTAAAGATGGTACAGAAGATAAACCTTATAAAATTCAAGCTTATGATTGGCAAGAAGTAGTTCTTGATTTTTCATCTCAACCATGGGGTAATAATAGTTCTAATTATGTAGGAATTTATTTAAAAGGAGATTATTGGAAAATTCAAGGCATAACGGTTTTCTGTGCTGGTGATAATGGTATAAAAATTGAAGGCTCACATAATTATATAGGTCGATGTATAACTCATCATAATTTTGATACAGGTATTCAGTTAGGATTTGGACATCATGATGAAAATCCAACTGGCGAATTATGTGCTTACAATGTAATCGAAAATTGTGATTCTTATTTAAATTATGATTATCATGGTAAAGGCGGAAATGCTGATGGATTTGCTTGTAAAATGCATAATGGTAAAGAAAATTATTTCATTGGTTGCCGTTCTTGGAACAATTCAGATGATGCTTGGGATTTATATGAAACAGATTATGCAGTGCATTTAATCGATTGCTGGGCATGGAACTCTGGAGAAGATATTAATTTTACAACTGATGAAATATTTACAAGCCAAGAAATTGCTAATAAAAAATCTGCTGGTGGAAATAAAGTAAGCCCTGTAACAGGTTGCCAAGGTAATGGAAATGGTATTAAACTTGGTGGCAATGGTGAAGGTGGAGATTCAAAAGGAATTCACACTGCGACAAATTGTGTAGTATTTGAATGTGATGATGCTGGTGATTCAGTTAAAGGTTTTGATGAAAATAGTCATAAAGGTGGCATTGTTTTGGAAAATTGTGTTTCCTTTGATAATTGTAAGAATTATATGTTTGAAAATGGCGGAAGCAATTCATCATTTAAAAATAATATTTCTTTCCAAACTGAAAATTGTCGTAAAGGAAACGCTACTAGACCAGGTGAAATTGGAACTTCTGCAAAATTAGAAAATAACAATTTTGTCAGTGATGGAGGAGATTTACTTATAAATAAAGATATGGTTTTTACAGCAGATGACTTTATAACTATAAAAGAAGAAGATGCTCTAGCTCCAAGACAACAAGATGGTTCATTACCAAATAATGGTTTTTGTAGAATCAAAGAAACTTCAAAATTTTATAATTCTGGAATGGGATTAAAATAATTGATTAAATAATAAAAATCCTTCTTAAAGTGATAATATTCATTTTAGAAGGATTTTTTTGTGTGTAATTTATAACTTAAAAAAAATAAATCTATTCATTTTGCTTTTGATTTTCTTTAATTTCTTTTTCATCTTTATCTTTAGGTAACACTAATGATAAAATCATAGAAATTACAAACACTCCTGCGACAGGATTACTGGCAAAAATATCTTTTACTATACTAGGTAAATAATCAAAAAAAGCATTAACTTGAGTTACTCCAATACCTATACAAAATGATGTAGCAATAATTAATGTATTGCGGGTATTCATTTTACATTGACTTAACATAGAAATGCCAGAAGCAATAATAGCTCCGAACATAATAATAGAACATCCACCCAATACACAATCAGGTAAAGTAGAAAAAAATGCACCTATTGGAGGAAATAATCCCGCAAGAATTAAAATAATAGCTCCAAACATTATTGTAAAGCGATTAACAACTTTAGTCATTGCTACAAGTCCAACGTTTTGGCTAAAAGAAGTAACTGGAGGGCAACCAAATATACCTCCTGCTAAAGTCGAAATAAAACCATCACAACTAATAGCTCCTGAAATTTCTTTTTCTTCAATATCACGATTCAATCCGCTTTTACATATTGCTGTAGTATCACCAATTGTTTCCGCGGTAGATACAAGAAATATTAATGAAACAGAAATAATAGCTCCTATATCAAATTTAGGTGTATAAGCAAATATTTTAGGAAATGATATTATACCTAATGTTTTGATTGTTTCTACCATAGAATTAAAATCAACCATATGAAAAAATATTGAAACTATATAACCAAATACTAAACCAAACAAAATATATAATTGTTTTATAAATCCTTTTGTAAAGCAATAAAATAATAAACATGCTAAAAATGTTATAAAACCAACACTTAAATTTTGAATAGATCCTGTCGGATAAGCATTACTTGAAGCAAAATAATTTATACCAGTAGAAAGTAAACTAAAACCAATTGCAGTAACTACACATCCTGAAACTACAGGAGAAATAAATTTTCGCCAATATTTAGCTGTTAATCCAAGAAATCCTTCGATTAGTCCCCCGATAATTACAGCACCAACTAAATATCCATAATCTTTGCTAGCTAAAGTAAGCATTATTGGTAAGAAGGTAAAACTTAAACCTATTACTACAGGCAATTTTGCCCCAATACGCCAAATAGGAAATAACTGAATTAAGGTTCCAATACCTGCAATTAACATAGCAGCTTGAATTAATCTAGCAGCATCAATATTTGTAAATGCTATTCCATTATATTTACTAACCGCGGCGATAAGCATTATGGGTGTAATATTTGCTACGAACATTGCAAGAACATGTTGCAAACCAAAAGGAATAGCTTTTAAAATTGGCACTCTTCCATCTAATTTATAAATATTATCAATATTTGCTTGTTCATTTTTCATTTTTTTAAACCTCATATCTATTATAGAAAAAAGAAAACAAAATGTCGATATGACAATTATGTAGCAAATTTATTTGGCGATTTATTTGGCGTTTATTTGGCGATTTATTTGGCGAAATTCAAATAATAAAAAATGCCAAATTTCATTAGTTTTTATTAAAAATGCCTATAAAATTGCAAATTTAAGCGTTTTTTTAATATATATCCAATTTTATTTGGCGATTTATTTGGCGATTTATTTGGCGAAATTTAATTACCAAAAAATCAAATTTATTATTTTTTTAGATAAAAGGTTCTAAAAAAAATGATGGATATTAAAAAAGTATCCCATCATCATTAGCATAAACAATTTCACTTTTCAAAAATTTATTTACCTAAAAAATGTCGCTTTAAATTTTGATTGTAAAGCAAAAATATTATGATTATATATAATATAAATTTTAAATATTAAGATGGCATTTGTTATATAAATTATATGGTTTAATGATAAGATTTTTATAACATTATTTTTGTTATTTGTTAATTTTAAACCGACATTTAAACCGACATTTAAACCGACATTTTGAGATTCCAATATTGTTTTTTTAAATGGTATAATTACTTTAATATTGTAAGAATTTCTTTGGCAAATATATTATTTTTTAATTCTTGCATACATTTCATCAACTGTTTCGCTTAATAAAACATATGATTTTTTGTTAAAATCGGTATTTTTCTTTTTAAGATAAAGTTTTCTTGCCTTTTTCCATCGATCATTTTTATCTTTTTTTAAATTTGCAATTTTTTCTTTTAATTGATCATAATCAATATCTGTTTCTTCCCAATAATAACGATTTGCATTTTTATCATAATAAAGATAAAGAGGTTTTTCGTTTTCTTCACCTTTATAAGCAATAGCAAAATCGCAACTATGTAGAAGTTTAGGATTGTCTTTATCTTTAAATTTAATATTTATAGATTTTTTTCTATTTACGCAAGCATCATAATTGAAATAATGATTGAATTTATTAAAGGAATCCATAAATAATTTTTTTATTTCTTCTTCATTGAATTTATCATCAATTAAGTTAAGATTTAAATCAATTTCAAAATCAAATCCAATATTTGCATCTACATCTATAGTAATTAAATTTTCTAAAGAATTAGGAAGAAATGTATAACTAAATGTAAAAAGATTTCTCAAATCATTTTGTACTAAATGTAGTAATGTAAAAAGACTGTTTTTAAATAATAAGTAATCTTTTTTTGTCGCATATACAAAATTAGCCATCTTCTTTCTCCTTTTTCTTTCTTCTTCAATTTTAATGCAAAAAAATCAAAAAAGCATTAACTATTTTTCTTTAACATATTTATTAAGAAATATTAATGTATTTGTAGTTAATTAAAATATAATAAAAAAACTACATTATTAATAAAATTTAAGATTTTTTTGAAAGAGCAACATGAAAAACTAAAGGTAATAAAGACTAATTCATAATTTTAACTTACAAATAAATCAAAAATTGATATTTAGTTTTCAAATTTATCTATTTCTAATAAATTAGCTCTATAATAATGGTATTTTTTGCTTTGCATTTCAACACATAAATTATTCTTTTTTAATATACCTAAGAATTCAGTTACCTTAGTATTTCCTTTTTTTAATATTTTACATAAATTTGTTTTAGTTAATCCAAAATCACTAAAAACACTACATTGTATTAAAATGTACAATAAATCAATAATGTCCTTTTTATTTTTATCAAATTCAAATAGAGGTATTATTTTATCCAAAATTAATTCATATTTATTTAATGCTTGACTTCTTTCTAAAGCATAAATTTCAGTCTTTTGATAAGATTTATATATTATATCTAAAAATTCATATACAAAAGTAGAAACATCCGCTCTATTTCTAATATCATTTGTATGAGCAAAAGCATCTAAATATTGAGTTAAGTTTTCTTTAATGGTCATGCTTAGCCTGAAACCAATAATTTGATTCAAATGTTTAGATAAAATATAACTAGAAATAAATCTATTAATTCTACCATTACCATCATAAAAAGGATGAATATAACCAAAATAGTAATGAAATAATGATACTCTTATTAATATATCAATAGATTTGTCATTCAAAATATTCAAAGCTTTATTTATGTATTCAATAATTTTTGATTCAGGCATAATACCATTATGAATTATTTTTTCACTAGATTTATAAACATGAACAACTTCTTTTCTAAATATTTTCCCATCAGGTAAATTCTTTTCATCCTCATCTTTTATTTCATTATATAGCATGTCATTATATAATTTTCTTATATCTATAGGATTATTAAATTCAATTTTTTCACTATTTAACAGTAAATATTTATTAACTATTCCTTCAAAACGATTTTTAATCTTAAATCTTTTTTCAATTTCATTAATTAAATCATTAATATCTTTTCTTGTAAAAATAACCCCTTCTATACTATTTGTATATTCAATTTCATCAATTAATGATTTTCTTTTATATTGATCAATGGCTATTTCTGGTAAGTTAGAAAATATTTCTTTTATTCTTTCATCAATATCTCTAATTTTAGAAACCAAAGACATGATATATTTATCATATGTAAAAAATGATTGATATTCATTTATATAAATATCAAATTTTATAGTTGATTCTGAATTAAATTTCTCGTTATAAATAGAATTAAACTTATTATAATCATTTGTTATGAATAGTGTATACAAAGACTTAAAGCTCATAATGTCACCTTTATAGTTATAATAACAAATTTAAAAAATTAGCAATATATTATCGTTCATTTTTTTGTTATTTTGAACGATAAGTTAAATGACAAAGTAAATTCAGTTTATATAAGATTGTCTTTTATATTGTTGCGAAACAAATTAAAAGTTCGTTTAATAAAGATGTTCTTTTTCAAGAGGTATTCAACGGAAGGAGAAATATTGCTATGAAAAAAG
>CANRPC010000028.1 GCA_947632435.1 uncultured Bacilli bacterium | reverse complement strand
AAACTTTTTAAAAATTAAAAGGAAAAATTAATATTTTGTTAATAAGATTTAAACTTGCATGCTTAAAATTGAATAGTGCATTTTTTGCTTTAATAAATCGTTATGTATAAATCCAATATTAATTCAAAAAAAATCTCCAATTAAGGAGATTAATTTTTTATTATTTTTCACCAGGAACTGATTTAAATGTTTCTTGTGAATTGTCTACATCATCTGCATAACAGAATCGTAAAAATAAATTGTTAGAATCTTCATAGCCCATTGCTACACCTACACATGTGTTACCATCAAAACGTGCAATTGTTGGTGTAGGAAGAGGATCTTCACTATTTAAATCAATAAATGTATCTTGTGTTCCTCCAGGAGCATTGAAATCTGATGGCATATCATCCCAAATAGAATCAAGAGCCCATTTTTCAATGATATCTTCGTGAACACTTCTTAAAACTTCATCATCTTTAACTTCGTCTTCATCAAATTCATCCGCAGCAATATCTAATACTGCGATTGAATATTTTCTGCCATTTTCAGCAACTGAATGATTTGCAGCAAAGAAATTTTCAAAATCTTTTTGTTGAGATATGCATTGTTCACATTGTTCATTTTCTTCTTTGATAAAGATTACAATTAAAACATCTTCTTCACCATTTTCATCAACTTTTTTAACTAATTCTTCATAATTGACAAGATTTGTTTTATAGAAATTAGATTCAGATGTAACTTTTGTTAATCCTGTAATCCAATTTGAAATTGGTTTGATAGACATGATAAGTCCAAATATAGCTCCAACAATTAAAACTGGTTGAATCCATGCTGTTTCTTTTATCCAGCGACCAATTTTTTTAAAGAATCCCCCAATAGCGTTTAATACTCTCTTCATTTTTACCTCCTATATAAACAATATAGTCCTCAAATAATATGCGGTAATATAATACCATCTTACCAAAGGTATTTCAACATTGATAATCTAATTTTTGATTTTTCATTATTCTAAAATTTTAGTTGTTCTTTCTTTACTAAAGAAAGAGTTTGTTATGTGCATAAAAATTTAAAAGTTGAAGATTATATAATTTATTTTTAGAAGTTTTACACACAAAAAATTTCTAAATAAAAAACTTAGATTTGCCTTTGTTATCAAAGTTTTTTCTTGTTTTGAACATATTTGAACATAAAATTATATTTATATTTCTTAGAAAATGTAATTGTTGTATTTTTTATAATTTTATTTTTCATTTAACTTATAACTTATTTGTATTTATAGATAATCAAAAAAGTTCATATTCATCAATTAAAGCTAGATTTAAATTATTATAAAACAACAAAAGCACCTTAAAAAAAGAGGCAAATTGCTAAATAATAGTTTATTAGAATTATTTAATTTCGACTACACCACCAGTTTCGACAAGCATAGCTTTATATTTTTCTGCCTCAGCTAGAGGAGCTTTTTCTTTAATAATACTTGGAGCATTTGTAACGAGTTTACGAGAATCAATTAATTCTAATCCAGCAATTTCTTCAATAGCTTTAATGACTCTGACTGAAGAATGTTTTGTTGGTGCTAATCCTTTAAAAATTAATGTAACTTCTGTTGGCTCTTTTGATTTTCCTTTTAACAAACGACCAATTTTTTTTAAAGAATCCTTTAATGATGTTTAATAATTTTTTCATTTTTTCTCCTATATAAGCAACATAATATTTAAATAATAGTGGTAATATAATACCATTTTATCTAAAATATTTTAACGTTGGTAATTTTATGAATAATCTATTTTTGATTTTCAAATTGTATTAAAATTTTTGCAGTTCTTTCTTTTATTAAAGAAAGAGTTTGTCATATGCAGAAAAAATTCAAAAGTTGTAGAATATTTATGATAATTTGCTAAAATAATAATGTTATTTAAGGATTGGCATATGAAACTTTTAAAAAAAATTTATAAAAATTGTAATAATTATTTATACGAACATAGCAAATTTAGATTATTCTTAGATTATCTTGTTACTTTGTTTTTTTCTTTAATTTCTGCATTTTGTTTTGCGTATGGATTTAGAGCTTTTATTGCTCCTAATATCGGTGATCCTTTAATTTCTGGAGGTGTATCTGGATTTTCCCAAGTGTTGATACGTTTAGGGGAAATTATTTTTCATAATTCGAATGAATTTTCTAATGCCACCAAAAATAATTTACAAGCTATTCTTTATTTTGTGATAAATATTCCATTATTTTTCTTAGCATTTTCTAAAATTGGCAAGCGTTTTGCAATATTTTCAATGATTAATGTTGTTTTAGTTTCCATCTTAATTGCGGCGATTCCTGATTCTTGGGCAAATGTTTTTAGTTTAAATGATGATGCCTTTTTAGAAAGAGCTATATTTGCAGGATTACTTACAGGAATTTCTACTGCACTTGCTGTGCGCTTTGGTCATTCAGCTGGTGGTGTAGATATCATTTCTATTTACATTTCATCAAAAACACATTCTTCTATGGGTAAATATCTTTTAATATTTAATGCGATAATTATTCTTTCTTTTACCTTTTTAAAAGGACCAAAAGAATATGCAAATAAAGCATTATATTCTATAGTTTATTTATTTGTTGTTTCTCGCGTAGTTGATGCATTATGTTTAAGAAATAAAAAATTACAACTTCAAATAATAACTGAATCTGAAGAAATGGCTCAAATATTAATTACTAATTTACCTCATAGTTGCACTATTGTAGATGGTAAAGGTGCATATAAAGGAACACCTAGAAAAATAATTTATATGGATGTTTCGGCAAGTGAAATAAAAACTGCTGTTAAAGTTGCAAGAGAAGTTGATAGTAAAGCGTTTATATCAGTTTTACATGTACATAATTTATATGGAAGATTTTATTTAAAGCCAATAAAATAAATACTTTATGATGTTTTAAATTTAAATATATGATAAAATAAACAAAAAGTTTTAATTAAGTCTAAATTAATTTTTTGAGAACGTTAAATAGACTAAAAATATAAGAAATTCGATACATTTTACGAATTATTAGTTCTCTAAGAAAGGAATATTAATAGCATTATCTATTAATTAAGGTGAATGATGACAACAAAAGATTTAGCGGATTTAATTTTTCCTCATGTTACAATGACAGTTGATGATCTTGAAAAAAGATATCCTAAAAGAGATTTACCTATTGGTGCAGAAGTAACTCGTTTTGCTCCTTCGCCTACTGGATTTTTACATACTGGTTCGTTATTTACAAGTTTAGTTGCTTATAAAGTTGCTAAACAATCAAATGGAGTATTTTATACACGTTTAGAAGATACAGATACAAAAAGAGAAGTCGAAGGTTCTGGTAAAGAATTATTAGATCAACTAGCTGTATTTAATATAGTACCAGATGAAGGATATTATGGTGATAGTCAAAAAGGTAATTATGGGCCATATATTCAATCAGAACGCGCGGATATATATCGCGTAGTTATAAAAGATTTATTGATAAAAGGGAAAGCTTATCCTTGTTTTTGTACTAAAGAAGATTTAGATGCTTTAAGAACAACTCAAGAAAAGAATCATGTTACACCAGGATATTATCGTCAATACGCTAAATGCCGACTTTTAACTTTAGAAGAACAAATTGCAAAAATTAAAGCAGGAGTTCCTTATGTAATTCGTTTTCGTTCTGAAGGTTATCATGAAAGAAAAATTGAAGTTAATGATTTAGTAAGAGGTAAATTATTTCTTTCTGAAAATGACCAAGATATAGTTATTTATAAATCTGATGGACTACCTACATACCATTTTGCTCATCTTGTGGATGATCATTTTATGCACACTACAATTGTTTCACGCGGTGAAGAATGGTTATCTTCATTACCTATTCATTTAGAATTATTTAGCACTATGAATTGGCAAGCTCCTAAATATGCACATTTACCAGTAATTATGAAATTAGATAATGGTAATAAACGTAAGTTATCAAAAAGAAAAGATAACGAAGCAGCTATTGCATATTTTCTTAAAGAAGGTTATCCTCAAGAAGCAATATTAGAATATTTATATACAATTGCTAATTCTAATTATGAAGAATGGCATAGTGAAAATCCTAATCTATCATTTGATGATTTTAGTTTTACTTTTTCTAAAATGTCGCAAGATGGTGCTTTATTTGATTTAGCTAAATTAGAAAATATTTCTAAAGAATTATTAGCAAGATATTCTAAAGAAAAATTATATGATGAAACATTAAAATATGCTCAAATTTATGATAAGCATTTAGAAGAAGTATTATTAAAAGATCCAACATTTTTTAAAGAAATTATTAACATTGAAAGAGAAAAAGAAAATCCAAGAAAAGATTACATTAAATTTTCTGAAATATTACCAAAAAATTTATTCTTTTATAAAGAAGAATATGAAGAAATGTTTAAAAAAGGACTACCATTTAATAGTAATTTTGATAAAAAAATTATTTATGATATTTTAAATGAATTTATGAATAATTTAAATTTTGATGAAGTTGATGAACAAACATGGTTTGCTTGTTTAAAATCTTTAGCTAATAAACATCATTTTGCTGAAAACAATAAAACATTTAAAGCTAATAAAGATATTTATATTGGTCATGTTGGTGATGTTGCAGAAATGGTAAGAATTGCTCTAACAACATCAAAACAATCACCTAATTTATATTATGTTTTAAAAGTATTAGGAAAAAATGAAGTAATTCGTAGAATTACAAAAGCTCTTGAAGTTTTAAAATAATCGTGGTTAAATATAACCACGTATTGGCCCATTAGTGGAACTGGTTAACACGTCTCCCTCTCAAGGAGAAGAATAGGAGTTCGAGCCTCCTATGGGTCACCAATTTATGTTTAAAAGTCCGATTTTTCGGACTTTATTAATTATTTTCTCAAATTTAATTAATTAATGTTTAAAGCAGTTGATGTAAATCATATTAAAGTTAAAGAAGAAATTATTTTCTCTTTATTTGACTTAAATTTAGGTAGTTTTATAAAAAATGTAACAAGTTCTTTTTCATGTGAATTATTGTTTGTTACCTGTTTTGATTCCATATAGATAAAACTCCTTCCTGCGTAATAATAAATACATAATACGCATTATGTTGTAATTATCTGTTGATAAAATGGTTACTAGGTAATATCAATAGTTAAAATCAAGACAAAAACAAACCCTTTTTCATTAATATTTTTTAATAATCTTATTTTTGCTGCACTAAATTTGACAATTAATGGCAAAAATTCTCTTTTTTTGTGCATTTTTTTTATATTTTAAAATTCAATTATATTGAATAATATTCAAATGTTATTATTGTATTAGAAAAGCAGATAAATTTAGATAGGGAAATTATTCTTATATATGTTCCCTCCAAATAATATTTTTAGTTTACTTGAAAAGATATTAATGCTTCAAGCTTAGAAAATATTAATAATTTTGATATATAATATAAAATAAAAATTATTTTGTTATGCAAAATAAATGCAAGATAAAATGCAAAATAAATGCATAATAAATTTAGCTTATTTGATCAACTTCCAATAGCCAGTTTTATTAGAACCTATTCTTTTTATAACATCATGATCGGTTAATTCTTTGATTACTTGATAGGTAAAACGACTTTTTTTATTTAAAATACTCATGGCTATTGATGCATTTTCTAATATTTCATGATTTTCTTCCATAAAATTTACAATTTTTTTGGCATCATTTGATATATCTTTATATTTATTCTTTTTTCTTTTAAAAATAAAGGAAAACCCAAAATCAAATTTATTAAAACTCCAACTTACATTATTTTCTTTACATGCATTATCCATTCTTTTTAATCCTCTTCCAAGTGTTTCTATATCAAATGCTTTAAAGACAATTTCTTGAATAGTTTTATGCTTTGTTCGTGATGGTAATATTTTTTCAACATAATCTAAAGGAGAAAATTCACCAAATGTACCAGGATTATAAATTTCGATATAATCTGGATCAATACTTATTTGATGTTCTGAATCTGCATGGTAATCGCAATGCACCAAAGAATTAACAATTATTTCTCTTAATGCTACAAGAGGAATTTCAGGATTTTCTTTTCTTTGTAAGTCATTAATTTCTACACTCCAACGCATTTTTTGATTTATAAAATTGAATACTTTATCAATTAATTGAAAAATATTTCCTTCAAATCTTTTTAAATCTATAGGATTTAGTCTTTCTATTGTAGGATATTCCACTGCCTTAAAAACTAAAGGACACTTTTTTCCAAATAAATATAATCCTGCATTAGTTAATTTTCCATCAATCATTAAATTTAATTGAGTTAATAATTCTTCACTTGTATGGTCAAATTTGTTAATCCTTCCCATCGCTACAGCGCGTTTATAGAATAAATTTAATGTTTCTTCATCCACATTATCAATTTCATAATTTGTGATTTCATTTTCCCAAAGATCATTATATTCGTGACTTTCTTTAATTAACTCTCTTAAAACTAATGGATCTACGATTAAATTTTGCTGTTCAACACGAATATAAAAAGAACCTTTATAGGCATAAGGTTTATTATTTCCAGAAAAAGTAATACTAATAATTGTTTTATCATCTATTTTTTTAGGTAAAATTGTAGGATAAATACTTGGTTTAATAGATGATTTAATACGATCTGCTAAAGAAGATAAAGTATCTTTGCCAATATTTAAACCAATCACATCACCATTATCTTTTACTCCAAAATAAATAGTACCTCTTCCTGATTTATTTAACATTGCTACAATTGCTTTACATGCTTTTTCATATTCAGCAGTGGATTCTTTAAATTCTAGTGTTTCATTTTCTCTACCAAGATTTGCCATAAAAATTTCTCCAATTTATAAATATATATTATCAATAAATTTTTTATTTTTCAATCTGTATGCAAAATAAATACAAAATAAAATGCAAAATAAATGCATAATAAATTCATACTTATTTTAAACATAAATTTTATTTAAATAGTACTACTTAGTAAATTTAAAATTACTAAATTAATACAAATTATTTACCATTTTTTTAAAAATATAATCAAAGATAAAATGAATATTACATAAAACTTTAAAAGATAAACTAAATATATTATTTTAAATAAAGAGGACTTGATATTATGGATTTAAATACTAGATTTTTAACGCTTTATAATCAATTAGATAATTTATTAAAAGATAAATATCATATTTTTTCTAATTCAATTTCAAGTATTAAAAGATATGAAGATGAATTAAAAAAATCTAGTCATAAAGGGCAAAGAGAAAGAGGGTTTGCAATTGAATCAATAAGAAATATTCGTAATACTTTAGTTCATGAAGCTAAAATTTATTCTTACGATGCATTTTATATTTCTCAAGAAGTAATTGATTTTTTAGAAACAGAAATAAATCATTTATTAAATCCGAAAAAAGTTTTTGATATTGCCAAAAAAAGAGAAGAAATTTATGCGATAAAATGTGATTTTTTAGTCAAAGATGTTATGAAATATATGTCTAAAAACATGATTTCACATGCTCCTATATTAGATAATGAAGATAAAGTTATTGGTATTTTTTCAGAGTCAACGTTGTATTCTGTTTTATTATATAATCCTCAAATAAATATAAGTGAATCGTTAATTATTAATGATATATTAGAATACACATATTTAAATAATCATATTTCTGAACGTTTTAAATTTGTAAGTAAAAATACTATTTTAAGCGAATTAGAAGAAGATTTTGAAAAAAAGGTTAAACATGAAAAAAGATTAGTAATGATTTTAATCACTGATAATGGTAAAAAAGATGAACCTTTAAAAGGTCTTTTAACTGCGACAGATTTATTGTTTTAATTTTCCTTAAGAAAAAAAGAAAAGTATATTGTCTTATTTAAAGTAGGTTCAAATGCAAATAGAAGAAGAAATATTTAGTAAGTTAAATAGCAAAGATGAAACAGAAAAAAATCTTGCCTTTGATAAACTCTACAACAAGTACTATCGCTTGGTGTTTTTTATCGTCAGTAAGTATTTAACAAATAACGAGGATAAAGAGGACCTAGTACAAACCATTTTTTTAAAAATATTTCAGTCTACTTCTAAAATTAAAGATTATAGATTTATTTCTTATTATATTTCTTCTGTTGCTAAAAACGAAAGTATTAATTTTTTAAAAAAAGAAAAAAAAGAAATACCTTTTCAGCAAAATATGGCTTCTTCTTCCTACAATATTATTTATGTTCCTGAATTAAATAACTGTTTAAATAAAGAAGATGCAAATATTGTTATTTTAAAAATATATTATGGATATACTTTTAAAGATATTGAAGAAATGTTAAATATTCCCTTAAAAACAATCGCATCACGTTATTATAAGGCTTTAGAAACATTAAAAAATTATTATGGAGAACAATAATGGAAAACAAAATTTATCAAATGATTGATGAAAACAACAAAGATATTCCACCTTTTAAATTTAAAAAGAAGAAAAAAAGGAAATCATTATATATAGTTATATTATCTACAATTGCAACTTTTGCAGTTTGTCTTTTTATTTTGCTACCTTCTTTGGTTTTTGAAAGATCTTTAAATAATAATAACGAATTTTCTAATGCCATCTCTAATAATGAAGTTATTCAGGACAATTCTAAAGATTTTAATAATGAAACAGAAAATAGTGTCTTTTCAGAGAATGCTGTTTCTTATAATGAATCTTCTTCAAGTGAAGAAAATAGTGAAAGTATTAATTTAACTACTTCTTTTTAATATCTTCCCAAAATTTTTTTGTCACAGTTTCTACTTTGTTATCTTGATATATATAATAGTTAGTTCTAATATCAAATGGTAAATATCTTTGTTCGATATAATGATTTTTATAATTATGAGGATATTTATAACCAATACCATGTTGAAGTTTTCCACTACCTTGGTAATGGCTATCTTTTAAATAATCTGGAATATTAACTCCAACACCTTTTAATACATCATCCATAGCTTTATCGATTGCATTTATTGCGCTATTGGATTTTGGACATGTTGCTAAAAATATGGTAGCTTCAGCTAAAGGGATTCTTGCTTCTGGTAAACCAAGTTGTAAAGCACTATCACAACATGCTTTAACAATGCTAATAGCAGTTGGATATGCTAGACCAATATCTTCTGAAGCAATCACTAATAATCTTCTTATAGGTGATAAAATATCACCACTTGTCAATAATTTTGCAAGATAAAATATTGAAGCATCAGGATCACTACCTCTTATAGATTTTTGAAAAGCTGATAAAATATCGTAATGTTCATCACCATCTTTATCATATCTTGAACCTTGAAAAGATGATATAGCGTCTACTGATGACATTTCTAATTTATAAGTATTGTTCATAAATGAAGAGGTAAGAATTAAAGCATCAAGAAAATTCATTGCTTTTCTTACATCACCACCAGATCTTAATCCTAAAGTATATAAGAGGTTTTTTTCTATATCAAATTTCACATTTTCTTTTACACTATATTTTTTTAAAGTGTTCTCTAAATGTTTTTCAATTTCATAAGCAGGTACTTTATGAAATTCAAAAACAAGACATCGGGATAAAATTGCTCCATAAATATAAAAATATGGATTTTCTGTGGTTGAGGCGATTAAAGTAATTTCCCCATCTTCAATACATTCAAGTAAAGATTGTTGTTGCTTTTTTGATAAATATTGAATTTCATCTAAATATAAAATTACACCTTCATCTTTATCTATTTCTTTTGGTAAAGAAATAATTTCTTTAATATCTTTTGTTCCACTTGTTGTACCATTTAAAGAAAAAAATCGTTTATTTATACTATTAGCAATTATTCTTGCTATAGTTGTTTTACCAGTACCAGAAGGACCATAAAAAATCATATTTGGTATTCTTTTACTATCAATTATTTTTTTTAAAGGTTTATTTTCTCCGATTAAATGTTTTTGTCCAACAACTTCTTCAAGCTTTGTAGGGCGATATAAATCTGCTAAAGGTTTCATATAGATTAAATTTTTTCAAATCTCAAAGAGATTGCTCCTTTTTTACTTGCAGATAATATAGTTATTTTCCATTCATCATCAAATAAGAAATTATCTCCAGAAACTGGTATATGTTCAAGATTTTGTGAAGCCCAAGCATTAACTGTTTGGTTTTCTAAATCTTCTGGGATTTCAATTTCCATTGTATCAAAAGCATCATAAAGCATTTCTTTACCAGATACTACATATTTTCCTTCTTGAATTTCTTGGGTTTCATTATAAATTTCATCATTTTCATCAAAAATTTCACCAACAAGTTCTTCTAATACATCTTCTAAAGTAATAATACCTAAAGTTCCATCAAATTGGTCTAAAACAACCGCAAGATGAAATTTGTTTTCTTTAAATTGACGAAAAACTATAGAAATTTTTGCTTCATCATAAAAGAAATGTACGGGTTTCATATAATCTTTAATTTTAAATTCTTTATCAGGATGATCTTCTAAATCCATTAATTCTTGGTAAAAATCTTTTTCATTTAAGACACCAATTATATTATCTATAGAGTCTTTATAAACAGGAAGTCTTGTAAATTTTGATTCTTTAAAAACATTATGAATTTCATCAACTGAGGCATTTTGTTCAATTGCTACGATTTCATTTCTTGGTGTTACAATTTCTTTGACCTCAATATCATCAAATTTTATTGCAGAAGAAATTAATTCCTTTTCATAAGGCTTTATTTTTCCTTCTTCTTCAATTTCATCAATAATAGTAAGTAATTCATCTTCAGTAATTGAGTTATCTTTATTTTCTTTTTTAAATAAACGTAAAGCAACACGTTGTAATTTTTCAAAAATTATGCTAATTGGAAGAAATATATATGTTAAAGATTTAATTAAAGGATAACAAAACATAGCCATTTTTTCAGGCATAGCTTTAGCAATTCCTTTAGGAAGAACTTCACCAAAAGTAAGAACTAATAAAGTCATTACTATAGTTGATAATGTAGTGCCAATATTTTCACCCCATCCAAAATGTAAAGCAATGTTAACAAACATTACTGTGGCTATTGAGGTTGACATAATATTGACTAAGTTATTACCAATAAGATCGGTGGATATAAAACGATCATATTTATCTAATAAATTTAAAACTTTTTCTGCACGTTTATTGCCTTCATCAGCAAGAGTTCTTAAACGAATACGATTTGAAGATGTAAAAGCAGTTTCACATCCTGAAAAAAAAGCAGAAAAAATGACTAAAATAATAATTATAATGATTTGAATAGTAAGCGACGAGGGGTCCACGTTAATAAAAATCTCCTTTTTTTGAATTTAATAATACAATACAATATTTACAAAATAAAATAAAGAGTTTTATGATTCTATAAAAAAATAAAAATTACATTTATTCTTTATAAATAAATATTTATTAATATCCTTTTTTTAAGTATAATAAAAATGAAAGAGGTAATTAAAATGTTAACGATTATTCACCACCCTTTAATTGAAATAAAAATGTCTATTATGCGCGATGAAAAGACTAAATCTAAAGAATTTAGAGAATCGCTTGATGAAATTGCTTCATTAATGTCTTTTGAAGTCTTCAAAGATCTTGCAGTACATGAAACTGATGAGATTATCACTACTCCAACTGGATCTAAATTAAAAAAGAAAAAATTGGATTATAAAATTATTTTAGCTCCTATTTTACGTGCAGGAATTGGAATGGTTGATGGAGTTAGAAATATGATTCCTACCGCGCGAATTGGACATATTGGTATGTTTCGTGATGAAGAAACACTTGTTCCGCATGAATATTATTTTAAATTACCTGTTGTTGAAAACCCTTTAGTTGTTGTGGTTGATCCAATGCTTGCTACTGGTGGCAGCGCCTGCGCAGCAATTTCGGCTATAAAAAAAAGAGGTTATAAAAATATTCGCCTAATGTGTTTAGTTGGTTGCAAGCAAGGTGTTGATGCAGTAGAAAAAGCACATCCAGATGTTCATATATATCTTGCTTGTTTAGATGAAAGATTAAATGAAAAAGGATATATTATTCCAGGATTAGGCGATGCTGGTGATCGTATTTTTGGAACAAAATAAGTATAAAAAAAGGGGATTTTAAGCCCCTTTTAATGCTATATAGAATAAATTAGATGAATCACCTTTAGTAATTTTGTGTTCACCACTTTTTAAATTTATATTAAATATCCCTTGATTAACGGGATATTTTTTTTCGTCTATTTTAATACCATTATTGGATGTAAAATCGCTATTGAAAAGCAAAGTTAAATTCATATCTTTATTTAATGTAAAACTAATTTCGCTACTACTTTCCATTTTTAAAGCAGTAGTTAATGTTTTACCTTCATAATTAATGCTTCCTTTACTAGAAGATAAAGAACCAATAAATTTAAAATATTTTGATTCTAATTTGTTTTCAGTAAAATTATGTTCAACATCTTGATCAATTATTGAAGTCTCTTGAGAAGAATCAATATTATCATTATTATTTTCACCTTGAATTCTTATTAAACCTGATTTATATTCATCAATTGCCTTTCTTAATGCTGGAATTACATTGTAATTATAATCTTCTTGACTATCAAAAAAGAATTTAAAATCACCGCCTTCAACTCTTCCTGCATAAGTTGTAACAGTTATTTTAGCTTCTTCTGGTGATTGAACATTATAGCTATACATTATTTGAGATGTATCAAAATTAGAATAAGTTGCACCACCTTGATATGCCTTAATAGAAGAAGGAACAATTTCATCTCTTGTGGAAGCAACATAAGCATCAAATTGCGTATTATTTGTTGCTGAATAAGGAATAAATGAAGAAAGTCCAACTCCATCAATATGATTATTGTAAGCTTTAATCATGCCTCCATCTTCATTAGAAAATGTACCCGTTCCGTTTTTAACATCTGTACCTTGCATTGAAATAAGCATTGGTTTTTTAGTGTTTCTAAAATAATTTGCTTCGGAAAAAATACTAGCTTTCATCGTAGCACCAATTCCATATTTTGATATGCCATCATAATAATTATTATATACATGAACAGAACATGTTCTTACTCGAGGATGACGAGAATCAGAATGATCAAACCAATTATGATGATAAGTTATAAGATTATCTTGTGATTCTTCTTTCATTCCTTGAAGATTGCTTTTTCCTGAATCAAAAAAATGATTAAAAGAATGTGTTATATTAGTTGATAATTTAGTATCTAACGCACCATCACCTTTTTCTTGATCTCCTCCTTTATTTTGCCCATAAAATAAATCGTTGTTATGTATCCAAATATTAGAATTATCAGTGTCTAATGATATTCCATCATCTAAAAAATTCATAATTCCAAGATTTCTTATTTCTACATTTTTACAATTTCTGATTAAAAATCCAAATCCTTTTATTGTCGCATCATTTCCAACGCCTTCAATAGTTAAATTCATTTCTTGAAAAGATTTTTTGCCTTTAATTTGTATTCCTTCACTAGTGGAGGAAAAATAATCAACATCATTATTTTCAATTAAACCAATTATTCGAATATCTAAAGGAATATTACTACCACTTTTTTGTTTGCCATCTAATATTGCTTGTAAACCTTTATAGATAGTGCCATCAATATTTGCTTCAACTATTTTGGCATTATGTTTACTAATATAAATAACTTGGGCATTATTTTTTAATGTTCCATCATCATTATATGCACCAGAAGCAGAGCCATTTTTAAAAGCAAATCCTTCACGAATATGAGATTTCGTTCTTAAATTTAAAGTTGAAGAAACTAATTCTTTATTATCATTTAAAGCGATGATTTTGATTTCGTATTCATCTTCTTTGAGCCCAAGAATATCACATCTAAAATGATTATCATATTCACGAATTAACATATCATCACATTTTAAATAAGATGAATCATTAATACTTTTATATAATACTTCATATTTATTTGCATCATTTATTTTTTCCCATTCAAGAATTATTGATTCTAAATAACCAATTGCTTTATTTATTTTTAAATTTCCTTCATAAGAAAAACTGGTTGTTTCACTATTCAATGAAGAAGTATTTTCATTTGAAGTAATTTGATCATTTGAAGTAGAGTTAAAATTTTCTTCGCTTTTAGATTCATAATTAGAACTACTAGATGAAGCCTTAACACAAGAACATAAAGATAAAAAAGTAAGTAATGAAAAAATTAAAATTGGTTTTTTATACATAAAGTTTCCTCTTATTAAATTTTAATTTATTATAAAGCAAATAGCAAAACAAGAAAAAAATTTAAAAAAATTAGCACTCGTGTATTGACAGTGCTAAAACTAGTGCTATAATAATTTTAGCAGTCGATAATAAAGAGTGCTAAATTGACATAAAATAAAAGTAGAGGTGATGTTTTATGACTAATAAACTTACAGAAAAAGTAACTTATATCTTAAATAATGCTTTAGGTATTGCTAAAGATTCTTCATCGCAAGAAGTAGATATTCCACATTTTTTAAAAGCTATGCTTAATGATAGTGATTCCATGTTTTTGAATGTTTTAAAAAGGGCAAAAGTAAATATAAAAAATGTTGAAGATCTTATAAATGAAGCTATAGCAAATCGTGTTAAGTCTTCACTTGTTAATAATCCTTATTTATCTAATGATATGAATCAACTTTTATTTGAAGCAGATAAAATAAGAGAAAAAATGCAAGATTCATTTTTATCAACCGAACATTTAATTATAGCAATTTTTGCTTCAAGACATTCTTTAGTTAATAAACTTACTAAACTTGATAATTTTACCAAAGATAAATTTGTACAAATTATTAAAGAAATAAGAGGAAATAATCATGTAGATGATGAAAATCCTGAAAATAAATACGAAGTATTAAAAAAATATGGTCGTGACTTAATAGATGAAGTTGCTAAAGGAAAATTAGATCCAATTATTGGACGTGATGAAGAAATAAGAAGAGTTATTGAAATTTTATCACGAAAAACGAAAAATAATCCAGTTTTAATTGGTGAACCAGGTGTTGGTAAAACTGCAATTGTTGAGGGCTTAGCATGGCGTATATTTAAACAAGATGTTCCTTTGTCATTAAAAGATAAAACGGTTTTTGAATTAGATTTAGGAGCATTGATTGCAGGTGCTAAATATCGTGGTGAATTTGAAGATCGTTTAAAAGCTACCTTAAAAGAAATTGAAAAAAGTAATGGACAAATTATCTTATTTATTGATGAAATTCACACTCTAATTGGAGCAGGTAAAACTGATGGTGCAATGGATGCGGCAAATTTATTAAAACCGATGCTTGCAAGAGGTGAACTCCATTGTATTGGTGCGACGACTTTAGATGAATATCAAAAATATATTGAAAAAGATGCTGCTTTTGCAAGAAGAATGCAAAAAGTCATGGTCGATGAACCAAATATGGAAGATACATTATCTATTTTAAGAGGATTAAAAGAAAGATATGAAACGCATCATGGAGTAAAAATATTAGATAATGCTTTAATCGCTGCGGTTACATTATCAAAAAGATATATAAGTGATAGGTTTTTACCAGATAAAGCCATAGATTTAATTGATGAAGCATGCGCTTCAGTAAGAATGCAAATTGATTCAATGCCAATAGAACTAGATGAAGTTTCTAGACGTATTGCTCAATTAGAAATTGAAAAAATTTCTATAGCTAAAGATAATGTTGTTTCTTCAAACGAAATGATATCTTCTATTGATAAAGAATTAGCTAGTTTAAAAGAAAAAGAAGCTTCTTTAAAAGCCAAATGGCTTGAAGAAAAAGAAGGATTAACTAAAATTAAAAGTTTAAAAGGAGATTTAGAAAAAGCAAAAATTTCTCTTGATAAAGCTATGGTTAATGCCAACTATGAAGAAGCAGCAAAACTTTCATATCAAACAATTCCTGAATTAGAAAAAGAAATTGAAAAATTAAAAAATAATAAAGAAAATAAATTGCTTGATGATGTTGTGAAAATTGAAAATATAGCGGCAGTTGTAAGTAAATGGACAGGTATACCAATTCAAAAATTGAAAGCATCTGAAAGTCAAAAATTGTTAGATTTAAAAAATAATCTTGCAAAAAGAGTTATCGGACAAGATGAAGCATTAGAATTAGTTAGTGATGCAATTTTAAGATCGCGTGCTGGAATTAATGATGAAAACCGTCCATTAGGAAGTTTCCTTTTTCTTGGACCAACGGGTGTAGGTAAAACAGAAGTTGCCAAATCTTTAGCGCTAAATTTATTTGATTCAGAAAATCAAATGATAAGAATTGATATGTCAGAATATATGGAAAAATTTTCTGTATCAAGACTTTTGGGCGCTCCACCAGGATATGTAGGTTATGAAGAAGGTGGTGAATTAACCGAAGCTGTTAGAAGAAAACCTTATTCTATTATTTTACTTGATGAAATTGAAAAAGCTCATCCAGATGTCTTTAATATTTTATTACAAGTATTAGATGATGGAAGATTAACTGATTCTAAAGGACGTTTAGTGGATTTTAAAAATACCATTTTAATTATGACTTCTAATATTGGATCAAATTATTTACTTGAAGGTAATAATGAAACTAATCGTCAAAAAGTTTTAAGTGAATTAAAAGATCATTTTAAACCAGAATTTTTAAATCGTATTGATGATATTATTTATTTTAACTCTCTTGATGAAAGTTTAATTTCACAAATTGCTATGAAATTTATTAAAGAATTAGAAGCAAGATTGAATAAAAAGAATATAAAAATTGAACTTCTTGATAATAGTTTAAAAGCAATTACAAAAAATGGTTTTGATAAAATTTATGGTGCAAGACCTTTAAAACGTTTCATCCAAAAAGAGATTGAAACACCGATTGCAAAAGGATTAATAAATGGTAGCATCAAAGAAAATTCAATAATACAAATTGATTTTATTGATAATCATTTTATATTTAATTCTAAATAAAAATTACTGTTGCTTATTTAGGCAACAGTTTTTTTATGGGTGAATAAAATTGTTAATGATTTAATAAAATGTTTTACAATAAACCATATAAGGGTTTGCAAAATTCTTTAAAAAAAGCATAATGAAAAGCAATGAAAAAATAAAAAAAGTATTAGAAGTCATGATTCTAATACTTAAATTAATTAGTACGATAATTGCTATCGTATTACAACTATTATAACAATATAATAATAAAATCATTTTTAAAATTCTAGTAGTTTATTATTTTTTCACCTCTTTCATAAATGAAACCTCACCTCACACCATTGAAT
>CANRPC010000027.1 GCA_947632435.1 uncultured Bacilli bacterium | reverse complement strand
TATTTGAGGTTGTAAATTCATTGCTTAATGAAGTTTCAACTTTAAAAGAAAAAATAGAAAGCTTGGAAACAAGGTTAGCAAAATTGGAAAATACATCTGTCCAATAAATTATAAAAAATAAAGGAGGTTTAATGATGAATAATAAAGTAGGAACAATTTTAAGAACAATCTTACAAATTTTAGTTTATATTAATCAATGCATAGCATTATTTGCTAAAACAAGTTTTGCTTCATCAGTTGTATATCAATGGATTTCATTTATATTAACTGTAGTAATTACAGCAATAACTTATTGGTATAATAATGATTGGACATCTGCAGCAAAAACAGCTCATGAAGTGCTTGATATTTTAAAAGATGGAAAAGTAACTAAAGAAGAAGTAACCGAATTTGTAAATAAACATAAAAAAGAATAGATATTTTGATTAGGAAATAAAAAATGGAATTATACCAAATTTTAACAATAATAGGTATTCCATCTTTAATTACATTATTTGTTCAATGGTTAATTACAACATTCAGTAAAAAAAATAAAACTCATAGATTAGAAATTGAATATCTTAAATTAGGAATACAAGCATTACTAAGAGATCGATTATTAGAATCGTATAAAGCATGTAAAAAAAGAGGTTGGATTTCTATTCAAGATAAAGAAAATTTTAATAATATGTATTGCCAATATCATTCTCTTGGTCAAAATGGTGTAATGGATGGAGTATATAAAGAAGTAATGAGTTTACCAACAGAACCGCCGATTACTAAAAAATCAAAAAAACAGCAATAATAAAATTTTTAGAGGGCATGTATTTTATTAATATACAAAATATACTTGCCCTTTTATTTTTTTTTGTATTATTTAATAAACATATTTAGGTGTATGAAATGTGTATAAACGAAGTAATTTTTTATAATTTTAAAGATAATTTTATTCACGAAAAGGCATTAAATTAGCTGTTTTTTAACGTTTTTTCTAAGTTTTGTTAAATAAATAATTTAATATAAAATAAAAAAAGTCTTGAATAGTGAGAAAAAAATTTGCTATATTAATAAAGTACGCGCGACAAATTCGGTTTTAAGTTGCTTTGCAACATATTTTTTTAGAAGAAAATAAAACACCCGGAATTGTTGCTTACAAAGTAAAGAAATTGAAGGAAAGGAGAATTTTCAATGCCTACAATTAATCAATTAATTCGTCAAGGACGTAGTAAATCCGTTGAAAAGTCAAAAGCTCCAGCATTAAACTTCCGCTGGAATTCTCTTGCTAAAAAGCAAACTTTACAAAGCTCAGCACAAAAAAGAGGAGTTTGTACTCGTGTTGGTACTATGACCCCTAAAAAACCAAACTCTGCTTTGAGAAAGTATGCTCGTGTTCGTTTGTCAAATGGCTATGAAGTAACCGCTTATATTGGTGGTGAAGGTCATAATTTACAAGAACACTCAACAGTGTTTATTCGTGGTGGTCGTGTTAAAGATCTTCCAGGTGTTCGTTATCACATAATTCGTGGTGTTAAAGATTGTGCTGGTGTAAATGATCGTAAACAAGGTAGATCACTATATGGTACGAAAAAACCAAAACCAGTTAAATAACAATAAAAAATAAGTATTATATTTATTCCAAAAAACAATAATTAGGATTTAGGAAAGGAGGAATTTATAATGCCACGTAAAGGATCAGTCGCAAAACGCGATGTGTTACCAGACCCAATTTATAATTCAAAATTGGTTACAAGATTAATTAACAAAATAATGGTTGATGGTAAAAAAGGTACTGCTCAAGGTATCTTATATAATGCCTTCAAAAAAATTGAAGCAAAAACTGGAAAACCTGCAATGGAAGTTTTTGAAGTTGCTATTGGCAACATTATGCCTGCACTTGAATTAAGAGTAAAAAGAATAGGTGCTGCTAATTACCAAGTACCTGTTGAAGTTTCTGCAGAACGTAGAGTTACTTTAGGTCTTCGTTGGTTAGTACAATATTCTAGATTGAGAAATGAAAAGAGTATGGAAGATCGTCTTGCAGGTGAAATTATTGATGCTGCTAATGGCACAGGTGCATCTGTTAAGAAAAGAGAAGATACTCACAAAATGGCTGAGGCTAATAAAGCTTACGCACATTACCGTTGGTAATGAGGAGGGATTATGGCTCGTCAAACAAAAATTGAAAATACAAGAAATATTGGTATTATGGCTCATATTGATGCTGGTAAAACCACTGTTTCAGAAAGAATTTTGTTTTATACAGGTAAAGTTTATAAGATTGGTGATACCCATGATGGTACAGCCACGATGGACTGGATGAAACAAGAACAAGATAGAGGTATCACAATTACTTCAGCTGCAACAACATGCTTTTGGAAAGGTCATAGAATTAATTTAATCGACACTCCTGGCCATGTTGATTTTACTGCTGAAGTTGAACGTTCACTTCGTGTTCTTGACGGTGCAGTTACTGTACTTGATGGTAAAAATGGTGTTGAACCTCAAACAGAAACAGTTTGGAGACAAGGTAGTAAATATAATGTTCCAAGAATAGTTTTTGTTAATAAGTTGGATGCTATTGGTGCTGATTTTGAAATGTCAGTTCGCTCTATTGGTGAAAAATTGGGTGCTAATGCTGCAGCTATTCAATATCCAATTGGCTTAGAATCATCATTAAAAGGTGTTATTGATATTGTTGAGCAAAAAGCATACGTTTACTCTGATGTAAAGGGTGAGCATCCTCAAGAAGTAAGTATTCCAGAAGAATATCTATCTATAGTTTCAAAACTAAGAGAAGAATTATTTGAAAAAATCGCTAATTACGATGATGATGTTATGATGAAAGTTCTAGAAGGTGAAGAGCCAACTTTAGAAGAAACAAAGGCAGCAATTCGTAAAGGTGTTTTAGCAGGTGAATTTTTCCCAGTTTTAGCAGGTTCAGCTTATAAAAATAAAGGTGTTCAACCATTACTTGATGCAATTGTAGATTATTTACCTTCTCCAGTTGATATTAAACATGCTGTTGGTCATGATTTAGATGGCAATGAAGTTGTTTGTGAACCAAGAGATGATGCTCCTTTTGCTGCTTTAGCTTTTAAAATTATGACAGATCCATTTATTGGTCGTTTAGCATTCTTTAGAGTTTATAGTGGTGTTGCTAAATCAGGTTCTTATGTTTTAAATGCTACAAAAGGTGTAAAAGAAAGATTTTCACGTTTGGTTTTAATGCATTCTAATAAACGTAATGAAGTTGAAGAAGTTTTAGCAGGAGATATTGGCGCTGCAGTTGGATTAAAATCAACATCTACAGGTGATACTCTTTGCGATGAAGACCACCCAATAATCTTAGAGTCTATTAAATTCTCTGATCCAGTTATTAATGAAGCTGTTGAACCAAAAACTAAAGCGGACCAAGATAAAATGACAGCAGGATTATTAAAACTTGCTGAAGAAGATCCAACATTTAAATTTTATACAGACCAAGAAACTGGCCAAACTATTATTGCTGGTGTTGGTGAATTACATCTTGATGTTTTTGTAACACGTTTGAAAGATGAATTTGGTGTTGAAGTTAATGTCGGTGCTCCACAAGTAGCATATCGTGAAACTATTCGTAAAACAGCAGAATGTGAAGGAAGATATATTAAACAATCTGGTGGTCATGGTCAATATGGACATGTTTGGATTCGTTTTGAACCAAATCCAGGAAAAGGATTTGAATTCGTAGACGCTATTGTTGGTGGTGTTGTTCCAAAAGAATATATCAAACCAACCGCGGATGGTTTAAAAGAATCACTTGATAGAGGTTTACTTGCAGGCTATCCAATAATTGATATTAAAGCTACATTATTTGATGGATCTTACCATGATGTTGACTCTTCTGAAGCAGCTTACAAAGTTGCTGCATCTCTTGCTTTAAAAGAAGCAGCACGTAAATGTGATCCTGTTATCTTAGAACCAATTATGAAAGTAGAAGTTACAGTACCAAACGAATATTTAGGTGATGTCATGGGAGATATTGCTTCAAGACGTGGTAATGTTAATGGATATTTCTCTCGTGGTAATGCCGAAGTAATTGATGCTTCAGTTCCACTTGCTACAATGTTTGGTTATGTTACAGATCTTCGTTCAATCACTAAGGGTCGTGGTAATTATACTATGGAACTTGATCGTTATGAAGAATGTCCTAAATTTGTTGCAGATGAAATTATTAAAAAATCTCAAACAAAATAACTTACGTTAAAATCATTGTTTACAATAGTAAATATATTGATTTTATAAAAAAAATACGTTAAAATAAATGCTATAACAAGTATAAAAATAGGAGGAAACTTAAAAATGGCAAAAGAAAAATTTGACAGAAGCAAAGTCCATGTTAACATTGGTACAATTGGCCATGTCGATCATGGTAAAACAACTTTAACCGCAGCTATTACTTCTGTATTAGCTAAAAAAGGCTTATCTGAAAAGAAAGCATATGATCAAATCGATGCTGCTCCAGAAGAAAAAGCACGTGGTATTACAATTAATACTGCACATATTGAATATTCAACAGCAAAAAGACATTATGCTCACGTAGACTGCCCAGGTCATGCTGACTATGTTAAAAACATGATTACTGGTGCTGCTCAAATGGATGGCGCAATCCTTGTAGTTGCTGCAAGTGATGGTGTTATGCCTCAAACACGTGAACACATTCTTCTCGCTAGACAAGTTGGTGTTCCTTACATTGTTGTCTTCTTAAATAAATGTGATCAAGTCGATGATCCAGAATTAATCGATTTAGTTGAAATGGATATTAGAGATATCTTAAGTTCTTATGGATTCCCAGGAGATGATACTCCAATTATCCGTGGATCTGCTTTAAAAGCATTACAAGGTGATGCAGAAGCAGAAAAAGCTATTGTTGAATTAATGGATGCTGTCGATACATATATTCCTGATCCACAACGTGATGTTGATAAACCATTCCTTCTTGCTATCGAAGATGTTGTTACTATTACAGGACGTGGAACTGTTGTTACAGGACGTGTCGAACGTGGTACAGCTAGATTAAACGATGAAGTCGAAATTGTTGGTATTAAAGAAACAAAGAAATCAGTTATTACAGGTCTTGAAATGTTCCGTAAATCACTTGATTTTGCTCAAGCAGGTGATAATGTCGGTGTTCTTTTAAGAGGTGTAACTCGTGAAGAAGTTGTTCGTGGACAAGTTCTTGCTAAACCTGGAACAGTTAACCCACATACAAAATTCGTTGCTTCTGTTTACGTTTTAACAAAAGAAGAAGGTGGACGTCATACTGCATTCTTAACAAATTATCGTCCTCAATTCTATTTCCGTACAACTGATATTACAGGTGTTATTACTCTTCCAGAAGATGTTAAAATGGTCATGCCAGGTGACAATGTAACATTAACAGTTGAATTAATTCACCCTGTTGCTATTGAAAAAGGTACTAAATTCTCTATCCGTGAAGGTGGAAGAACTGTTGGTGCTGGTACAGTTAACGAAATTCTTAAATAATTATTGCTCAAAATTAAAAGAAACTGCTTTGCCGCAGTTTCTTTTTTTTTGAAAAAATTTATAAGATTAAAAAAGATTAATAGTATTTAAAATATTATTAAAAATGTTTTCTGCTTCTTTATAGTTTTTATTTCCAATTTTTAAAATATAAAGTTGATATTGTTCACTAAGATATTTTAGATTTGTTTTATTAAGTTGAGTGTTTTCTTTATCCTCTATTTCTTCTAGTAACTTTTTTAAATCTTTTTCATAATTTATTAGTTGCTTTTCATCTTTGCGAATAAGTATTGCTGGAAAATTTAAAAGTTTTCTAAGAAAAAGATTTCTTTTTGTATCATCACTAATTTTATTTATATAATTTAAAGTTTTATTATACATTAAATCGTAAGCATCAAAACAAAATAATCCTGTTAAAAATGTTTCTTTAATTTGAAATAATAAAATAAGCATTTCATCATTAGAAAGCATATTAGACATTTCTCTTGTTTCATCTAATTCTTTAAAAGGTACAAGTAATGGTTGATTAGTTATTAATTTATTTTTTATTAATCGATTTAATTGTTTTATTTCATCTATATTGCAATTCATTTTTTTTGCTATGCTTTCTAATGAATCACCTTGATTCACAATATAAAGTTTAAGAGTGCTTTTCACATTTATTCCCCCTAAATAATTGTATGTTTATAAAGGTAAAAAATATTTATAATTTTATTGTTTAGCAAAATAATATTAATTTTAAATTTTATAATATATAATATATACATAAATTTAAAAAAGAAAGGGTAAATATGGAAATTAAAAAAGCATCTTCGTTTAAAAGAGTTTGTGCGGCTATTATGGATTTATTATTAGCATTCCTTTTAGGAAGTCTTATTTCAAGTTTTATTTGTAGTCCAATAGCTAATAATGTTACTGATATTGTGGAATCAAGAGAAACATTTAATGGTGAATTATTTGATCTAGGATATTATGTAATTGCTGAAATAAAAGATAAAAAGTATGAAATAGTCGCAGATTTTGAAAGCGAAAATAAAGATGACTATAAAGATAAAGTCAATAATAATAAAAATTATATATATGTAAGTTTAGTTGATAGCGAAATTACGATTTCAAATGAAAAATTTGATCATTATTTAACTCATTTTTATCAAGAAATAGAAGCATTAGATGTATATAATAAATACAAGGAAGAAAAAACTGATTTATTTGAAAAAGTAGATGAAAATATTGTTATAAAAGAAAATGCTTCTGAAGAAGATTTAAAGAATTTTTATAGTGATATTTACACGACAAAAATTTTAAGCGAAGAAAAATTATTATCTTATGATAATCAAAGAATTCTTAAATTATCACAACATATTGATAATATTACAAGAATTTGTGCTTATATTGGTATTTTTATTTCATTATTGCTTTTAAATTTATGTTTACCTTTAATATTCAAAAATGGGCAAACAATTGGAAAAAAGATGATGAATTTAGGTGTTGTAAATGTTACAACAGGGGAATCAGCTTCTAAATTGGCTTTATTCTTACGTTTTGTAACTTATGCACTTGTAGAAATATTCTTATCATTAATGATTATTTATATTCCACTTATTATTTCATTTATTATTATGTTAGTTAATAAAAAAGGACAATCTGTTCACGATTTAGTAGCACATACAACCGTTATCGATCTTTTTGAAGCTAATTATGTTCCTGAAAAAGATGAATCTGTAATTGAAGTAGATGCAAAAGATGTGGAAAATAAAAATAATGAAAACAATAATCAAGATGAAGATAATAAAGAACAAGAAGTTAAAGAAATAGAACAAGAAAATGCTAGTGAAAATTTAGAAAACGTTGATAAAAATAATGAAGAAATAAATACAGATTCTCAAAATACTGAAATAGAAGATATTCAAAAAGAAAAGGAATAAAAGATTTTGCTTACTGAAAATATAAAAATAAAAAGATTACTTGCTCTTTGTATAGATTTAATTAATCTTATAATTTTATTTTCAGTATGCATTTTTTTATCACAAAATCTTATAATTAATAATTTTACTTCGTATAAAGATTTACAAAATGAAGCAAATCAAATACTTTTTTCAAGTGGACTTTATGAGAAAACAGAAGATGGTAAATATGTCTTTATTAGCAGTGATATAGATAATAAATTAACTATTTTTTATAGTAAAAACCCTTATAATGATTTGACTAATAAAACAAAAAGTTATGAAGATGCAAAAATAAAATCTGATTTATTTGAATATGATGTAAACGGAAAAATCATAGAGAAAAAAGATGCTAAAGAAGAAGATTTAAAAGAATTTTATTCTGATGAACTAAACAAAGCTAATTTAGTTATTGCAAATAGAGAAGATTATAAAAAATTAATAAAAGAAATAAATTTTATAGATACTTGTAATACTTTTTTTACTCTTTTAATTATATGTTTAATTTATTTTTTCATTTTACCATTATTTAATAAAAATAAAGTTACTATAGGTAATTTAATATTAAAATTAAAATTAGTTTCTGAATCTAATAACAAAATAGGTATTATACAATTATTTATGAGATTTTTAGCAATTTTTGCTATTGAAATATTACCATCATTAACTTTTTATGGAGCAACAATAATTATTTCATTGGCATTAATGTTTTTTACAAATAAAAGTAAAACTATTCATGATTATTTTGCATTAACATATTTAGAAATTGATGATCATAAAAAGGAGCAATTAAATGAAGAAAAAACAAGATGATTTAGAAAAACTTGATGGTGTTGCTATGCCATTTTGGGCTAAGGCTTTAACGTTTATTATTGCTGCAGTAATTGCTTTTTTTCTCTATCGTTGGATTTGGTAATATGATATTTAAAGCAAAATACGATGCTTCATTAATTGATGAAGAATTTTATAAAAGGGCCGATGATTTTTGGAATTATTTTTACAATAATCATCTTATAATTGAAAATAAAATTGATAACAAAAATCGTGATTTTATTAAAGGTTTTGAAGACAAATTAAAAAATGTTTTAATAAACTACCATAAACCTTTAATGTTTAATTTCAAAAAAGAAAACAATAAATATTATTTTTATTTTTTTTATGGCACAAATAATTATTTATTAACATTAATAGATACTCTTTTCGAATCAAAAAAAAAGGAAATGGAAAATTGGGTTTTTATATCATCAAAAAAATATAAAAATTGATACTTTTTTTCATATTTAATTATTTATTTTTTGATTTTTATAGATGTTTGCTATTATGTTCGAAAAATAAATAGACTTGTAATAATAGCCATTAATGTGTAAAATATTATATATAGTATTGGTTCAGCAATATTAAACTAGGAGGCTTATAAATGGAGGTTAAATTAGTAAACCTTACAAAAATTTTTAGTAAAAAGGAAGGGGATGTATGTGCTGTCGACCATATAAACATCACAATTCCAAATGGTAAATTGGTTGGATTATTAGGTCCATCAGGTTGTGGTAAATCAACAACGCTTTATATGATTGCAGGATTGCATCGACCATCAGATGGCCAAATATTTTTTGGCGAAACAGAGGTTAGCAAATATCCTCCAGAAAAAAGAGGCATAGGGCTTGTATTCCAAAATTATGCTTTATATCCTCATTTGACTGTTAAAGAAAACATCATGTTTCCTTTAGAAAATAAAAAAATGCCTAAAAAAGAGGCTTTAGAAAAGGCACAAAAATATGCTGCTCTTGTTGGCATTGAAAACTTAATGGACAGAAAACCAGGTCAATTATCTGGTGGACAACAGCAAAGAGTTGCTATTGCAAGAGCATTAGTAAAAGAACCAGAAGTATTATTACTTGATGAACCTCTATCTAATCTTGATGCTCGTTTAAGATTACAAACTAGAGAAGAAATTAAAAGAATACAAAAAAATACTGGTGTAACAACTATCTTTGTTACTCACGATCAAGAAGAAGCAATGTCAATTTCTGATGAAATAGTTGTTATGAATTTCGGTGTTGTTCATCAAATTGGAAAACCTCAAGATGTATATAATGAACCAATTGATATGTTTGTTGCAAAATTTTTAGGTACTCCGCCAATTAATATTTTGCCAGCAAAAGTTGTTAACTCTAAAATTAAATTATTTGATGATGAATTTAAAGAAGATGTAAAAATTGACTTTGTTGAAGGACAAGAATTAAATATAGGAATTAGACCTGAATTTGTGCAAATTGATGAAAATGGAAAATATGAAATTCATGTTGAAATGGTTGAATATATTGGTAGAGATAAATCAATTTTATTCCATTTTAAAGGCCAAGAAAGTACATGTAAAGCTATTGTTCCATCTAATTTAATGGTTGAACCAGATTCAGATATAAAAATCAATTTTAATCGTTTCTTCTTGTTTGATAAAGAAGGAAAACGTTTGGTTTAGGTGATAATATGCAAGATAAAGAAATAAACTTCGATTGTAAAGTTGATTTTGATGGTAATCTTGTGACCTCAAAAGAAACAAAAACATCTAAAAAAACACCCAAAAAAATAAATGATAAAAAAAAGAAACAAAACAATAAAACAGCAATGTTGGAATGGAAAAAAGATGGTTGGAAAGCCGTTATTTCTTTAGCTCCTGCTCTTTTAATATTATTAGTATTTACTTTTTATCCTATTGTAAGAACATTTATTATTTCATTTTTTCCACATTATAATTATTTAGATGATTCCTTTGGAGCTTTTGGAGTAGATTCTTTTACGAGAGTCTTATCAGATCCGTTGTTTTGGCGTGCTATGGCAAATACTGCCATTATGGTATTAGTAAGTGTTCCACTTAGTATTATCATTGCTTTATTAATTACGGTTTTGTTAAATTCTATTAAGAGACTTCAAGGATTTTTCCAAGTTATATTTTTCTTACCATATGTTACTAATGGTATAGCATTTGGCCTAGTCTTTGCCACAATATTTTCTCCAATGGATTATGGACTTATTAATACATTAATTCATTTCTTTGGCGGGAAAAGTATTGCATG
The DNA here is from genome assembly GCA_947632435.1 of uncultured Bacilli bacterium. GTDB lineage: Bacteria > Bacillota_I > Bacilli_A > RFN20 > CAG-449 > CANRPC01. The sequence goes on along the minus strand of CANRPC010000027.1, from coordinate 8,558 downwards.
GACTGGAACTGCGGAAACTATTCCTTATTGGGCAGGTATTTTTGTTATCACAATTTATTCTATATGGAATGGTTTAGCTTTTAAAATTTTAGTTTTCTTATCAGGATTACAAGGTATAGATAAACAATATTATCAAGCGGCTCAAATAGATTCAACACCAAAATGGCGTGTCTTCACTAAGATTACTGTTCCACTTTTATCACCAATGATTTTATACATAACAATAACTTCATTGATTGGTGCATTTAAATCTTATTCTTCAATTGTAGCTTTATTTGGAGAATCAATGGGTAACAGCCAAGATCGTACATTTATAACCGCTGTTGGTTATATTTATCGTTATTTTAATGATGTTACTTCTGGAGGATCTGTGACAATGCTTTCTCGAGCATCAGCTGCAGCATTAATTCTCTTTGTATTTATTATGATAATTACTTTTGTTCAAATGTGGGCAAATAGTAAAAAAGTTCATTATTAGGGAGGCAATATGGCAAAAGTTAACGAAGATTTATATTTCGCTAGTGATGAACAAGCAAAACGTTATGAAGCGATTCGCAAAATAAAATTATTCTTTATATATTTTGCACTTTCTATTGCAGCATTATTTACACTTGTTCCATTTTATTGGATGCTTGCAACATCTTTTAAAACTTTAGAAGAAGTTCAACACGTTCCAGCAACATTTTTCCCAGTACAACCAACAATTGATAACTACATGAATGTCTTTAATGGAAGCAATAGTATTTTGATTAGATATATTGGAAACACTATTTTAGTTGGTGTATTAACGACAATATTAACAGTTGTAACAACTATTTTAGCTGCATTTGCTTTTTCTAGATTAGAATTTAAAGGTAAAGATTTAATTTTCTCATTATTACTTGCAACTATGATGGTTCCAGGTGAAATGATGATAATGACTAACTTTACTACAGTTGCTCAATTGAATTGGTTAGATTCATATCAAGCTTTAATTGTGCCATTTGGTGCTTCAGTTTTCTATATTTTCTTCTTGCGCCAGAATTTTAAACAAATTCCAGATGAATTATATTATGCTGCAAAAGTTGATGGAAATTCAGATTTTAAATATCTTTTTAAAGTAATGATTCCAATTGCTAGACCTGCAATTATTACAGTTACTATTTTATCAATGATTGGTTCATGGAATGCTTACATATGGCCACGAACAGTTTCTCAAGGTAGAGAGATGAAACTTGTTACTGATGGTTTAATGACATTATTCCAATCTGATACAGGTGGTGAAACAAGTCATATTATGATGGCTGCTACAACCGTTGTTAGCTTACCTTTACTTATTGCATTTGTTTGCTTTAAGAAATACATCATGCGTGGTGTTGCTAGATCCGGCATTAAAGGATAAATAAGGAGATTTTATAAATGAAAAAATTAGGAATTGGTTTACTCTCAATTGCGTCAATTGTTGGTGTTCTTACTCTAAGTTCATGTAACAATAACACTGTCCAAGGTGCTGGTGAAGATTTAACTGTTATATCAATGGATCAGTTAAAAGAACAAAGTCAAAAAAAGACTATAGTAGTCAAATTTTGGCATTCTTTTGGTCATAACATTTCTAAAGAGTTAACACCATTAATTGAAAATTTTGAAAAAGAAATGGATGATAAAGGAATAAAGATTGATGTTCAAGAAGAAGCTATAGGTGGAGGTTATGATGGACTTCGAAGCCGTGTAAATATGGGAACAAAATCTAATTCAATTCCTACAATGGTTTTAGGATATCCTGATCATTTTGCAGATTATATCAATAGTAATATTTTACTTCCTCTTGATAGTTATATTAAATCTGAAGATGATGAAATTGGTCTTAAAGATACAAATGATTTTGTTGAATCATATTGGGCTGAATGTCAAATGGACTTCAAAGCTAATGGTGATGATCAAGTAAAATCACATACTGTTGCAATTCCATTTAACAAATCTACTGAAGTTATGTATTATAATGCTTCCGCGGTTGATCCACTTCTTGAAGCTCATGGATGGTTAAATAATGGAAAATGGGAAAATCCTACTTGGGAACAATTATTTACTATTTCACAAGAATTAAAAGATAAAGTTTCTTCTAGTGAGGGATTAAAATGGACATATGAAAATAAGCCTTATGAATCTAAGAAAACTGATTATCCAGTTTATATTGATTCTGAAGCAAATTTCTTTATCACTACAGCAAGACAATGGTCAAAAGCAGGTGAAGATGTATACACAAAAAGAAATGCTGATGGCTCAGGTACAGTAGTATTTGATAATCCAACTTCAAAAGAAGCACAAAATTATTTTATAGAAAAAGCTAGTAGTAAATTATGGAATATACCAAAGAAAGTTAACCAATCATATGGTTCGGCGATGATGGTTAATAATGAGGCTTTCATTTCAATTGGTTCTACAGCAGGTGTTAATAATAATGATTCCAGTAAATATGAATTAAAATGTACTGCAATTCCTCAAAGAAGTTATGAAAATGATGCTGTAAAAGCTGTTATTCAACAAGGTACAAATGCTGCGATTCTTTCTAAAAATTCTAATAACTACACTAGATTAGCAGCATGGTTATTAATTAAATATTTAACAAATACAGAGAATACAAGTACTTTCTCACAAAACACTGGATATTTACCAGTACGTAAATCAGCAAGAGATAGTGCTGAATATCAAGCATTCTTAAGTAATGAAAATGATCCATTTGTTGGTAATGCTGCAAAAGCTATTAATGCTGCATATGCTCAACTAGATTATTTCTATACAGATCCAGCTTTCAGCGGATCATCAATTATTCGTGATACAGTTGATACAATGATTCAATCTGTTTATTGTAATGGTAAAACAATTGAAGAAGCTATTACTACCGCTTATAAAGATTTAAGAGATAAAGATTTTAAATGCGAAAGTAAATAGGTGAGGAGTTAACATGAAGAAAAAATTATTGCTTTGTTCTTTACTAACTTTATCTTTGGGAGTTTTAGCTTCTTGTCAACAAACCAATTCCAATAGTAATTCTATTTCAGAAGAAGAAGTTGTTGATCCTAAAGATTTATTGGATGAAGTTCCAACAGAAATTGATCATTATTTTTCTAACAAAATTTCTTTCGCAGATTTAGGTGTCAGTCTTACTGATAAATTTATGCAAAATAAAGTTGCAAAATTACAACTTAAAAGCGTCACAGATGGTGATACAGCAGTATTTTATCTAAGCGGTGGAGAACAAGATAATTACACTAATGTATTAGGTAGATCATATGGATATTTAACAGTACGTTTTCTTGCAATCGATACTCCTGAATCAACATCATCTATTGCTCCTTGGGGTAAAAAAGCTTCAAAATACGTTAAAGATTTATTGAAAAATTCAAAAAGCGTTATTGTTGATGCTTCAAGTATTGATACTGAAGGAATGAGCGTTACCGATACATTTAAATCAGGTATTAGATTAGATAGTAATGGTACTAGATGGTTAGGCATGATCTGGTATTGTCCAAAAGATAAAGATGATAATGATTTAAGCAATTTCCGAAGTTTACAATTAGATGTTATTGAAGAATGTTATTCATCTTATACTGGTAATTTAGGTGGAAATCAATTTGTCTATACAGCAAATCCTGAAACTGAACCAAAATTATATGAAAGATATAAAGATACATATGGTTCTATGACTTTATCTGAAGTTTTACTTGAAGCTGATGTAAGATCACGTACTTTAGAAGTTCGTAAAACAGGAAATCAATTAGATGATAATTATGATTATAGTAAGAATCCTCAAGAAGCCACAATTAAAGATGCTTATGATCACTGGGATGAATGGGAAAGTAATGCTAAATTCTTGCAATTAACAGGTGTTATTACAAGATTTATTGGTAATAATTTCTATTTCCAAGATGGTAATGGATATCCATTATATGTTTATATGGGAATTGAAGGTAAATCTATTAATTCTATGTTCCAAGTAGGTGATACTATATCTATACGTGGTAGACTTGCAACTTATGGTGGTCAAAAACAAATGACTGATATTGTTTGGGCCAAAGAAACATTTGTTAAAGTTACTGATGCTAATCTTAAAGTAGCAATGCCTGAACCAATTAATTTGGGAACAAAAACAATATATTCTCAAAAAGAATTAGATGATAATATTGGTAAATTAGTGACAATTGAATTAACTGCGGATGGTGTTGGTAATACAAGTAAAGATGGTTCTTATACTTTATATGCTTCAGAAACAGTTAGTGAATTAACCGCGGCAAATTATCAATATGATAAATTATCAGTTAGAGTTAATGGTTCTTTAGCTCCAGGATATGATAATGAAGAAATGTCTACTTATTGGGAAAAAGGATCCAAATATGTAGTTACAGGAATCCTAGCCATTTATGGTGAAGATGATTATACAAAAGAACAAAACTTCCCATCTTATCAAATTACCGTAGGTAATAGAAATGTTATAAATAATGATGAATTAGAAAGTGAAATTGTAAAAAAATAGGAGAGATTTATGAAAAAGAATAAATTAATATTAACATTAAGTTTAGTAACACTTTTTGCTTTAACAGGTTGTAATAAAGGTGACACTTCAAAAGAACAAAACTCAAGCGAAAAAAATCCAACATTTGAAGTACAAACTGTTGATAAACAAGAAATACTTGATGCAGCAATGAATGGTTTAACTGTTCCTCAAGAAGTTTCTGCAGATTTTAATTTAACTGTTAATGCAGTCGGAGGGGTTAAAATTACTTGGACATCATCAGATCCTGCAATTACTATTAATGGTAATATGGCAAAAGTTACTCGTTCTAGAGATGGTGATGTAAATGTTACTTTAACCGCGGTTGGAAAATTAAATGATCAAGAATCAGAACCAAAAACATTTACAGTTAAAGTTTTACAATTAGTTATTGATGAACAAGAAGATGCAATAACTGTAAAAGAAGCTAAAGATTCTGAAGTTGGAACAACAGTTAAAGTTTACGGTGTAGTTTCTGCTATTGTTGGAGGAGTTAGTAAAAGCAGTGGCGATTATTCCGCGAGTGGATTTTATTTATCAGATGAAACAGAAACCATTTATGTCTATGGTTATATGACTGCAAATAAAGTTAAAAGAGGAGATTATGTCTGTATTTCAGGTAAAATTGAAGTATATAGTGAAGGCATTCAAATTGCTTCTCCTGAATTAGTAGATGATACAATTATTTCTGAAAATAACCCAGTTCCAAATCCTGATGGCTATGCTATAACTGGTAAAACAATTGAAGAAGTTTATAATCCATCAACTTTTACTGGAGCAATTAATAATACTTATGTATTTGATTGCTATATTACAAAATATCCAGAAAGTGGCACTACATATCAAAATTATGAAATTATCTCTAGTTTAAGCGGAGGAAAATATATGAATATTTATTCTCAAGCTAGTGATTTAAAATGTCCTGAAAATGCTTGGTTAGATCAATATGTTGAATCGAAACAGCAAGTAAAAGTTGCTTATTACATCAATTCAACAAATTCTAAAAAAACTTCTTATCGAGGCAATATAATTTATATTTACGAAGCTTAAAATAAATTGATTAAAAATATAGGGGAGTAGATGAAAATCTGCTCCTCTTTTAAAAAAAAGAGGTGTATTATGAAAAAAAGTATTTTATTCTTATCTACATTTTTATTGATTTCTTGTAATTTTAATAATATTAATCAATCAAATAATTCAAATAATATAGATGTAAATAAATTAGAAGATATTATAAATAGTAAAACGCTTACAATTCAAGAAACAACAATGGCAGATGATGTTCTTGTTAATACAAAAGTTGGCATGTTTGATATTCAAAATACTTTTAAAGCATATTCATTTGTATTAAATAAAGCTAATTATTTTTATAATACAAATTTAAATGCTAAAAATGTTGAGGAATTTGTCTTAAATGATGATTATTTAATTCAATTTTCTAATTCTAAATTTACTTTTAAATGTGATAATAGCTCTATTTTAGCTTTTAAAGGTTTAGATGCTTTTTTTAATAATATGCTTCAAAATAATAATTCTGTAGTAAGTTCTTCTTTATGTGAAGCCTTAATAAGAGATACTTATTATGATTTAGGGCATATGGTTGATTATGAATCTTTTATAGATAATTTTGATATTGGTTATCAATTTTTAACTACAGATAATAATTTGACTTTAGAAGTAGATATAACAAATATTTATAAAAAATTATTTCCTTTAGTAAAAAAAGTCACAAAAACATATAATTTTGAAAAAGGATATGATGAAAGTTTATTTGTTGATTATCCAACTAATAAAGATGATAATACTTCATCTGATGAAGAAAAAGATAACGAATTAAAACAATATTCATCTACTTATATTAAAAACATTTTTACTCAGTTAAAATATGTTTCAAATGATATTAGTTTTGTTAATTCATGTCCTAAATCTCGAAGATTAACTTATAAATATTCATCTTCAAGAAAAGATATTTTAGAAGACAATGGAACTTTTCATGCTCCTAGTCAAGATGAAAACATTGAATTAACTATTTCTTTATTATTAGATGAAGTAGAATTTGAAACACAAAAATATACTTTTGTTGCCTATGCGCCTATTGCTAGAAGTGGAACTTTAGGTACAAAAGAAAATCCAATTTATCAAGGGCGTAAAGAAATCGATAAAGTAGAGATATATTTTATTGAAATGCATAAACAATATGGAGATTCAATATATATAAAAGCAGGCGATTTTGATATGTTAATCGATGCAGGGCAGCAAGAAGATGGAACATATGTTGTTAATTTCTTAAAAGAACATTGTGTTGATACACATCTTGATTTAGTAGTAACAACACATGCTCATAGTGATCATATTGGTGGAATGACTTCAGTATTAAATTGGACAAGTGGAATTACTTATTCTTTAGATTATGGTTATCAAAGAAGCAGTTATCATCTTTCAGAAACTGTAAGAGAATCAATGAAGAATAAATCAACTTATTATTCTCCTGTTACTGAAGCGTTAAAAGTTAATAATGGTATTATCCAAATAAGTGATGATTTTTATATTACTTTATTAGACACAGGACAATATCTTGAACCAACTGAAGATATTGGAAATGGCGATGATAATTCCGCAAGTGTAACATTTATATTAACTTATAAAAATCATTCTTATTATTTCAGCGGTGATTTAGATAAATCTGGGGAAAATTATTTAGTAAATACTAAGCAATTAAAAGATGTTGATTTAATGAAAGCTTCACATCATGCTTCTAATACAGGTAATTCCGCAAATTTATTAAATGAAATTAAACCAGAAGTAGTCGCGGTGTCTACTGCTTTAGTAAAAAAGGGTTCAGTTAATGAAGATTCTGCTTCACAAGCTCATCCAAATGCAAATGCATTATCAAGATTTTATAATGCGAATGCAAAAGTTTATTGTAATTTTACAATGGGAACAATACATGTAACATCATATGGAACAGGTTCTTTAGATGTAGAAGGTCTTGGAGTTATTGAACCATATTATATGTCTGGGAAATTAGTAACTGGAGAAGAAAATAAAGAATTTAAAGATACAGTATGGGCTAATAGATATCGTCGTTAAATGAAAGGGTAATCAAATGCATAAAAAATCAATTTTACTTTTTGCAGCATTGTTAATTATTGGATGTAGAAGCAATAATATAACATCTTTATCTAGTGTAAAAAATTCTTATGAAAGTTTAGATACTTCTTCTAATTTAAATAGTTCTATTTATAGCGAAGAAGAAAAAAACACTTCTAGTGAAGAAAGTAGTATCATTTTAACTACAAGTCAAGAATCATCAAGTGAAGAAGATTTATCAAAAGAATTACATGATTTTTATTTAGAAAATAGTAAAAAAGATAAATATACTTTAATTCCTATTCAAGGTAAATTTATAGGATATGAAAAATACGAAAAAAATCCTAATTGCAATGCCTTTTTTCAAGATGGCAAATATGGCTATTATTGTATTAATTTGCCTTTTACAATGGTTGAATTAAATAAATCTTATCAAATTATAGGTATGTCATTAGAAAGAAATTATTATGGAATAAACGCTAAATGTGATGAATTTACATTATTAGAAGTAGAAGAAATTATTGCAGAAACAATTGATTTAAATATGGAAACTCCAACAAATGATGATTATATTGGAGCAAAAGTTAAAATAAAAGGAACTATTAATTCTATAAATGGTAATCAAATAACGATAAATTTACAAGGTGAAACTTATAATATTTCTTATAATGAAGAAGTTATATCCGCTACAGAAATTGCTACAAAATGGAAAGAATTTAGTGTTGGAAAAGAAGTAGAACTTAGCGGTATTTTACATGAATCTAATCGCGAAATTAGAATTATTGATGCAACTGATATCAATTAATTGAGATATGAAAGTGTAGATTTTTGTAAAAAACCTGACTTTTGGAGATGAAATACATAATTAGGAAGTTATATCTAAAGATATAAAAGTATAAAATAATCTAGAGTAAAAAATTAGAAGGAAAATAATTTTTGT
>CANRPC010000026.1 GCA_947632435.1 uncultured Bacilli bacterium | reverse complement strand
AACCATTAAATTTTCTTTCTGCTGATTCAAGTATTACTTCTTTAAGATTTAATTTTTCTATATTTAATTCTGGTTTAGTATATGTTTTCATTGTTTTTACTCCTTTAATTACAATGCTTCTATAAATGCATATGCCAAATCGGCAATTGAAATTGAACTGCCATCATCAAATTGAATTGATAAGTCACTTTCTGTATATTCCAATAACATAGTAGAAACACTATAATTTTTGTCTTTACTAAAATAATAAGTTCCATCAACTTTGACATATGCAAGACAATAAATTGTATTATCAACATTTTCAAAAGGTATATTAGTTATAGCAACTGTATATTGATTCAATTTATTTGAATTCTTTAACACTTTTCTTCCAGTTATACTTGAATCACTATTGAAATTTTCTTTAACTATTGATTGATCTTTAGCAATAACAAGTCCTGTTTCTTCAACAGTAACATTTTCGTATTTAGAAAAATCAAATTTATACCTCCAATTCATTGATAAATTAGAAAAATCTGTATATGTTTTACTACCATATACTTCATGAAGGTTTATTTTAATGGATAATAAGTTAATATTACTACCAGAAGTATGTACAAATTCTAATTCTAATTTTTTAATATTATCATATATTCCTGTAATTGTTTCTGAATGTTCACCCGCACTATTTAAATTAATATTATTTGAATTTAATGATATTTCACTTGAATTAAAATCATATGCATTTATTTTGAAATATGAATCACTTCCACCATTTAGTGCATTAACATTAAACGTAAATGTAATATTACTTAATGATACTTTTTCATTCAAAGTAATAGTTAAAAGTGATTTTCCATTTTGATTTTTATCCAATTTAAGTCCAGTAATCTTATTTGTATCTGGATAATAATTTGATCTATTTGCATCATTAAATATTGGACTTGTAATTTCCATATATTTTATATTTTCAGAAGAAGATTTTGTTATATAAAAAGGTCCCTCATTAGTTTTTGATGTGTCCGCTGTAAAACTATAGTTAATATCTTCTTCAACTGAATCATTATCCTTTATTTCTTTAAAACTAAATCCAAGCGATGATTCTGGTTCTATGTTTTGAAAGTCACTGATTAGAGTATCTTTTCCAGCTACTTCTTGCTTTTCATAAAATTTAATTGTGGAAACAGAAATAGATTTATTTTTGCTACTATTAGAAGACGTCAAATTAAATGCAAATTTATAATAACAATTCTTCCAACTATCACTATCACTTTCAATGATTGTTGTTGAATTAACTGTATAGCTAATATCATAACTTTTTAAATCTTTTTCAAAATTTGGATCAGTAGAAACAGATAGTGTAATGCCATTGACAGTTATCTCATTAGTTTCATCTCCAAATGTTATAGCAATTTTACATATATTATGTGATAAAACAGTTTGACTAGTCAAAGTTTTAAGATTATTATTATCGCCACTTTTTCCTCCGAATTTCCAAGGATTGTTTTGCATATTAACTCCATATGTATGCCACGAAATGTTACCATCGTTTATTGTATATTCCGTTTTGTAATTTGAATTGTTAGTGTAAGCATCACAATTTAGTGTATAAACAGGTGTTTCTTCCTCCGCTCTAACCTCTTGTACATCTTCTTTAGTTACGTTACGAACTAAAGCAAAGCCTGTTAGCATTAAACATGATGAGAGTAAGATTAATTTTTTCTTGATATTCATTTTATTCTCCCTTTCTTATTACAAATAAAAATGTCAAGAGGCAAAAAGTCCCTTGACATTTAAATTCATAATCTTATTTATTTTAGAGTGGTTAAAAAGATTCGTCTTATTTATTCGAGTAGAGTACCCCCTCCCCGTTTATATTAATGCTATTTAAATAAGTCTTTAAATCAAACATTATTTTTAACCTCTCTTTACTTTTAACTTACTAGATGGATTTTAATATTGCAATATTTTTTATAAAATTTGTTTATTTTAATTTCAAAAAGAAAAAAGAATATATAGCTTGGCATTAACTATATATTCTAAAACTAATTAGGGAATTAAATTTGTACTTCGTTATAAACATAACTTGATACTTCATATTCTTCACTGCTCATAATACCATCAACTTCTATTGCTTCACCTTCTAAAGTAAAGTTAACATTTTCATTTCTTCCCATAATATCCATTGATAAAAGTAATAAGTTATATAAATCATTATTGACTAGATTTTCATCCACTAAAGCTGTATTTTTTACTTCAAAGGTCATAGAATCGGAAGCTACTTGATTATTAGATAAAGAAGAATACAATGCAATTTTTTGTAAGCCTTCAGATCCCGGTAAACGATATTTAACTCCTTCCATAAAGGTTAAATTATCTTTTTCCTTTTTTTCTACGTATAAAGATTTAGGAATGTAATAATTTGTTCCTCCATATGATTTTTGATAATAATATGTCATTAATTCTTTATTAACAATTGAAGAGAGGTTATAAGATGACATATTAATACCTAAATCTGAAGATAAAATATCACTGTGATATTTATCCTCTACTTCAAGCGATAATCTATCTATTCCATCAAATTGTAACATCGTATATAAAATTGAAGTTTCAATTTGTTTTTCACTTACCTTGTACGTTAGAAAATCTTCCGAAAGATTCATTGTTAATAGTCCATCTTCATCAATTTCTATTGACAAAATACGTGTATCTTTAGGTACAATTCCTTTAAAATAATCATTATTTAATTTACTATCTTCTTTTAATAAATTAAATACCTCAATGATTTCTTCTTCTACAGAATTAAATTTATCAAGATGCACACTTAAAGGTACAGTAATATTGTCTTTACTTAAAAGATAAACTCTTCTAGTAATCGTTTCTTTTTGTAAGACAACTTCTTCTTTAATTTTGTCTTTATTTAAATGCTCATATATTCCAATAGAGGCACCAACAGTTAAAAAGGCAACTGGAATAGCCACGATAGCGCCAATTTTTAGTCCTCGCTTTACTTTAGGATTCATTCCTTTAAAAGATGTAAAAAAGAACATTGGCTTATTTTTTTGCTTAAAATATTTTTGTTTTGCTTTTTTTAAAGCTCTTTTTTTAGAAAAATTTTCAAATAATTTCATCTTATCTCTCTCCTACAAGATATATATGTAGGAGCAATAAAATTTATGTCTTGAAAATTTATTATTTTTTGATAAATTTCTTTTTTATTAGTATACATAGTTAAACTAAGCTTTTCTTCATTTATATATTGATTAATATATTTATCTTCATAAGAAAAAATTTGACAATTAGTATATCGAGTAAATAAAAATTTAATCAAAGGATAATGAGTACAACCAAGAACTATTTTCTTAGGAAAATGAGTTTCCTTAAGATATTTAATCAATTCATTAATTTTTATATTCTCAATCAAAAAAGCAAGTTTTGGCGCGGCAAAAGATTTTATATTTTTTAATTTTAAAATTTCACTAGTAATTTTAGTACCAAGATAATAAGTATCTTCATCCATATTTTTTAAATTAAAATCTAAGATATTATCTATTAAAAAAGGATATTTTTTATTTTTATCAAGTAATGATGATAAAGTATTACAAGCGATAAATACCTTATCTATTTTAAATTCTAAACTAAAATAATTTAAAAGATCATCAAGTATTTTTTTTACTTCATCTTTATTTTTATTTCCATAAGGAAAATGAATTTCATCTAAATAAAAAAGAAAATCAGATTTTTTTTCTTGTCTTAATATTTCCTTAATAAAAGGTAAAACTCCTTGCCCAGAATCTAAAAAAAGTGTTTTCATATATTCATTATATGAATTTACTTTTTTAACATTACATATAATTTCTAGCAATAATATAAGTGGTATAACCAATATAAACTGCGACCATGATTAAACCTTCCAAACGATTTATTTTTCTTGTTTTTAAAGTTGTAATCAAAGTAATAATGGCTGTAAAAGACATAACAAGAACATCCACTAAATTGTCCCAAGTAAAAGTTAAAGGATTAATTGATGAAGATATACCAATAATTAATAAAACATTAAAAATACAAGAACCAATTGCATTACCTAAAGCAATATCATTTTCTTGTTTTTTAGAGGCCACTAAAGTGGTAACAAGTTCAGGTAAACTTGTGCCAATAGCAACAATTGTTAAACCAATTAATACCTCATCCATCTTTAATTGTTCAGCAATAAAGGAAGCTGATTTAACAACTATATCACCACCGAGAACTATAGCTAATAAACCAAAAGCGACAAAAAGAAGATCAAAAACTAATTGTTTAACTTTATTATCCTTTTTTTCTTCTTTTTTAAAATAGTTCTTACACAAAATAAATCCATAAAAAACAAAATATGATAAATAAGAAAAGATAAAACTAAATAATTCTGAACTTGGAATATGAAAGTTTAAAGTATAAAGATGAATAAACAAAATAAATAAACCAAAAACTAAAAAAAGTATCGCTTTTATAGGTGATTTAGTTTCTTCTTCATTTTCTTTTTCTTCATCTAATTTTTTTTCTTTAAAACTTCTAATTATTAAATAAATAATATATAAAATAAAGACTGCAACTAAAATTATTGATTCATAAAATTCAAGGATTAATGGAGAAATAACAAAACCAAATAAAATCAATAATGCATAAACAAAAATCAGAATTGGTAAATCTTTTCTTTGAATATCTTTTGATACCATCATTGGTGAAATAACCACGGCTATACCAATTACCATTAAAATATTAAAAATATTACTCCCTATTACATTTCCAAAACTTAAAGCATTTTGCTTTGCTAATGCTGAAGTAATGCTAACACTTAATTCAGGCGCGGATGTCCCCATTGATACTAAAGTTAAACCAATAATTAACGATGGTATTTTCAATAGCCGAGCAATATTTGAAGATCCATCAACAAAAAAATCTGCGCCTTTTACTAATAAAATTAAGCCAAATATAAGAAGCAAAATATTGAGAAATATTTCCATTTAAAAAATCCTCCAGGAAATTAGCTTGCCAAAGTCTTGAAATTTATAGATAGCTCCGAGTTTATTTAAACTGTGTTGACGAAACTACCAACATCAAAAGATGCTTTCTACTCCCTTTTGGATTTAAGCTATATGCATTATAGCATAGATAAAAAGATTTACAACAAATTTAAATTTTTATCGATAAATTGTTCCTAAAAATAACATAACATCATTAGGATCAGTAATAATATATGCAAAATTATAATCTAAATAAAATTTTTCATATACATTTTCATATTCAGGTAATCCCGTAGTGGAATTAAATCCTAAAGAGGTAACAGCACTTGCCTCTATTCCTTTTTCATTGACATTTATTTTTGCTTGTTGAATTAATTGTTCACAATAAATATTTTCATCTTTTAAATGGAATTGTAAATTACAACGATATTGATCGAAAAGATCATTTATACTAAATTTTTCTTTTAAAATAGAAGTTAAATCTTTATTTAAATTCGATTCAAATTCAGGGAAAATACATGAAGTATAATAATGTTTCTTTTCCTTTTCATCTATAGCGATATAATTTTTATAATTATTTACATATTTAATATTTTCTTCACTTAGAACATCTTTAAGAAATTTATCTTGATGAGGTAAAATAAATTTAATTTTATAATTATTTGCCGTTTTAACATAAAAATGGCTAAAATCTTTTTCATCTTTAACTTTACCACTTATGTAACTAGATTCTAAAAATTTCTTTTTTAAATTCTTATTTTCCAATGAATAAAAATCTTTTTCTAAGGTTGCTAAAGAAGGAATTTGAAAACTCCATGAATCTTTTAAATATAATGTATTTAATAATACGAGTTTCGTATTTTGATTATAATTATTTGACCAGTTAATTAATTTATTAGTCTTTGTTTCCACAAAATTTTTAATTATATCATTTGCAGTTTTATTTTCATTCATAAAATCTACTTGATAAGGATAACAATAATAATTTAAAGCAAGCGAATCAATTGTTTCATCTTGATAAGAAACATTTTTATCGATAAATATAGCATTTGCTAAATCAAAATAAGAAACTATTTTATTATTAATTTCCGTTTTTTGATATAGCATATTAATTAAATCTTTAGTATAAGTTTTTATATCTTCATAAGAATTTTTAAGTGCGGTGATAATTTCTAAACGTGTATTATCTTTAGATATTTCACTCGCGGAAATTAAACTCAAATATAAAGATAATGGAGAAATTATCGTATTTTCATAATTTTTATCATCTTGAATAAAATTTTTCGAAAATAAACAAGAAAAATCTTCTAAATTATTTAAGTAGTTTATAAAATTATCATCTTTTAATTTACTCTCATCAAATGAGTTAGGTGACATTACTTCTTTCAATAAATTTTCTTGTAAAGGAAAATTTGAACTTAAACTACTTGTTTCTATTTTTCGGCATGAAGAAAAAACAAAAACAAGACTTAAAAAAAACAATTTATTTAATCTTTTCATAAATAAGAACCTCTTCATTTAATAAGACAAAATAAATTGTTATTTTCTTAAATTTTTATGAAATTATTTCATATATTAAAGGATCTTTTATTTTTTTCTCCTTTTTTATTTCAAAAGCAGCATAAATTTCTTCTTTTTCTTCTTCATATGAATCATGATTTGTATGCATATAAGCTAAAACATCACCTTTTTTAACATAATCTGAAACTTTATGAACTAAAACTATACCTGCAGTAAAATCAATTTTATCTTCTTTAGTTTTTCTTCCTGCCCCTAATTTCATCGCAGCATTTCCAATTTCAATTGCTTTTATTTGATGAATATAACCTTCTTCTTTAGCTATTATAGGAACAATATTTTTTGCAGTTTCAAATTTACTAACATCATCAATATATTTTAAATCTCCACCTTGAGATTTAATAAATTCTTTGAATTTTTTAAAAGCTTCACCATTATTAAGTTTTTCCTCTAATAATTTTTTGGCTTCAGCTTTAGTTTTTGCTACTTTAGCTTGTAATAAAATAATTGAAGAAGCCTCTAAACATAATTCTTTAAAGTCTTCTGGACCTTGATTTTTCAATGTAGCAATGGCTTCTTTAACTTCAAGAATATTACCGATTGCTAAACCAAGAGGTTGATTCATATCCGTCAATATTGCTCTTGTATCTTTATTTAATGTTTTACCAATTTCCACCATTGTTGTTGCTAACTCTTTTGCATCTTTTAATGTTTTCATAAAAGCACCAGAGCCAAATTTAACATCAAGCAAAATCGTATCCGATCCTGAAGCAAGTTTTTTCGACATAATTGAAGAAGCAATTAAAGGAATGGAATCTACCGTTTCTGTTACATCACGAAGCGCGTAAAGTTTTTTATCAGCAGGAACTAAATTTCCCGTTTGTCCAATAATTGCAATACCAATATCATTTACTTGTTTTAAAAATACATCTTTAGATAAATTTATCGACATACCTGGTATTGATTCTAATTTATCTAAAGTTCCTCCAGTAAATCCTAGTCCTCTTCCTGACATTTTAGCAAGTTTTACACCACATGAAGAAACAAGAGGGCCTAAAACTAAACTTGTTTTATCACCCACTCCTCCAGTAGAGTGTTTATCAACTTTAACTCCCTCAATAGAGGATAGATCCACAACATCTCCAGAATGCATCATCAAATCAGTTAAATTTGCAATTTCTTCTTTATTCATACCTTGAAAGCAAATAGCCATTAAAAGGGAAGAAACTTGATAATCTTTTATTTCATCTTTTACATATCCATTTATAAAATAAGAAAGTTCATCTCTTGTTAATTCTTTACCTTCTTTTTTCTTTCTTATTAAATCTTGCATTAACATATATCTTTATCTCCTTAAATAAAATTTACCATATTCTTAAATTTTTGTGAAAAAAAACTTCAAAATTTGTGCTTACAAATAAAGAATTTTATGATTTTTACTTTATCATTACTAGAAAACTTTATAATATATTCTATATGGAAAAGACATTTGAAGAACATTTAAAAAAATATTTAACAGAAACTGAAATTGAAAAATTATTGACAGCACAAAAAAATTCATCGTTAAAAGCAATTTTAGTGGATGAAAGCAAAATTAGTTTAAAAGAAATAGAAAAAATTTACCCATTTTTAAAAAAACATCCTTTTGTCAATAATGCTTATATTTATGAAAAAAATCAATTTGAATTTGGTAAAAGTCTTCTTTTTGAACTCGGAGCGTTTTATATTCTTGAACCATGCTCTTTAATGGTAAATTATTTTTTAAATCCAAATAAAGATGATTTAGTTTTAGATTGCTGTGCTTCTCCAGGTGGCAAAACAATTCATGCATCATTTAAAATGCTTAACAATGGTTTAATTATTGCTAATGAAATGAATATATCTCGATGCTTAACCTTATCGAATAATATAGAAAAATATGGTCGGAAAAACGTTGTTGTTACCAATAATAATCTTATGGATTTTCCTTCTTATTATGAAAACGTTTTTGATAAAATCATTTTAGATGCACCATGTTCAGGTTCAGCAATGTTTCGCAAAGATAAAAAAATGTTAGATGATTGGACATATGAAAAAGTTTTAAAAACAAGTATGATACAAAAAGAATTAATTATGAAAGCTTATTCTTTATTAGCTAAAAATGGAACATTAATTTATTCAACATGTTCTTTTTCTTATGAAGAAGATGAAGAAGTAATTAAATTTCTTTTAGAAAATAGTGATGCTGAATTAATAAAAATAAAAGAAAATCCGTATTTTTATCAAAGTGATTTAAAAGGGACAATTCATCTTTTCCCAACTCTTTTTGATGGTGAAGGTCATTATATTGCTTTAATTAAAAAACCAAGTGGTGAAAAAAAATATTTAAAGAAAAATAAATTAAAAGAAACAAAATTTTTTAATCTAAATGGTTATATTGAAAATAATCATAACCTTTTAACATTTTTAGAATCTCAAAATCGTTTTGATGGATTAAAAATTATCAAAAAAGGGTTAATTCTTGGTGAAAAAGATAAAAATAATAACTTTATTCCACATCATCATCTATCAAGAGTAAGTGGTTTAAATTTAAATTATCTAAATTTAACAGAAGATGAAACAAAATTATATTTAAAAGGAAATACTTTGATAAAAAATTATCCCGATGGTTATTACTTTTTAAAATATCTTAATATTCCTTTTGCAATCGGTAAAATAACAAAAAATACATTAAAAAATCATTATCCTAAAGGCTTAAGAAAAAACGTTATCTGATTTTAATTTGACGAGTAATAAATCGTTTATATTCTGGTAAAAAGAAAAATAAATAAATTCCACATGATAAAAAAATATATAAAATATTTTTCAAAAGGTATTTAAAATATGATATATCATCTAAATAAAGACAAAGTCTATAAGAAGAAAGTTTTAAATGATTTACGATAAATTTTTTTCTTTTAAAAAGAAGATATGGAAGATATATTCCTAATGATAAAACACCTATAAAAGTTAAAAATAAAATATTTTTTATATTATCTAAAAGACTTACTTCATAAGTAGAATAAATATTATCTTCTATATAAGTAAACTCCATATATTTTTTAATTCTTTGCTTGCTTATAAAAAGAGAGTATATACCGCATGTCAATAAAGAATAAAGGCGAAATTTTAATTCTAAAAAGAAAAATTCCGAAAGTTGACCTTGAAAATCAACTTTATGACCATTAATATATACTCTTTTAATAATAAAACTAAATTTTAGATAATTTAAAATAATGTCAAAAGAAAAAATAGCAAAAATATTTATTAATCTTGTAGATAAAAAGACAACATAATAATCTTGATTTGTTAACTCAAGTGAAGAGCTTTCCATATTGTTATTATGTTCTAAATTTTAATTTATAATCAAACAAATTAAAGTTTATTATATCTATCTAAATAAGCATTTAATTTATTTAAATAATCTTGATATTTATTTTTTTCTAATTCAACTTTTTCTTTCTTAGCTTTTAATAAGAAATTTTCATTATTTAACATTGATTCTGAACGTTTTATTTCAATTTTTAATTTTTCTATTTCAGTTTCTAATTTTAATTTTAACTCTTCATCAGAAATAGTTTGTTCCACTAATAAATCAAAGTGATTATATATTTTCCCCCCTTTTAATTCATCTTTGGTAATTGTTATCTCATTTGCAAATGTAAAACGTTTTAAATATTCAAGTAACGAATCAAAAGAATGAGTTTTTTCTTTAATAATTAATTTAACAGGTGCATTAGGGGCAAGATTTTCATTAACTTTAAATGCTCGAACATCTTTAATCATATTAATTAAATCATTAACTAAAGAAGTACTTTCTTTAAAAATTAATGTTTTATCAACTTCAGGATATTTTTCAAGCATTATAGAATCTTTATGAACAGGGAGATTCAAATATATTTCTTCTGCGATAAATGGTGTATAAGGATAAATTAATAAAATAAGCGATTTTAAAACATAAAGTAAAACATTTAAGGTATTAGATTGTATATTCTGATTTTTAGAAGCTAAACTAACTTTACTAAGCTCTAAATAACAAGAAGTAAAATCATCATAAACAAAATTATATAAATGTGTCGAAGCATTAGCAAAATCATATTTTTCCATATTAAATGTAACATTTTCAATACATTCTTGAAGTTTTGTTAAAATAAATTCATCGATAAGTGTCAAAGATTTTACATCAATTTTATCAATTTTTTTACCCTCTAAATTTGAAAGAATAAATCTAGAAGCGTTCCAAATTTTATTAAGATAATTTTTAGAAGCAGAAATTTTTTCCTCACTATAACGAGTATCTAATCCTGGTGAAGTTGATGTTGTTAAAAAATATCTTAAAGCATCAACACCATATTTATTAATTACATCTTTAGGATCGATACCATTTCCTAAAGATTTTGACATTTTTCTTCCTAATGAATCGCGAATCAACCCATGAATTAAACATTTTTTAAATGGAGCAACCTTCATAAATTCAAGACTTTGGAATATCATTCTTGATACCCAAAAGAAAATAATATCATATGCAGTTACCATAACATCAACTGGAAAATAACGTTTTAAATCTGATGTTTTATTTGGCCAACCTAAAGTAGAAAAAGGCCATAAAGCACTTGAAAACCAAGTATCAAGAACATCTTCATCTTGAACATAATTTTCAATGTCTTTAGGTGGATTTTTTGAAACTACAATTTCACCTGTTACTTTATGATAATATGCAGGAATTCTATGTCCCCACCATAATTGACGAGAAATACACCAATCTTCAACATTTTCCATCCAAGAATTAAAAACTTTAGAAAATCTTTCTGGGATAAATTCAACTTTATCATCTGTCATTTGATTTTTTAAACTTTGCTCGGCTAGAGGTTTCATTTTTACAAACCATTGTTTTTTTAGCATAGGTTCAACAACAACTTGTGATCTTTCAGAATGACCAACATTATGAACAATGTCTTCAATTTTAATTAAATTGCTTTCATTTTTTATTTTTTCCACTAATTTTTCACGACAATCATAACGATCTAAAGAAGCAAATTCAAGGCATTTTTCATTCATTGTTGCATCATCATTCATAATTATTGGCATTTTTAAATTATGTCTTATAGCAATATTAAAATCATTTGGATCATGTGCAGGAGTACATTTCATAACTCCTGTACCAAAAGACATATCAACATAGCTATCCGCAATAATTGGTATTAATTCATGATTACAAGGATTATAAACTTTTTTATTAATTAAACCTTTATAACGTTCATCATTTGGATTAACGACAACACATACATCCCCAAACATTGTTTCAGGTCTAGTTGTAGCAACTTCTAAATAACGATCTTCATTTTCTAAATAATATTTAAAATAATAGAATTTTCCTTTATCATCGCTATGAATTACTTCAATATTACTTAAAGCAGTTTTTAATTTTGGATCCCAATTTATTATTCTTTCACCACGATAAATTAAACCTTTTTCATAAAGTGAAACGAAGACTTCATTAACAGCTTGATTTAATCCTTCATCAAGCGTAAAGCGTTCTCTTGAATAATCTAAACTAAGTCCTAACATTGCCCATTGAGAATGAATAGTTTCAGCATATTCTTTTTTCCATTCCCAAGCTTTTTCTAAAAATTTTTCACGTCCTAAATCATAACGAGAAATTCCTTGTTTTCTAAGTCTTTCTTCTATTTTTGCTTGTGTTGCAATACCAGCATGATCCATTCCTGGTAAAAATAATACGTCAAATCCTTTAGCCTTTTTGTAACGGGCAATAATATCTTGAATAGTTGTATTCCAAGCATGTCCTAAATGTAACATTCCTGTAACATTTGGAGGTGGAATAACCATTGTAAATTTTTCTTTATCTTTTTCACCTGCTTTAAAATAGCCTTTATTTTTCCAAGTCTCATATTTGCCTTCTTCAACTTTTTTGGCATCATAACGTGAATCTAACATATTTTTTCTCCTTATCAATAAAAAAAGCATTTCCTAAAAATCATAAGGGCATCTTAGGAAACGCTGTACCACCTTAATTTACTATTTATTAATAGATCTTGTTTATCTTAACGCGATTAACGGCAAATCTCTTTGCATACTCCAAAACGACTTCATTTTCTTAACTTACCTTCTTGCACCAAATAAAGGCTCTCTTAAAAGCTAATTAAATGTCCCTTTTCTTCAACGTATGCTCTTATTCTACAAAAGAAAAAAATAATCTTCAAGTTAATTTTTATAAGTTAAGAAGATAAAGTATGAAATAAAAATTTCAAGCATATTTTAGAATATGAATAAAAATCTTCTTTTTAAACTTAAAAATTATTTATCTTCATTATTTAAACGTTTTTTAAAAGTTATTGATATATTTTTAATTTATCAAATTATTATATTTTTAATAACTCCAACATTTAAATATTTTATATTAGTTTTAATCTTTGGTTTTATATTTTATCGTCATTACTATAAAAACTAGAAGCAATTTCTTCGATTTTTTTTAAGTATTTTAAAGCATCAATTAATACTTTTAAATCTAATAAATCTTGTGATTTTCTTTCTATAGGTGGAATAAAAAGTAAGGCAAAAAGCCATTCCTTTTCATATTGTTTTAAAGGATAAATATCAAAATAATCTTTTAAATAAGGAATTAACGATATTGTTTCTAAATCTAAATGGGTAATCACATCATATAAATCATATATAGCTGGAGATAAAGCCATATTTTCTAAAGAAACAATTTTATTCTCCTTTGGGAAGATATGATCGAAATTAAAATTTTGATAAGTTAAAGAAAGTGTCAAATTATTTTCATTTTTCCTAGCTTCCACTAAATTATCTACATGAGAATCAGCTTCTTTTAATGCTGTCATAAAATGTTGATAATTCATAATAAAAAACCAATCTGAAGGAGAATGATAATCATCTTTTTCTACTCTTTCTATTCTTGCTAATAATTCTTCTTTAAGTTTATTAATTCTTTCATCTAAATAAGAAATTGCTTCATCTAAATAAGTATCTTTTATTCTTAAAGGATATAAAGAATTTTTATGTAAAAGGGCAATAGATTTAAAATAAAATGATAAGCGCATATCTTTAGATAAAATATCATCACCTTTAAGATATTCAGTTAAAATAAAATGTTTATCTAAATACGGATTAACAAAATGATTTGTTTTACTTTTTAAAGGAAGAAGAAACCTTGATTCTTCGATTAAAGACAATTTGGCATAAATATTTTCCATATGCAAAGGAACATATTTAAATAAATATGCTCCTTGCTTAGTGTTGATTAAAAATGTTTTATCAGTTTTTTTAATAATGCTTAAAACTTCTAAAGGAAATAATTCTTCAAGATGTTGTTTCATTTTAAAATTTTAACTAATTGACCTTTTTTAAATTCAACATTTTTATTTATCTTTAATATATCTTCTTCACTTAATTTAAATATTCTTGCAACATCAGAAATAGTTTCATTTTCTTTTAACCGATAATAAAAATAAGACGAAATATATTTTTCTTTAAATAATTCTTGTTTATTCTTTTTATCTTCTTCTTTATTATCTACTTCATTATCTATTTTTTTATTTTCAATAGTTTCATTTTCCTTTTTAAGTATATTTTCTTGTTCTTGAATTATTTTATTTTCTTCAACAATCTCATTTTCTTTTTCATCTTGTTCATTTATGGTTGGATTTTCATTTTCATTTGTCAAATTAGTTTCGGCTTCTTGAGAAACATCTTCTAAACTTGAAATTTCAATAATATCATTTCTTTTTAAATCAAGTTCATCATAAGAGGTAGAAATAAAATCAACATTGTCCTTTGTTATATAATTTTCTAAATTATTTAAAAAGTCATTATCAAAAGAAATTTCATCTTTTTCTTCACTATTTCTCATTAATAAATCAATCATAGAACGATTTATTTCCTTATTTTTTGTAGGTTCAAATGATATAAGTTCTTCATTATTGCCTAATAATTTTGTATATACCCTAAATTCAATTTCATTTTCTTTAATTGTGTGTTCAAAATGATCTATAACTAACTTTAATTCTTTTAAGCAATCAATTTTTGTTAAAGAAATAAAAATATCAACTGGTATTTGTATTGCTTCGTAATCATTTTTATTTTCACTTGCTATAACAAATGTAATATAAATATTACCCTTAATATGAACCCCATCATCATTTAATTCATTAACAAATTCATGATCTAGTAATATGTTTTTTACTTCACTTATATTTACATTATGAATAAACGTCTTTTTAAAAATATATTCTTCCATTTAGTATCCCTCTTTACATAAATATGAAAAATAAAAAATGAAAAGAACATTATTTTAATTTTTGTGTATACAAAAAGGACTATAAGTAGTTTTCTTATAATCATTATTTTTAAAAACTACCAATTTATAGCCCTTTTTCATTAATTTCTAATTTTTGTAAAATTACATTTCTCAATTCATTTATGCCTTTTTTATTTAATGAAGACACAAAATAAATTTTTGTATTTGGAAAACATTTTTTAGAGTTATTTAAAGCTTTTTGTTTTAATGATTGATTTAATTTATCAACTTTAGTATACACAATAATAGATTCTAAATTTAAACCATCAAGATAATTTATAAAATTAATATCATCTTTTGTTAATTCTCTTCTAGCATCATAAAGTAAAACTACAAGTTTACAATAAGGATTATTTTCAAAATAATTACCCATTATATCATCAAAAACATCTTTTTCCGCACTTAATTTTCTATATCCATATCCTGGTGCATCAACTAAATAGAATAAATCACCTATGTTAAAATAATTTAATAATTTAGTATGTCCTGGAGTTTTAGAAACAAATGCGAGAGATTGATTTTCACATATTGCATTGATAAGTGAAGATTTACCAACATTACTTCTACCAATAAAAACAACTTCTTTTTTTTCTTTTAAAGGTATAAGTGAAGAAATATAAAATTTATTGTTTGAGAAAATCATAATTTTCTAAAATTTCTTTCAACGCATCATCAACACAAGTAATTGGTTTAATTTGTAATCCTTCTTTAACTTCTGAAGGTAAATCTGAAAGATTGCGTTCATTTTCTTGAGGAATTAAAATTAATTTTATTCCAGAACGTAAGGCTGCGAGTGATTTCTCTTTTAATCCCCCGATTGCCGTTGCTTGACCTCTTAAATTAACTTCACCAGTCATAGCAACTGTTGCTTTACATGGAATATTTTTTACTGCAGAAACAACTGCACAAGTAAGTGCTACGCCTGCACTTGGACCATCTTTAGGAACTGCACCTTCAGGTACATGAATATGAACATCATGTTCTAAAAAGAATTCAGGTTTTATATCATATCGCTTTGCATTTGCTTTAACATAATCAAAAGCTATAGATGCTGATTCTTTCATTACATTACCTAAGTTACCAGTTAATATTAAATTACCTTTACCATCAAAATATGTTACTTCAATTGGTAAAATATCTCCACCATATTGAGTATACGCTAAACCTGTTACAACGCCTACAGATGATTTTTTGCTTTTTGTAGAATAATCAAAGATTTCAGTACCTAAAAAGGCTTTAACTTTTTTCTTATCCACAACTACTCTACGTTTATTTTTATTGGAAAGTAATTCAACAATTGCTTTACGACAACAAGTAGCAATTTTTCTTTGTAATTCTCTTACACCTGCTTCGCGTGTATAATAATTAATAATATATTTAATTGCTTCATCTTCAAAACGAATTTGATTAGTTTTTAACCCATTAATTAAACATTCTTTTTGAATTAAATGATTTTTAGCAATTTGTATTTTCTCTAATTCTGTATATGAATTTAGCTCAATTAATTCAAGACGATCTTTTAATGCATAAGGAATATTTTCTAGATAATTTGCTGTACAAATAAATAAAACATTACTTAAATCATAAGTTTCTTCAATATAATTGTCTTGGAAAAGAGCATTTTGTTCAGGATCTAAAACTTCAAGTAAAGCAGATGCAGGATCTCCATGAATATTTGAAGTTAACTTATCAATTTCATCAAGTAAAAATACAGGATTACACACACCAGCATTTTTAATACCTTTAATGATTTTTCCAGGCATAGATGCAACATAAGTTCTTCTATGTCCGCGAATTTCTGTTTCATCGGAAATTCCACCAAGACTTGCTTTAACAAATTTTCTACCTAAAGCACGAGCGACAGATTTAGCAAGTGAAGTTTTTCCAACACCTGGAGGTCCATAAAGACAAAGGATAGGAGCTTTTAAAGAATTTGTCATAGATTTTACCGCTAAATATTCCAAAATTCTTTCTTTTACTTTCTCTAATCCATAATGATCTTCATCAAGAACTTTACGAGCGTTATCCAATGAATTATTATCTTCAGTTTTATTTAACCAAGGAAGATCAATAAGCCAATCAATATAAGACTTAGCCATAGATGCCTCTAAAGAACCAGGTGGCATCTGTCTTTGTTTTTTTACTTCGGAAATAACTTTAGCTTTAACATGATCAGGATATAGACCTTCATCAAGTTTCTTTAAAATTTTTTCTTCATCATTTTCTTCGCCATTCATTTCATCAAGTTCACTTTGAATAGCTTTTAATTTTTCTCTTAAGAAATATTCTTTTTGGGAATCTTCTGCCCGTTCACGGACTTTTTGATTTATCTCTTTTTCAAATATTTCCGTATTTTTTTTAGCTTTTAAGATTTCAATTAATTTACTAATACGATTTTTAATAGAACGTTCCTCAAGAAGAAGTTGCTTTGTTTCAATACCTAAAGGCAAATTATGGCTTAATTGGTCCACAAATTCTTCTGCGGAAATTCCTTTTTGCAATTTATAAATAAGCGTTCTTGGCAATGATTGTTCATACGTTGATTCTAAAAGAGCATTTGCCAAAGTTGAAACTAATTCCTTTTCTTCATTAGAGTCACTTAAAGGAATATTTTTTATTTCTTTCGCGGATGCTAAATAATAAAAAGTTGAATCAAGACTACCAGCAATAGATGTATTAGTAAGTCTGACATGTTTAATTCCCGTCAAACGTACCTTTAAGATTCCTTTTTCATCTTTTGGTGCATCGATAGAGCATAATGTACCCTCTTGATAAATTGCCTCGAGAAGATTTGTTTCATCATCTAAATTTTTTTGAGAAACCACGATAATGTTACCATCAAATGAACTTAAAGAATTAGAAATTGCTAAAAGTGAAAATGGTCTTCCAACATCGAGTAATGCATGGCATTTAGGGAATATATGCACTCCCCTTGTAATCAAAAGAGGATAATCTGTATAACTATTCATTTAACTAACCTCCATTATTAGTGTAAGAAGAAAAATAAATTAATTATTCAGATTTTTCTTCTTCTTTCTTTTCTTCGTTTTTATTTTTAGAAACAACATTTTCGCTTAATAAAAATTTATTAAACAAACTTGATCTTAAATTGCTTCTAACTGATTCTAAATTAGGTTTTAATTCTTCTTTAACTTTTTCAACTTCAAGATTAAATTGTTTTGCAAGAGAAGCATAATATTCATCTAAAGCTTTTTCATCAACGACAATATTTTCTTTACGGCAAATTTCTTCAACAACTAAGTATGCTTTTAAATTTTTTAAAGCTTCTTCTTTTTGAGAATCTAACAATTTAACTTCTGTTGTTTCATTAATTGCAAGATAATCTTTAAAGGTTAAACCATTGTCCTCAACTTGTTTTTTAATTCTTGCAACGCTTGCTTTAGCTTCTTCTTCGATAATTCCTGAGCCAATTTTAACTTCTGAAGTTTCAATTACTTTATTAAGAATTTCATTTAATAAATTATTATTTGCTTCGTTAGTTTTTCTTTCTGTAAGGATTTTTTTAGCATATGCATCTAAATCTTCGACAGCTTTAACTTCTTTAATATTTAATTCTTCGATAAAATCAGCATCAACTTCAGGTAAAACAGTTTCTTTTACATCTGAACAATGAATTTCAAAACGGGCTACCTTATTTGCTAAATTTTCCACATAATTTTTTGGGAATGTAACTTCTATTGAACGATTTTCATTAGCTTTAATACCAACTAATTGATCTTCAAATCCAGGAATAAATGAATTACTACCTAACTTTAATTCATAAGCCTTAGCTTCTCCACCATCAAAAGGAGAATCATTAATATAACCTTTAAAATCAATAATTACGGTATCTCCTAATTTAGCTTCATCTTCTTTAACAACCATTGTAGCATGATCTGTTCTTAATTGTTCAATGTATTTTTTAATATCTTCTTTTGTAACTCTTACTGCTTTTTCGCTAATGTTTAAGCCTTTATATTGACCTAAATTTACAACTGGTGGAAGTGAAAATCTAATTTCAGCAACCATTCCATCAGCATCCATTTTAGTAATTGATAAAGCTGGTTGAGTTACGATTAAGTATTTTCCTTCATCCAATGCTTCTTTATATGATTTATTAACTAAATTGTTAATCGCATTGTTAATAACCTCATTTTGATTAATGTATCGTTTAGCAATATCTTCAGGCACATGACCTTTTCTAAAACCTTTTATAGTAAGGTTTTCCATTAATTTTCTATTTTCTTTTTCTTGAGCTTTTTTCCATTCTTGTGCATCATAAGTAAATGTTAAAACTACTTCTTGACTTTCTAAAATTTTTACGTCTTTTGTCATACTAATTATTTCCTCCATTAAATAGCAAGTTAAATTATAAAATAATTTATAAATTAATTCAACGATTTTAATTTATATTATTAATTACGAAGTTAAAAATAAAGATGCATGATAAAAATTTAAATTTCAACAATTTAAACGATTAAATTTAATTAGAAATTGTTATAAATATTAAACAAGAATTTAAAAATATTTTTTTTAGATTAGTGTTGTTATTACAAAAGTTCTTTAAGCTTTTTTATAAATGATAAATCTAAAGTAGAATCATCAATTGGTAAAAAACAAATTTCTTTATCTAAAGCATCAATATATTTATAAATTTTATCTATTGTAAAGTTATCAAATGGATTTAGAGGATAAGCTTTTACAAGAATAGATGAATAAATATCGATTTTTCTTGAACATGTTGAAGGATCTTTATTTAATGAAGAAATATACGCTTTTTCAAGATTATAATTATCATTATCAAAAGGCAATTTTAATCCACTAGGTTTAATTTTATTTTCTTTACCATTTAAAAAGAAAATAAATTCCTCATCTACTTTTTGTTCAACAAGCATTAATAAAAGCAATCTATGCATATTTTCATTTTTTATTTGTTTAAGAAATTTATGAATTAAAGGAAGATAATTTCTAATATTTTTCGTAGATAAATATCTTATGGCATTTGCCATTTTATATTCATCATTAGAAAATAAAGATTTTTCAATTTGTAATTCTGACATTTCTTTAACTTTAGGATTAATGTTTTTATTTATTTCTTGTTTTAAATTTTCAAGAAATTCTTCTACCTCCATCGATATATATTTTCCATTCTTAAAAGAATTAATGACTTCTAATCCAGAAATCAAATCATCACGTTGTAAATAGTAATCAACTTTAAAACCAATATATAATATTGGGTACTTTTCTAACAATTCTTGTTCATGCTGCTCTACAAAAAATAAAAAATCTTCTTCTTGAGAATTTAAATTATAAACAATTTCTTTTAATTCTTTTATTAGTTCTTCAGCGTTTTTCATACAATACCTCGTAAGGAGATTTATCAATTATTTCTTGTTTAACAACAAATACATTTGGATATTTTTTACATATTTTTTCATAAAGATCTTTGGTGTATTTTTTCTTTAAAAATTTAAATTTATCTTTTTCAAAACGTAAAAAACATTCTTTAACAAATTCTTTTGTCGCAGGATGCATTAGATAATATTTTTCTCTTTTAGTAAAGTATTCATATACAACTTTTCCAGAAAAATCTTTTTTATTATACGTCTTACTAGCAGCAAGAACATCACATACATATTCAACTGCATATTTATAAGGCATAGGGATTAAAAGAGCATAGCCTTTAAAAAAATCAATCCAATATTCAAAATGATGTTTGTTTTTTTTAGTGTGATGAACTGCGACAAAACTATAACCATCATTATTTTTACGAGTCATAAAAATAGGTGACATATTACCTTGATAGTTTTTCGCAGAATCTTTAAATTCTTTAAAACTATATTTTGATAAATCATGCTTTAATGAATGAAAAAATATGCCCATATGAAAAGCATTTCTAATAACTTGATGACGATGTTTAGTAATTAAAATGAAATGTTTTAAATAATTTCCCATTATTATTTTTTATATCCATCTTTATGAGTAGAATGAAACTTCCAAGCACTTTCCATTATCATATGTAAAGTATATTTAGGAGTCCAACCTAAAATTTCTTTTGCTTTTTTATTTGAAGCAATTAATTTTGCAGGATCACCTGCACGTCGAGGTGCAAATTCTTTTTTAATTTCTTTACCGACAACCTTTTCTGCTTCTATAATCATTTCTTTAACTGATTGACCATCACCAGTTCCTAAATTAAAAATTTGTGAATCATTACCTTTAAATAAATATTCAATCGCTTTAACATGAGCATCTGCAAGGTCCATGACATGAATATAATCACGAATACATGTGCCATCTCTAGTATCATAATCATCACCAAAAACAGAAATATGATCACGTTTAGCAAGTGGAACTTGTAAAATTAAAGGAATTAAATGTGTTTCAGGGTTATGGTCTTCACCAATAGAACCATCATCATAAGCTCCTGCTGCATTAAAATATCGTAAAGAAACATATTTAATACCATATGCAATATCACACCATTTCATCATTTTTTCCATCATTAATTTAGTTTCACCATATGGATTTATAGGATTTGTTGGTGTATCTTCAGTAATTGGCATTTCTTTTACATCACCATAAGTAGCTGCAGAGGAAGAGAAGACAATTTTATTTACCCCTGTTTCATGCATTACTTCAAGAAGAATTTGCATACCATAAACATTATTAGAAAAATATTCTAATGGTTGTTTCATTGAAACACCAACTAAACTTAATGCTGCAAAATGAACAACTCCATCAGGTTTCTCATCTAAAAATATTTTTTTTAATTCTTCTTTATTTCTAATATCACATTTATAAAATTTTGCTCGAGAATCTAATGCATCTAAATGACCAGTGTTTAAATTATCTATTACGACAACATCGTATCCTCTATCTAAAAACAAACGTACATTGTGACTTCCAATATAGCCTGCACCACCAACAATTAAAATTTTTTTCATCTAATTAACCTCATTTCTTCATTATTCTACCACCAATTTACTTAACAAGTAAAGTTATAAAATCTAACGATGCATAAAAGAATAATTTTTTATGCTATAACAAAAAATATATTTAAAAGGTTTTCTTTAAAACTTTTTTAATATCAAATTTGTGTAAAGCGCTTACATTTTTTTACTTTTTTCATGGATGTTTTATTTAGTAATTACGCATGAAAATGAAATAAAAATACAAAAATGCGTTTTTTTATACAAAAATCATTAAAAACGAGCAT
>CANRPC010000025.1 GCA_947632435.1 uncultured Bacilli bacterium | reverse complement strand
TTTTGCCTATTTTTCCTTTGTTTTTTTCAAAAAATTTTTTTCATTATTATTTGTTGCACTTAGATTAATAATTAACCCTAATATAATTTTGAACACTTTTTGTTCGCCCAGCCATGGGATTATTAAGATGACCATATAAAATTTTATGAAGTTGAAGTATATAATTTACTTTAATCGGAATAGCATCAAAACTTTCATGTATAATCGAAAGGACATCACGATATCCAGCAATCTCTTCTTCATCTCTATTCCTTGGTGTGGTTTTATTTTCAACTAATTGTTTGATTCTTGTATTTGTAGTGACAATGCCTTCAATTGCATTTGATGCTTCTGTACTTTGTATTTTTGCAATTTCAACCAACTTTTCTAATTCTTTTGGTCTTTGTTTCAAATACATTTCTTGCTTTCCCACTTCCTTATATATGGCAGCGATTAAGCTAAGGATATCACTATCCCATTTTAAATTTTTAATTTTAGAATAATTAAAATTTCTCATATCATCACCTCAATAGTTTTCCCTTAAATATAATAAAAAATAAGTGAAAAGTAAAGAAATGCGAGATATTTTCCATTACAAAGACTATCAAAATAAGGGAAAATTACAGAATTGATAACCATTTCTAATATATTTTGCACCTGAATACGAAAAGAAAGAAGGCTTATATTTGTATAATCTTCATGTATCATCTACTTATTAAGTAATTACAAGGCATACTTATTTTTTTCAATTAAATGCCAAAAAGTGTAATTTTTATTAAAACATATGTGCCAAAAAGTGCAAAAAGATTTGTTATTTTTACAACTATATAATATTATTATGTTAAGGTGATTAATTATGGAGCGAAAAATTTACAATCGTTTAATTGAATGGAAAAACTCTAAAGGTAGAAAGCCTTTGATCTTACAAGGCGCAAGACAGGTAGGAAAAACTTACATTGTCAATTTGTTTGGTAGTAATGAATATGCAAATGTTGTTTATTGCAATTTTGAGAAAGAGAAGGGACTTGCTGACTTTTTTTCTGATTTAATACCAGAAAACATTATAAAAAAGATATCCTATTACAAAAGAAAAGAAGCCTTGCCAGAGCACACTTTAATTATTTTTGACGAAATTCAAACTTGCCCTGCTGCATTGACCTCGTTAAAATATTTTTGTGAAGAAGCAAGAGATTATCATGTGATTGCGATGGGATCTCTTTTAGGTGTATCTGTTCATCGTGAGCAAAATTCCTTTCCTGTCGGAAAAGTTCAATTCATGAATTTGTATCCCATGGACTTTGAAGAATTTTTAATGGCAACAAATAATCAATTTCTTATTGAAGAAATTAAAAACTGTTATGTGTCTAATAAACCGCTTGCTACACCATTTCATGAACAGGCATTAAGATTATATAAAGAATATTTATATGTTGGCGGTATGCCAGCTGTTGTAGAAGAATATTTGAAGAATAAAAATTATGAGCTTGTAAAAATCGCACAACAATCCATTTTGGATTCGTATTTTGATGATATGGGAAAGTATAACAAAGCCACTGAAATTCCAAAGACGAAACTGGTTTACCAAAATATAAGCAACCAACTTGCAAAAGAAAATAAAAAGTTTAAGTATTCCGCAATTAAAAGTGGTGGCAGAGCTAATGAATTTGAAGATGCAATTCAATGGCTTTGCCTAGCAGGAATTGCAAATCAGCTTTACAAATTAGACCATATTAAAATTCCGCTTAATGCAAATCGATCATTAACAGATTTTAAATTTTATATGAATGATGTTGGATTATGTTCGGCTAGTCAAAATCTTTTAATTGACGACATAGTTTATGACAATCATGAATATCTTGATTTTAAAGGTGGACTAACGGAAAATTATGTAAATAATCAGATGATTGTCAATGGGCAACAATGTTATTATTGGACAAGTGGAAACCAAGCAGAAATAGATTTCATAACAAGAATTGGAAAGGATATTATTCCAATTGAAGTAAAATCTAGCGACAACATTCGTTCAAGAAGTCTTTCTGTTTATATTGCAAAATTCAAACCTAATTATGCAATACGCATTTCTGCTAAAAACTTTGGCTTTGAAAATAATATAAAATCTGTTCCTTTATATGCAGTATTTTGTATAAAAAATAAAGTCTAAACTTAATATTTGTTATAAATTTAGTCCTCATATTAGAATGTAACGGCATTTATGCCGTAAGTTTCGACAGTTATTATTAATTTAATGCTCATATACTGCATTTAATTTTGAAATTGCTGCTATTTTATATAATACTAATATAACTAGATCTTCGTTTGTATCAGTTTCGCTACAAAGATTATCTGATGATTTAGTTATAATGCTACTTGTTCATTTGGATCTTGCAATCTATTACTTGCTTTAACCTCAACAAGATAGTAACTATCCTTTGTTTCTACATCTCCAACATAGAAATCATCACATATTTGTTTACCTCTTCTAAATCTATTAAGAGTTGAACCTTTATTTTTCATCTTTAATCCATTTATATTTAGGATTATTTTTTCTTTTTTCTTTAAACCATAATGATCTTTCATTAAATGACATCATATATTCACTTGGTTTTTCATCAGGTATATTTTCAAATCCTGTATCTTCCCATCCACAAATAGGACATATATCAGATGATAATTCATTAGTAAATTCATATTCACCACATATAGGGCATTTGTGCGGTGTTGGCTTAGGCATATTTTCATCAAAATAATCATATTTCGGATTTTCTTTAATTTTATCTCTAAACCACTTCTTATATTCGTTTACAGACATTTTATTGAAACCATTTTTTGAATCAGGATGTTCTGCTTGAAATAAATCGTAAACCCATCCACAATGACTGCATTGCACATCACCTTTAATATATTTTGCTAAATCCTCATCATATGAATTATCATTTGGCCCTGAAAAATACATTTCATCACAAATAGGACACATCATAGGCCTAAATTCTTTACTTATTTTATCCATTGTTTTACTCCTTTCCTAGTTATATACCATGTTTTTTCGCCATAATGTCGATAAGAAATAATATATCCATCTTTCGTAACTTGCATTAACACATTATTCTTGGGGTTATATTTATATGTCGTTCCATATTTATCAATCACACTTTTACAATTAGTTTTATCAACAGTATTCGCAAATTTTAATGCTTTAGCTGCATATTCATTTTTTGTTTTGCAACCAACCATTAAGTTTTCCATAGACAATGACACATTGTGGTTCTAATGAATCAATTATTTTCTCTAAGAAGCAATACCATTCTGCTTTTTTAAAAGTTTCTTTAATAAATCCATGAGTACCTATTGCTATTAATGTATGTTTTAAAATGGCACTCAAGAACTCGTCAGCCAATTCATCCAACACCATATGAATATTTTGAATTCATATATGGTAAAGAAATATTGGATTTATTAAATATCAAAAAGATTCCTTTTGATGAAATAGATCTAACAAAAATGCTATTTAGAAAACTTAAAATCTAAATAGCAAACAATCAAAACAATAGCAAGGACAATTAAATCAATAATCAAAACATAATACAGTGTAGCGGAATTTAGTTTGGCAACTATATTCACTATACTAATTTTGTCATGCTTTTTTTGTCTCTTGACATACATTTATAATAAAGTAAATTCAGTTTTTATACAACAATAACATTATTTTTTATAATTATTGAAAGTGAAAATTTTAATTAAATTATTTATTTTTCGGACTTTTCTTTGTCAAAAGTCATTTCGCCTTATATAAACTGAATTTACTTTGTCATTTAACTTTTTACTTCTTTTTATGAAAATAAGTTTTAAACCTCCTTTCGTCATCTACCATCCCCTATCGTCACTCTACCATGATTTAACGCATAAAAAAAGTCTTAGAAAATGCATTTTTACTTTCATAAGAACTTATTTTTTTAAAATATTAGACCATATTTAAAATATAAATTAAAATCGTTTCGATATAAATTTTTGAAAAAAATCATATTGATACGTAACTCTATCATTAAATATTTAATACTTCTATATTCAATTTTTTTATTTCATAAATTTTTATAATTAAACCTCTTTGCATTTATTAAAATAAATCAACTTTATTCAATAAAAAATCAATAAGTCTACAATGCATTATTCCATCATCATCATAAAAACTTGTAGGAATATCATTTCTTATTACAATTTTTTTAAAGAAATCTGCTGTAAGTTTCAAAGAACCAAGTTCTGTTTCCTTCTTTTTTTCTTCATCCATTCTAAACGAAGATTGAACATAAATTTTCTTATCAAAATTATTAACAATAAAATCTATCTCTTTCAATTTTTTATTATTAGTACTTCTATCTTCAACCACACCAACATCAACAGAATATCCGCGTCTTATGAGTTCATTGTAAATCATATTTTCAATGATGTGTTCAGAATCAATTTGTCGATAATTTAATCTAACATTTCTAAGTCCTATATCAGAATAATAATATTTATTAGGATAATCAAAATATCTTTTTCCTTTCACATCATATCTTCTTGCTTCGGAAATAAGGAAAGCATCAATCGTATGTTTAAGATATTTTGCTATAGTATCATCAGAGATTTTACTAGAAGCTTTTGTATTAATAGCTTTCGTAATTTTATTTGCGTTTGTTAAAGAACCTATAGAAGATGCTAAATAATCAAGCAATTCTTCTAAAACATCTTGCCTTTGCACTCTTGCATGTTCAACTAAATCTTTAATATAAATTTCATCATAAAGGTTTTTTAAATAAGCTTTTTTTCGTTCGGCTGTCGTTTCATTGATAAGTCCTGGCATACCACCATATAGCATATATTCATCTAACGCCTCACTTTCCACGCCGCCTCTAAAGGAGTAAAATTCTTCAAAAGAAAATGGATATACTTTTATTTGATTTGATCTTCCGCGAAACTCTGTAGCAATATCACTTGAAAGCATTTTTGAATTGCTACCCGTAACATAACAATCAAGATTAGAATATGCCTTTAACTCGTTTAACATGTCGTATATATTTATTTCAATCCCACTTTCCTGATCTTTGACTTTTTTTGTAAGTTGGACCTCATCAATAAAAAGATAATAATTATCCTTTTTTTCTTTTACGATGCTTTCTACATAGTCACAAAGAAAAATTGGATCTCTAAATTTATAATATTTTCGCTTATCTAGTTCAATTTCTATTATGTGATTTTCACTGACTCCAGTTGAAAGTAAATATTCTTTGAATAAACTAAAAAGAAGTGTTGATTTTCCTCCACGTCTAATTCCAGTAATAACTTTGATATTTCCATTCCACATTCTTTCAATGATTTGCTTTAAATAGAAATCTCTTTTAATCATAATTTAGTCCTCCTATTAGAATGTAACGGCATTTATGCCGTAAGTTTCGACTATATTGTAGCAAAAAATTAAAAATAAAAGCAAACAGATAACGTTTATTTTTAGATAGTTTATACATTTATGCCGTAAGTTTCGACAGTTATTATTAATTTAATGCTCATATACTGCATTTAATTTTGAAATTGCTGCTATTTTATATAATACTAATATAACTAGATCTTCGTTTGTATCAGTTTCGCTAGAAAGATTATCTGATGATTTAGTTATAATGCTCTTTACTTTTTAAATTTGTTTATATTTAATTTAGAAGGTATTTTTTATGGTTTTTACTTTTTAAAACCACATAGACGTTGAGAGTCAAATTCTAAAAAAAAAGATTGACACATTTGCATCAATCTGGTTCTTTCAACATGGTGGGCCTGAAAAGACTTGAACTTTCGACCTCACCCTTATCAGGGGTGCGCTCTAACCAGCTGAGCTACAGGCCCAATTCGCTTATATATAATATAATAGGCAATTTAAAAGTGCAAGATTTTTTTAAAAAAACATGAATTTATTTATAAAAAAGGAATTTACTAAATTAAAGACATTTAATGTTTCAATTCCTTTTTCAATTTCTTTAATTAACTTAGAATATAAGCTAAATCATCTTTAGATAATTTAGTTATAGATGAATCATTGTCTGATATTAATTTATCTATTAAATCTTTTTTAATATTTTGTAGTTCAATAACTCTTTGTTCTATCGTATTACGGCATATAAGTTTTATTACTTCAACATTTTTTGTTTGTCCAATACGATGAGATCTATCCGTTGCTTGATTTTCCGCGGAAACATTCCACCATGGATCTAAATGAATAATCGTATCCGCGCCTATTAAATTTAATCCTGTTCCACCCGCTTTTAAAGATATCAAAAATACTGGTATATCATTATTATTAAATTTATTAGCAAGTTCAACTCTTTCTTTTGCACTTGTATCTCCAGTTAATTTATAATAGCTTATATTTTTAGTTTTTAACTCTTTTTCAAGAATTTCTAAAGCCGAGACAAATTGCGAAAAGATTAAAATCTTATGATTATTAGCAATGTATTCATCTAATAAATTTTTAAGTATTTCAATTTTTCCACTTGTTCCATAATAATTATCAATAAAAGTTCGAGGATCTACACAAATCTGTCTTAATCTTGTAATAATTGATAATATTGCAATCATTGCATTATCAGAATTATTAAATGTATCTTTTGCTTTTAAAACATAAGCATCATAAATTTTTAATTGTTCTTCACTTAAATCCGCGGTTACAATTCTTTCATATTTATTAGGTAAATCTTTTAATACTTCTTTTTTAGTTCTTCTTAAAATAAATGGGGCAATCTTTTTTGATAAATTCATTAAAAAGTTTTCATCATTAGATGATGTTTTAAAAACTGATAATTCTTGTAAATAATCAGGCATTATATAATCAAATAAAGACCATAAATCTAAAGTATTATTCTCAATAGGAGTACCTGTCAATGCAAATTTATGAATTGCCTTTAATTCTTTCACAGATTGAGTTTTTTTAGCCTTTATATTTTTAATATATTGACCTTCATCAATAATTAAATAATTAAAAGCTTTATCTTTATTATAATCATCATTTCTTAATGAATCATAAGATGTTATGTAGATGATTTTTTTATTATAATCTATTTTATTAATAATATTTTTTCTTTCGTTAACTCCTCCATAGATTTCTATTACTTTAGCATCTGGATCAAATTTAGCAAATTCACTATGCCAATTAAAAATTAAACTTTTAGGACAAACGATTAAAGAAGGCATTTCTTTTTCATCGCTTTTTAAAAGAGCAATCATTTCTAAAGTTTTACCAAGTCCCATATCATCAGCAAGAATTCCACCTAAATTATAATTAGATAATATTTTTAACCAATAAAATCCTTCTTTTTGATATTGTCTTAATTCCGCATTTAATTTTGGTATATCAAAATTAGCATTCTTAAAATTGGCTAAATTATTAATAATTTCTTCAACATGAGAATCTAAAGAAACATTATTAGGGTAATTTTGTAATTTAAATGATTGATATAAAGGTTTTACTACTTCTTTTTTTAATTCTTTTTCATTTAATTTTAAATCGGTTACTAAATTATTAAAGTTATTATTCTCATTATCTGTTAAATCAATAATTGTATCTTTATTTAATATAAAATATTTTCTTTTACTACGTATTGCTTTTAAAATTTTATATAATTCTTCATTGGAATAATTTGATTCCTCTAATAAAAATGATAATAAATTATTTTCATATTTTACTCTAATTACTGGAGGTTTAAATTGTATTACTTGTTTAGAAAGAATACTTTCGGATAAATAAACATCACAAATTCTTTTTAAAGGAGTAAAATCTGTTGTAAAAAAAGCATATATTGCATCACTATCTTTAAGAACATTATCTTCAAAAGACATTTCTTTTAACATATAATTAAATTTTTCTATTCTATTCTTATCAGCAAAATTACTGTAGGCACTTTTTAAATCTATTTCTTGATTATTTTTTAAAAAGCGTGGCTTTACTTCAATTATTCCATCTACATAATCAAAATATGCTTCAATTTTTATAACATCGACTTTAAAATCTTTAGTTATACTTTCATCAATACTAATATCTTCTTGATAAGCTGAATAAATATCTTTTTTAAATTCATTCAAGATAGGTTTAATGTCAAAACCATCATATTTTTTTAATAAAGATATTAAACCTATGTTACAAGAATCTTTATCAACATAATCAATAACACCATTATCAAAATCAAAAATATAAACAGTATTTTGTAACCCTTCAAACAATACTGAATTTTTTGCAAAAGTAGTATGCAATATATAATCTTTATCAATAAAAATTTTTCCAGGAAATTTATCTAATCTAACAAGCATTAATTTTTCATTAACATAGATTTTTCTATTTTTTAAAATATCCATTACCAAATTTATTTTTTTATAATTTAACAAAATCGCTTTATTAGTCACATTATAATTTGCAAATAGATATAATAATTCAATAAATTTTCTTTCACGAGGATGAAAATTATCAATAGAGTGATTAAATGTTAAATTTTTTCCATAAGTATAATCTTCTTTTCTAGCTATTAAACTAATAAATTTTTCGATATTACTTACAACGTAAAATTTATCAATACCTACTTTTAAACTTAACTCAATTTCATCATAAGCAAAATTTAAATGATATTCTAAATTAACTAATTTATTTTTTAATAATTTATGAGAATCCTCTTTTAACGAATTGGTAGAAAATTCAGATATTTCATTTTTAAATTGTTCTATAATTTTTTCACGCTCTTTTTCATAAAATTTATCTTTTGCTTTTTGAAAATCTCCTTCAAAACTATTTTTTAATTCGCTTTGAATGGCATGAATTAATTCTAGAGGTTTTGCTTTGTTTAATAATGAATTATAAGAAGTTTTTGATGAATGTTTATTTGCAATTAAATTATAAAAAACATCACTTTCAAATACTAAATACTCATTATATTTTATAAAGTATTTTATATAAAATCCTTCTTCACAATTATTATCAATAATATAATATGGTTTAAAATATTTAAATAATTTTGCTCTTTCAATGTCATTAATCATAAATCAACCTCTTTTAATATCTTTTAAAAGTATTAACATAGCCATTAGAAATAGAATGCTTTAAAAATTCTTTTAAATAATCATTATCTTCTAATAAATTAACGGCTTTTATTATTATTTTTTGATCATCGCTATTTAAATAAAATTTAGTAAACAAAATGTTAAAAATTAATTTAGGATCAATTTTTACAATATCATCAAAATAAGTTTTTACAAATTTTGATTTTGCATTGCTAGATAATACATTATAGTTTTCTAATAATAAAGAAAAATCAAATAATTCAAAAACATCTTCATCAAGCTGGTACACACATCTTTTTTCAATTAAAGTGATTTTATTTTTTTGACTTGTATTATCAAATAGAAAACGTGCATAATCACTACTCAAATGAGGTTTATTATTAGAATCAAAATTTATAAACTCTAGAATATTTGAAGAATGCTTAACAAAATATTGCATTATTTTATAAATAATATCTTGATAATTAAGATAATGATTTTGAATATAATTTGAAAAACCTTTAATATCTTTCTGTTCTAAAAAAGAATATACTTTATTAAATTCACTTTCTTTATATGCTAATGTATTGAAAAAAGGTATTTTAAGGATACTAATAGTATTTAAAAGAAAGACAAATATATCATAAGGTCTTTGTGCACAATTAGATATTATAGAGTATAAGAAAATTGTTTCTTCTCTATTTTTAAATGAATCATTAATAAACTTACAATACTCTAGCAATTCTTGCAAACTTTTTTCTTTAATCTCATCACATAGTTCATAAAATAAATCTGGATTAAAAAAATTATTCATAAAATCATTTGTCAAATCATTTAATTTTTTGTTATTTACATTTAATTTTGGATTATATTCTTTAAGAACTTTAAAAAAATGAAATAAGTAATCAATAATAGTTAAAGAATATTTATCAACTCTTTTAAATCGCGAATAAATAGTTAATTGTTTATTGTCTATATTAATATAAAAATTTTGCATTTTATTGTCTAAATAATATAAAACATCTAATGATTTTTCTTTAACATAAATTTTTTCAATTTCTAAATCTTTAAGTCTGGTTAGATCTTTATCAGTAGTTAAATTTTGACAATTATTGATGTTATATAGATCCTCAATGTATTTTATTATTTTCTCATTTACTTTTGTTACATTTTTTATTTTATAACGACTTTTAGTAAATGATGAAGGAAAACAAATTTCACATTTATCTTCATTAATTTCCGTAATTTTTCCAAAATCGTTATAACATAAAACAATATCATTTATTTTCATATTAAACTTCCTTTATTCCGACAATTTCATTATATAAAATTAATCATTTTAATAATATAATTATTTTATTTTCATATTAATTTTTAAAAAGTTCGTACAAAAAAACCCAGGAATAATATCTCCCAGGTTTTTTGGCATTTTGCAAATAGATAATGCAATTAACGTTTGCTGAATTGAGGTGCTCTTCTTGCTGCTTTTAAACCGTATTTCTTACGTTCTTTAGCACGAGAATCTCTTGTCAACATACCTGCAACTTTTAATGGTGCACGATAATCTGCACTTGCTTCTAATAAAGCACGAGCAATACCTAATCTAATAGCACCTGCTTGGCCTGTAAATCCTCCACCTTTAACTGTAGTAATTACATCAAATCTTTCCACAGTATTTGTTAAAGTTAAAGGTTGTTTCAAGTCCATAACTAAAGTTGGATGAGGCATATATTCTTCAACAGTTCTACCATTGACAGTAATTTTTCCAGATCCTGGAACAAGATAAACACGGGCAACTGATGATTTTCTACGACCTGTGCCATAGTATTTTACATCTTGATTTTTCTTTTTTGCTGGCATCTTTCTTCCTCCTAGTATTTCAAGTCAAGCACTTGAGGATTTTGAGCCTCATGCTTGTGTTCGTTTCCTTCATAAACAAACAATTTTTTGAAAATTTTTCTGCCTAAACGACCTTTTGGTAGCATACCCCATACAGCTCTTTCAACCATTTCTACAGGGAATTCTCTTTTCATAACTCCAGCACTACGAGAACGGATACCACGAGCATAACCAGATGCATTATAATAATATTTCTTGTATTCGGCATCTCCTGATAAAGCTACTTTCGAAGCGTTGATAACGATAACATAATCACCGCAATCAACATTTGGTGTATAGATAACTTTGTTCTTTCCTGTTAAAACGCGAGCTACTTCTGAAGCTAAACGACCAAGAGTTTTACCTTCAGCATCGACAACGTACCATTTACGTTCGATATTCGCAGCATGTGCAATAGTTGTTTGACGTTGCATAAATTTAATTCCTCCTATAATGTTTGTCTTACCGGGACTACATTTGGCGAATTAAGCCATTTACTATAATAGTAAAATTAAAAACATTTTTCAATCAATTATTAAAATAAATATTAATTGCCTTGTGTTTATTAAATAATTTTTTATTCTTCAAAAACAGCATTATGATAAACTGCTTGTACATCTTCAGCTTCATCTAAAGCATCTAGTAAGTTATGCATTTTTTGTGCTGCTTCACCAGTTAATAAAACCGTTTCGTTTGGAATCATTGTAATTTCACAAGTTTCATATTCTTCAATGCCCATCTCTTTTAAGCAATCTTTAGCTTTTTGGAATGCAGTTGGAGCAACATTAACAATAATCATATCTTCATCTTGTGTTACTTCATTAACATCTACATCGCCAAAAACTAAAGCTTCTTCAACTTCATCACGATTACTACCAACAAAAGCAATAATTCCTGCTTCTTGGAAATTGAAAGCTACAGATCCTGGTGTTCCTAAATGACCGCCTTTTTTAGTAAAGCATGCTCTAACTTCATCATAAGCTCTTCTAACATTATTTGATAAAGTATCAACTATAACATATGTAGAACCAGGGCCAAAACCTTCATATCTACCTGATTCATAGTTCTCTACATCGCCACCTGCAGCTTTTTTAATAGCCCTATCAATAACATCACGAGGAATATTTTGACCTTTATATTTTTCTAAAACACTTCTCAAAGCTAAATTTGCATTTGGATCAGACTCACCACTTTTTGCTGCGATATAAATTTCTTTACTTGCTCTCATATATAAAGCAGACTTTGCTGCACTTGTAGCAGCCATTTTTTTTGCTCTTACTTCATGTGCTCTTCCCATAATTTTGCTCCTTTTTTATCTTAAATATTTTAGCATACTTGAAATTTCATTTCTACAAATTCTCTATCTGCGTTAATTATAATTCTAAGTGCAACCAATGGATACAATATAAGATGTGTAATTAATTTTTTAAGTAGAATTTTAAAACTTTGAAATAAAAATAGTATCAATAAAGCCTATAAATAACAAAAGCTTAAAAAAAGCCATAAAAAAAGCCAATTTATGGCTATTTAAAATTTTTGGTGGTCCAGGTCGGACTCGAACCGACACGTCATCGCTGACAATAGATTTTGAGTCTATCGCGGCTGCCAATTACGCCACTGAACCATATAAACAAAAGCAATTTTATCACATTTAATTTATAAAAAAAATATAAAATTAGTAACAAAGTAAATTCAGCTAAAATTAACTAACTGAATTTACTTTTTCTACCAATATTTCATAAATTAAACAGTCATGATTTCTTTTTCTTTAGAAAGATAATGTTCATCAACTTTTTTTATATAACTATCTGTTAGTTTTTGAACTTCATTTTCCAAATCTTTGCGTGAATCTTCTGGAAGTTGATTGTTCTTTTTAATTTCATCCATTGCCTCTCGACGAATATTACGAATAGCAACTTTTGAATCTTCACCATATTTTTTTGCAAGTCGAGATAATTCTTTTCTTCTTTCCTC
Organism: uncultured Bacilli bacterium; assembly: GCA_947632435.1. Lineage (GTDB taxonomy): Bacteria > Bacillota_I > Bacilli_A > RFN20 > CAG-449 > CANRPC01. The sequence continues at coordinate 10,601 of CANRPC010000025.1, read as the reverse complement.
AGTTAAAGCAGGTAATGTTAAACGTATACAATTTCCATCGACAATAGGATTTATTCCTAAATCAGAAGCATTTATTGCAGCGACAATAGACTTTACATCATTACGATCATAAGGTTTAATGAGCAATTGTCTAGGTTCAGGAATTGAAATAGATGCTATTTGATTGATTGGTGTAGGTGAACCATAATAGTCCGCCTCAACTCGATCAAGTAAAGAAGCAGAAGCTCTTCCTGTACGAATTGTCTTATAAGTCAATAACAATGATTCTATTGACTTTTCCATTTTTTCTTTTGCTTTTTCAATAATTATATCCATAAATTAACTCCCTTTCCTTATTGTTGTTCCTACATCTTCTCCATCAAGAATCTTTGTAAAATTTAACGTATCTTGCATGGAGAATACTTTAAGTTCAATTTTAGAATTCATACATAAACTTATCGCAGTATTATCCATAACTTGAAGATTTTTCTTTAATAATTCTTCATAAGTTAAATTTTTAAATAATATTGCTTTTTTATCTATATTTGGGTCAGAAGAATAAACACCATCTACACCATTTTTTGCCATAAGAATTGCTTCACAATTTGTTTCTAAAGCTCTTAAAGCCGCGGTTGTATCTGTTGTAAAATAAGGATTACCAGTTCCTCCAGCAAAAATAACTACTTTTTTTTCTTCTAAATAGCGAATAGCTTTTCTTTGAACATAAGGCTCTGCAACTTGTTCCATATCAATTGATGTCATAACTCTAGCATCAATACCTTGATTTTGTAAGGCTGATTGTAAAGCCAATCCATTAATAATTGTACCAAGCATTCCCATATAATCAGCTTGCGATCTTTCTATTCCAATGCTTTCTGCTAATTTGCCGCGCCAAATATTACCTGCGCCTACAACAAGAGCTACTTCCACATTTCTATCAACAAGAATTTTAATAACTTTGGAAATTTCTGCAATTTCTGAAGCATCGAAAATTGATGTTGATTTTCCTTTTAATGCTTCTCCACTTAATTTTAATAAAATACGATTGTAGGTGTTTTTCATATCTTTCTCCTATAAATAAAGCACTCAAAAAGAGTGCTTTATAAAAATTATGCCATTTGTTTTGCAACTTCTTCAGCGAAATTTTCTTCTCTTTTTTCAAGACCTTCACCAGTTACAAAGCGAAGCATCTTAACAAGTTTTACACCTTTAGATTGCAAAAATGCTCCTACCTTTACACCTGGTTCTAATAAATATTCTTGTTCTAACAAAACAGATTCTGAAAAATATTTTGAAACTTTACCACCGATAATTTTTCTTAACATTTCTTCTGGTTTATCTTTCAATTTTTCATCTTGTTTAGCACTTTCTAATTGAACATTAGTTTCTTTTTCAATTTCTTCACTAGGAATATCTTCTTTTGAAATATATAAAGGTGCATTTGCCGCGACGTGCATAGCTAAATTGTCCGCGTCTTCTTGAGCAATTTTACCATCAAACATTAATAAGACAGAAATTTTTCCACCCATATGGATATATCCACCAAATGTTTGATTATCTTCTTTATTTAGTAAAACAAATCTTCTTAAATCAAGTTTTTCACCGATTTTAACTGTAGCTTCATTAAATAATGATTCAGTAGCTTTTTTGGCACAATTAATGCAAGCAGGATTATTTTCTAAAATAACATCTGCGGTTTCATTAACAAGAGCTTTGAAAGCATCAGATTTAGCAACAAAATCAGTTTCGGAGTTAACTTCCACTATAACTGCTTTATTGCCTTTTAATTTAACAGTTGTCGCACCTTCTGCAGCAATTCTTCCAGCTTTTTTAGCAGCTTTAGCTATACCTTTTTCACGAAGCCAATCAATAGCTTTTTCAATATCTTCATTATTTTCAACAAGTGCTCTTTTACAATCCATCATACCTGCACCAGTACGTTCTCTAAGCACTTTGATTAATTCAATCATATTTGCCATAGTAATGATCTCCTTATTTAAAATTAATCTTCTTTTTTCTCTTCAACAGGTGTGCTTTCTACTTCTTGAGTTTCAGCAGTTTTTTCAGCAACTGTTTCTTTTTCTTTTTTCTCTACTTTTTTATAAGGACGAGAAGGTTTCTTTTTTCCTTGCAATGCATCTTCTCTAGCTTTTTGACGAATTTGTCTTAATTCTTCTTGTTTATCTGCTGAATTTAATGCATCAACCATAGAAACTTCTTCATCTGGTTTTACATCATAAGCATAAAGTAGTTGTCCGCCTTTTGCTTCAACAACAGCATCCGCTAAAATACCTGCAATTAATTTAATAGAACGAACAGCATCATCATTTCCTGGAATTAAATAATCAAATTCATCAGGATTTGAATTAGTGTCACAAATACCAAATACAGGTATATTTAATTTTTTAGCTTCTAATAAAGCTGTATGTTCAATATGTGGATCAGTAATAAATATAGCGTTTGGAACTTTACGCATTTCTTTAATACCTTCTAAGTTAAGAAGTAATTTATCTTTTTCTTTTTTCAATAAAACAACTTCTTTTTTAGGAAGTGAATCAAAAGAACCATCTACTTCCATTTCTAATAATTGATTTAAATAACGAATTCTTTTTTGGATAGTTTTAAAGTTAGTTAATGTTCCACCTAACCAACGATTAACTACATAAAATGAACCAGAACGTAAAGCTTCTTCTTTAATAATGTCTTGTGCTTGTTTTTTTGTTCCGACAAATAAAACTTTACCACCATCTAAAACAATCTTTTTTAAAGCTAAATAAGCTTCTTGAAGTTTTTGTGCGCTTTTTACTAAGTCGACAATATAAACTCCATTTCGTGCACCAAAAATGTATTTTTCCATCTTTGGATCCCATTTTCTTGTTTGATGTCCAAAATGAACACCTGCTTCCAATAATTTTTTAGTTGAAACTACTGGATCATTTTCATCATGCATTATAGTTTGCATAACTGTTTCTTCTTGTGTCTCTTCGACAACAACTTCTTCTTTTTTTTCTTCACTCATTAGTGAAATCCTCCTTTTGTTTTTTCCTCCTTTGTTTCTAAAGATTTTCCTATTTTATAAAATAGACATGAAAATCCAATCCACAAAGTGTGTAGTCTCTTTTCAGAGCCTATTCATTTTAACATATCTAACGCTTTGCTTTCAAGAAAATTTATTCTTCCTTTTTACTTCTTGGGAAACATTTTTGATAATCTTCTTTCATACGTGAAGTAGAAACATGGGTATAAATTTGCGTCGTGGATAAATTACGATGTCCTAAAATTTCTTGAATAAGTCTCAAATCAATACCATTATCAAGCATTGTTGTGGCAAAACTATGTCTTAATTTATGAGGATGTAAAGAATAACCCCCTCCTAATTTATTTTCGATTTTATTTAAAATATATTCCACTCCTCTAGGGGTTAAAGGATCGCCTCTATTATTTAAAAATATATAATTATTAGATTTTTTATTTAACAATTTATTTCTTGATTCTTTTACATATTTATTCAATGAATTAAGTGCTTCTTTTGATAAAGGAACTACTCTTTCAGCATTTCCTTTTCCTTTAATAGTTAAAGTATTATTTCTTGATCTTAAATGATAAAGTTGCAAAGAGCAAAGTTCTGATACTCGCATTCCAGAAGTAAAAAGAACTTCCAAAATTGCTTGATCCCGTAACATAAATTGATCCGTCCTTTTCTTATTTTCATTTAACAAATAATCAATTTCTTTTTGATATAATACATCAGGTAATTTTTTTTCAACTTTTGGTGATGAAATATTTATAAATGGATTGTTATTTGTTATGTTTTTGTTTACTAAAAAAATAAAATATCTTCTTAATGCAACAATTCTTCTTCTTAAGCTTCTTTTTGAAACTCCTCTTTTCCTTTCTTGATCTAAAAAATTACGAATAACTATTTGATTACATGAAAAAATAGAAACATCTTCTTTGCTACAATAATTCATGAATAATTTTATATCTTCACTATATGCCTCTAGTGTTTTTAAAGAATATCCACGTTGTTTTTCTAAATAATTCAAATATAATGATAAAGCTTCTTTTTCTTCCACAATTTCACCTTATTTAAAATATATCACAAAAAAAAGAAGATTTTACTTTTCTTCTTCTTTTATTGTTTCTATATAACGACAGGAAGGAAATTTAGAACAAGCTAAGAAATCACTTTTCCCTCTTTTTCCTTTTTTTATTATTAATGGAGAAGAACATTTAGGACATAGTTTATCCGCATATATTACTTCTTTTTTTTCTTCTTGTCCTTTAATGTAACGGCAGGAAGGAAAGCCTGAACAAGCTAAAAATTCTCCATGTAATGATTTTCTTACAACTAAATGTTTACCACAACGAGGACAAATTTCATCACTTATTTCAAGTGGTTTTTCTTCTTTTGTTTTAACAACATATTTGCAATTTGGAAATCCTGAGCATGCTTCAAATACACCATATTGAGATTTGCGAAAAACAAGATTTTTACCACATATTGGACAAATATTGCCAGAAAAATTTAATTCTAACCCTGGCATTTCTTTTAATGCTTTTTCATATAATGGTTCAAATTCTACATAAAAATTATTTAAAACTTTTTCTCTAGAGCCATCAAGAAGATGAATATCATCTAAATCTTTTTCCATTTTCGCGGTAAAAGAAGTATCCATAAATTCTGGAAAATATGAAGAAAGGCGTTCAATAGTTAAAATACCTTGATCAGTTGGATATAAAACTCCTTTTTCTGATTTTACATATTCTCTTTCTAACAATGTTGATATTGTAGGTGCATATGTTGATGGTCTACCAATTTTTACATCTTCCATCATTTTAACAAGTTTTGCTTCATTATAACGCGTTGGTCCTTTAGTAAAATGTTGCTCTTTTAAAATTTTTTCAGCTTTTAAAACATCATTTTCTGCAAACTGATCAATATTATTATCTTTTTCTTCATCTTTTTCGTTTGAAGAAATTTTTAAATAGCCATCAAAAATAGTTTTGACACCTTCTAATTTGAATTTATATCCAGAAGTCTCAAAGAAAATAACACATACCTCTTCTTTTTTTGGAGCCATCAAAGACGCTAATGAACGTTCATATATTAAACGATATAATTTATAAGAATTATTATCTAAACTTTCCATGACTTGTTTAGGTGTATTTTCTAATGAAGTTGGTCTTATTGCTTCATGTGCTAAAGTATTATTTTCTTTTGTTTGTAATTCGTTATAAACTTTTTCACTTTGCATATATTGTTTTCCAAAATTCATTGCAACATATTCTTTACCTTGTTGAATAAATTCCTCTGCATAACCAATACCTTCAGTTCTTATATAAGTTATTAACCCTAATTCAAAAAGCTTTTGAGCATATTTTTGTGTTGATTTCGTGGAAAAATGAAAACGATTAAAGGCTTCTTGTTGTAAAGAAGAAGTACGAAATGGTGGTTTTGGCTCAACATTACGAATACTTTTCTTTTTACTAGTTATTAAGAATTCTTTATTAGTTAATAAATCTACAATTTCTTCAGCTTCTTGTTCTGTTTTAATTGTAATATCTTCATTTAAATAAGAATATAACTTAGCTTCACATCCTTTAAAATATGCGCTTATTGAATAATATTCTTGAGGGACAAACGCTTTAACTTCATTTTCCCTATCAGTAATTAATTTTAAAGCAACTGATTGAACTCTACCTGCAGAAAGAGAATGGATTTTTTTCTTTAATAAAGTAGAAAGTTCAAATCCCATAATACGATCAATAATTCTTCTTGTTTCTTGGGAAGAAACTAAATCCATATCAATAGTGCGTGGATTTTCTAAAGCATGCAAAACCGCTTTTCTTGTTATTTCGTGAAATTCTAAACGTTTTGTTGTTTTAACATCTAAACCAAGAACACTTGCTAAATGCCAAGAAATAGCTTCACCTTCTCTATCAGGGTCGGTTGCAAGAAGTACTTCATCAGCTTTATTTTTAGCTTTAATTAAATCAGCGACAATTTTATTTTTATCTTTATTAACTATATATGTAGGTTTAAAAGAATTAGGAATATCAACCCCTAATCCTCCTTTACCAGAAGTTGCTAAATCGCGAATATGTCCTTTTGAAGCCATTACCAAGTAATCATCACCTAAAAATTTTTTAATAGTATGACACTTAGTTGGTGATTCCACAATTACAAGTTTCATTAATACACCTTCTTTTTCTCGCTATTAAATATAAAAGATAAATAGGGACAATGTCAAATATTTTTTTTAGAACTTTTTGTCGAATTTTCTCTTTATTATTAAGATATAATAATAAACAATTTTTAAATTTCTTCGATAATATCTTCACTTGTCAAAATTAACTTTGCTCCCTGTTGAATATATGTATTACATAGCGAATCTATTTCAATATTTTGAGGGACACATAAAATATTTTTTCCCAATTCTAATGCATAATTCAAAGTTAAAGATGTTCCAGAGTGATTAGAGGCTTCTGGAACAAATATTGTTGGAGAAAAAGCAGCAATTAAACGATTTCTAATTAAAAAATTTTCTTTAGCCACTTTTGTAAAATAAGGATATTCAGAAACTAATAATCCATCTTTTTTTATTTGTTCATATAAATTTTTGTTACTTTTTAAGTAATATGTTTCAATACCATTGGCTAAAAAGGCAATAGTTTTTCTATTATTATTTAAAGCACATGAATGCGCTAAAGAATCTATTCCTAAAGCTAATCCTGAAACAATAGCAACATCAACATTTTCTAATACACCATTTAATAATTTTATTGTTATTCTTTTTCCATATTCACTAGGTTTTCTTGTTCCTACAACACTTAATTTTCTTTGATAATTAAAAAGTTTTTTATTACCAATATAAAAAAGGACAAATGGTGGTTTACTTAATGATTTAAAACATAAAGGATAATCTTCATCTAAAATAGTTAATGTTTCACATTTTAAATTAGATACCACTTTATGACATTCTTCTTTATTAACTTTTTCTTTTCTTCTAATTGCTTCATAAATATTATCAAAATCACCTTTATATTTAAGTGCAAAATAAATTAAAACTTCTTTTATCTCCATAAAAAAATCCCCTAATAATACAATTAAGGAATTTTTATCTTTTTATAATTTTTCTTTTATTAATTTTTTAACTGGACCATATGTAAAACGATATAAATCTTTTATTGGACCATATTTATTTAATAATTCCAAATGCTCTTTAGTAGGATATCCTTTATGTTTTTTAAATTTATACTGAGGATATAATTTATCATATTCTTCCATGATATGATCTCTTGTAACTTTAGCAAGAATACTTGCCGCGGCAATACATTGCGCTTTTGCATCTCCTTTAATTATTGCTTCTTTTGGTATTTCAAAAAAATCGTATAAAGGCATAGCGTCAGTTAAAATATAATCAGGTTTTATTTTTAAGTCATTTAAAGCATTTATCATTCCTTGACGTGAAGCTTCATATATATTTATCTCATCAATTTTTTTAGCATCAATCACCGCAATAGAATAATCCAATGCGTTTTTTATTATTTCAACATACAATTCTTCTCTATCTTTTTCTTTTAATTTTTTTGAATCATTTATTCTTTCATTAAAATAATTAGATGGAAGAATCACCGCGGCTGCGACAACTGGGCCACATAATGGTCCTCTTCCAGCTTCATCACAACCAGCAATATATTTAAAACCTTTTAAATAAATATCTTTTTCATAATCTAACATAATTCATCTATAATTGCTTTAACAATTAATCCCTCTTTAAATTCTTTTAAAACTAGTCTTTCACAACTAGATATATCTAGTTTACCTTCCTTTAATAATAATCCTCTTGATGATGCAATTTTTTCTAACACATCTTGATTTGATTTTAAAGGAGGTAAAATTTTAAATCTATTTATTAATTCACTATCATAATTTTTTATTAAAAAATCAAGTAAATAGTCACACATTATTGATAGAGGTAAAATTTCTTCAGGTAAAGCACCTATTAAAGCAAGATGCAAAGCAATTTTTTTATCTTCGTAATGAGGAGGCAAAACTCCAGGTGTATCTAATAAATCTAAACCATTGGCAATACGAACCCATTGTTGAGCCTTTGTATGCCCTGGTTTATTAGCTTTAGAGGAAGTTTTCTTTTCAACAATGGCATTAATTAAAGATGATTTACCAACATTAGGAATGCCCAAAATCATAACTCTAATATTTTGCACTTTCATTCCTTTTTTTATTTCTTTGTTTCTTTTTTCTTCTCCTAAATTAAAAATAGCTTTTTTTAATTTTAAAACATCATCTTTATTTTTTACATTAAATGGTAATGTTTTATATCCAATTTTTTCATAATAATTTAAAAAAGGTATTAAATTATCTTTATTTACTAAATCAGATTTACTAAAAACAAGTATGCGTTTTTTGTTTTTTATCAATTCATCTAAAAATTTGTTTTTTGATGAAAAAGGGGCTCGTGAATCTACAATTTCTACGACAACATCAATAATTTTTAGCCTTTCTTCAATTTCTTTAAAAGCTTTCTTCATGTGGCCTGGATACCAATGAATATTTTTCTCTTGCATATTAAAAGTATTTCCAATCATTAATATTTTTGTATTTACGTCTATTTAAAGAACAGACTTTTAAAATATTTTCATCATTTATAGAACCATAATTACTTATATCACATTTTGCTAAAACAACATTTAAGATAGAAACAATATTTTCTTTTTTTACAAATCCTATTCCATGTGCAGAATCTAATGATACATAACGATTATCGCCAAGAACAAAATATTCATCATTTGATAATGTTATTAAGGAATCAGCATAATAAAAATTTCTACCTAAACATGTCTGTTCTTTAACTCCATCATTTAAAAAATTTTGTTCAAAAAGAGTACCATTTATTATAATATCACCTGTTTTAGAATCTAAATAAAATTCATCATTTGGTAAAGCAATAACTCTTTTTATATAAATAGAATCTAAATCTGTATTTGGATGAAAAAGAATTATATCCCCTCTTTTAATTTTATTAATTGCCGATTTAGTCTTATTCGCGTATCCAAAATCACCATTATGAAGAGTAGGATACATTGAAGACCCAACGACTACCAAAGGAGAATAATTAACATTACGATAGATGGAAAATCCTGCTAAAATAATAACAACGACTAAAATTATATTTATTAAATATATAATAAACCGTGATTTTTTACGACGCATATTTATCCACCTCTTATCTTTTAAGTATACATGAATTTTAAAAAAATAATAACTAATTACAAATTAGAAGAGCAAATTCTTTTATAATTATTATACTCGGATCATCAAAATTATCAGTATTTTCTAAGCTTGAAGCATTAATATCTTTTCTAGTAAACTAAAAATATTATTTGGAGGGAATATTTATGGAAAAAATTATTACAGAAGAAATAATTAAAAAGTTTCAAGAACATCTTAAAAGTGAAGAAAAAAGCAAAAATACCATAGATAAATATTTACGTGATGTAAAAGAGTTTACTATTTTACAAAATGGTAAACCTATAACTAAAGAAGCTGTAATTAACTACAAACAACATTTGATAGATAATGGTTATGCTCCTCGTAGCATAAATTCAATTTTAGCTAGTTTAAATAGTTTGTTTTCGTTTTTAAATTGGCTTGATTTTCGTGTTAAAACTTTAAAAATTCAACGACAATTATTCTATCCTGAAGAAAAAGAATTGAACAAAGTAGAATATGAACGCTTGTGTAAGGCAGCACAAAATAAACATAATGAACGTTTAAATCTTATTTTACAAACTATATGTGGTACAGGTATTCGTGTTAGTGAACTTCCCTTTATTACTGTTGAAGCTGTACAACGTGGTAAAGCAATTGTAAATTGCAAAAACAAAACACGAATAATCTTTTTAGTTAAACCTTTACAAAAGAAACTACTTTCATACATCTTAAAAAAGAATATCAAATCAGGTACTGTTTTTATTACTAGAACTGGTAAACCAATGAGTAGAACAAATATTTGGAAAGAAATGAAAGCCTTATGTAAAAGCGCTAAAGTTGCTCCAGAAAAAGTATTCCCTCATAATCTTCGCCATCTTTTTGCACGTGTCTTTTATGAAATTGAAAAAGATTTTGTTAAATTAGCTGATGTTCTTGGTCATAGTAATATTAACACTACAAGAATCTATATTGTTAGCTCTGGTTTAGAACACCGTAATATAATGGAAACAATGCGACTTATTCTATAAAAAAAATATTTCTAGCAACATAATACGCATTATGTTGCAGAAACATATATAAGAATAATTTCCCCTATTTAAATTTATCTGCTTTTCTAATACAATAATAACATTTTTTGAATATTATTCAATATAATTGAATTTTAAAATATAAAAAAATGCACAAAAAAAGAGAATTTTTGCCATTAATTGTCAAATTTAGTGCAGCAAAAATAAGATTTTTAAAAAATATTACTGAAAAAGGGTTTGTTTTTGTCCCAACTTTAGAAGTTAGACCACAAAAAATGCTGTAATCCAAAAAAAATTTATTAATTTTATATACGTAGTATATGTCACCAAAATATGGTGATTTTTTTATTGTCAAT
>CANRPC010000024.1 GCA_947632435.1 uncultured Bacilli bacterium | reverse complement strand
TTTTCTCAGCGCAAAATCTATTCTATTTGTATTTATTCTCATTGTCAAGCACTTTTTTATTTTTTTTAACGTTTTTTTGTTTAAGTTATTAATTTATATTTTATATGTAGGTTTATTTATTATTTATTTAATTTAATTAAATATAAATATATATAAATATATAAGATATATAAGCAAAATTAAAAGCACATTTGCATGTGCTCTTAATTTTTTTAGCTTTTTTAATCTCTTTCTCTTCCAATTAAAGCCAATAATCTTATAAAGATATAAATAAAATCAGTATATAAATTAAAAGCTAACAATATAGGAAGTGAACTTGGTAAGCCACCAAATGAAGCAGCCTTTTTAATGTTTTGAACATCAAATGCTACATATCCAATAATTACGCCTAGCATAACATAAGATAAAATCCAATCTAATATATCTAGTCCTGCTCCAAATAAAGAAAGTAATCCATTTACTAATGAGAGAATCAAAACTCCTATTAATATCATAAATAATACACTGCCAAAACCAGATAAATCTCTTTTAGTAAAATAGCCATATAAAGCCATGATACCAAATACCGCGGCTGTAACACCTAATGCATACACTATGCTACCAACTTCAAAAACTACAAAGATAGATGATAGTAAAATGCCAAGTAATAAAGCATATAAAGAATAAGCTACTAAAGCCACAACTTTATTTTTTGTAAATGAGATTATGAATATGGATATAAATGCAAAGATAAAATATCCAATTAAGCTTACAGTCAAAACTGTACTATAAGTATCAACACTTATTAAACCATTTGCCGCGGTTAAAAATAAACCTAATGCTGAGCCAAATGTTAAAAACAATCCATAGAACATCCAAGCAAATACTTTAGTTACTAATGAACTATCTACAGCAAAGCTTTCATATCTCCCCATTTTTCTAATTGCCATTATTTTCCTCCTTATTAATCTATTAAAGCATGCACCATTTGTGAAAACGAATCTGTTTTTAACGATGCACCTCCTACAAGAGCTCCATCAATATCTTTTTGTAATAAATAACTCTTGATATTGTTAGGTTTTACACTTCCTCCGTATAAAATACGAATTTCTTCAGCTGCTAAAGGATAAATTTCTCTTACTTTATCTCTTATAAATTTACAAACATTTTCAGCTATTTCTGTACTAGCATTTTTTCCAGTACCAATAGACCAAATAGGTTCATAAGCTATGATAATTTTTTTAACTTTATCATCGTTTAATTCTTGTAAGCCTTCTTTAATTTGTTTTTCAATTACTTTATAAGTTAATCCTTCATCAAATTCTTTTTCTGTTTCTCCAACACAATATAAAGGTATTAAATCATTATTTAATAAAGACTTAATTTTTAAATTACATTTTAACGATGTTTCGTTATCATAAGTTCTTCTTTCTGAATGTCCGATGATACTTCCACTTAAATAAATCTCTTTTAACATTTCACAAGAAACTTCACCAGTATAAGCGCCATTTGTTTCATAATGAACATTTTGGGCAAAAACGAGCATTTCTTTTGGTGCATTATTTTTTAATGTTGATAAACAAAGATAAGTAGGAGCAAGACCTAAATCAAGATTGTGAGTTAAAGCATACGCAAAAATTTTTTGACCATCTTGCATAAAACTTTCACATTCTTTGATTGTCTTATTCATCTTCCAATTTCCAACAAGAAGTTTTTTTCGCATATTTTTATCCTATAACATCAATTCCTGGTAAATGACCATCATTTTCAATCATTTCAAGAGATGCTCCTCCACCAGTTGAAACATGAGAAAATTTATCTTTGTAACCAAATTGTTTAACAGCCGCGGCTGAATCTCCTCCACCAATTACTGTAAAGGCATTATTTAATTCTGCACAAGCTTTACAAACTGCAACAGTACCTGCTACAAATTGTTCTTTTTCAAATACACCAACTGGTCCATTCCAGAAAAGTGTTTTAGCTTTTGAAATTTCTTTAATATATAATTCTCTTGTTTTTGGACCAACATCCATACCCATAAATCCAGCTGGTATATTACTATCTTCTGTAACTTTAATTTCAGTAGGATTATCAAAGTCATTTGCCACGACACAATCTATTGGTAAAACAATTTTCCCATTTGCTTCTTTATAGCAACGTAAAGCAAATTCTAATTGATCTTCTTCAAATGGTGAAGTGCCTATTTCTTTTCCTAAAGCTTTATTAAATGTATAAGCCATTGCACCACCAATTAAGATTTTGTCGCATTTTTTTAGAAGACTTTCTATTACTTTAATCTTATCAGAAACTTTAAATCCCCCTAAAATAGCAACATATGGTCTATCTTCTTTTTTAACATTAACTACTTTATCTAAAGCTTTTACTTCTTTAGCAACTAAATAACCAACCGCGGTTTCTTTTCCTTGAGATTTTAAAATTTCTGGAATGCCGTAAGTTGATGCATGCGCTCTATGGGCTGAACCAAAAGCATCCATAACATAGGCATCTGCTAATGAAGCCCATTCTTTAGAAAGTTCTAAATCATTTTTAGATTCACCTTTTTCATAACGTGTATTTTGCATTAACAAAACTTCGCCTTTTTTCAAAGACATAACTGCTTCTTTTAATTTTTCACCGCGAGTTGCTTCACAAAAATAAACTTTTTGTTTTAATAATTCTTCAAGTCTTTTTGCAACAGGTGCCATATTATTTTTAGCTTTATCTTGTTCACATTTAACAGGATCTTTGTGATCAACTTTTCCAAGATGTGACATTAAGACAACTTTAGCGCCTTTGCTAATTAATTCTTTAATGGTGTCAAGTGCTGCAACAATTCTATTGTCATCACGAATTGTTCCGTCTTTCAAAGGAACATTAAAATCACATCTGACAAAGACAACTTTATTTTCAACATTCATTTCATTTACAATTTTCATATTCATTTCTCCATTCTTTATAAAAAGTGCGCCTAAAAGACGCACTAATTAATTTTTATCTTTTTACGCCTATTAACGAATTTCTGAGAATTTTTTAGCTAAGCGTACAAATTGTGATGTATAAGAATTTTCATTATCATACCAAGCAACAACTTGAACTTGATATAAGCCATCAGAAATTTTAGTAACCATTGTTTGTGAAGCATCAAATAATGATCCTTGAGTTATTCCGATAATATCTGATGAAACTAATAATTCTTCAGTATAACCAAATGATGGGCTTTCTTTAGCTTTCATAGCAGCATTGATGCCTTCTACAGTAACATTGTCCTTTTTGACAACTGCAACAAGAATTGTTGTAGAGCCTGTTGGGACAGGTACACGTTGAGCGGAACCAATTAATTTTCCATTTAATTCAGGAATAACTAAACCAATAGCTTTTGCTGCACCTGTAGAATTTGGAACAATTGAACAAGCTGCTGCTCTTGCTCTTCTTAAATCACCTTTTCTATGTGGTCCATCAAGAACCATTTGATCACCTGTATATGCATGAACAGTTGTCATAATACCAGATTGAATTGGTGCAAATTCATGTAATGCTTTTGCCATAGGAGCTAAACAGTTAGTTGTACATGATGCTGCAGAAATAATTTTATCTTCTGCGGTTAAAGTATCATCATTTACTCCATAAACAATAGTTTTCATTTTACCTGCAGGAGCAGAAATAATTACTTTCTTTGCTCCAGCTTTAATATGTGCCATTGATTTTTCTTCTGAGCAATAAAAACCTGTACATTCAAGAACTACATCTACATCTAATTCTTTCCATGGGCAGTTTGCAGCGTCTTTTTCTGCATAAATACGGATTTTCTTACCATCTACTGCAATCCAACCTTCTTCAGCGCCTTCTTCTGAACAAGTAACTTTATCTGCTAAAGCATATCTACCTTGTGCAGAATCGTACTTTAATAAGTGCGCCAACATTTTAGGACTTGTTAAATCGTTTATGGCAACAACTTCATATCCTTCAGCATTAAACATTTGTCTAAATGCTAAACGGCCAATACGACCAAATCCATTAATAGCAATTTTTACTGACATATTATGTCCTCCTTATTTTATTATTTTTTGCTTCAACAAATATATTATAATATATTTTTTTTAAAATTAAAGAATTTTATAAAAGTATGTATTAAATCTTTATAAATTTCTTAAAATATTAATGAGGCGATTAAAATGCAATATGTACCTGCTGTAAGTGTAGATGGATTTAACGGAAGTAAATCATATGATTTATTTTCCTTATTATTAAAAGAAAGAATCATTGTTATCACTGGTGAAATTAATGATGAACTTGCGCATATTGTGCTTTCTGAATTATTATATTTATCTGCGATTAGTGATGAAAAAATTACAATTTATATTAATTCGCCAGGAGGAAGTGTTACAAGTGGTTTTGCCATTTACGACGCTATAAAATCAAGTAGATGCCCAATAGAAACAATTGGTGCTGGATTATGTGCATCTATGGGAGCATTCTTATTATCTTCAGGAACAAAGGGTTATCGAAAAGCATATCCAAATTGTGAAATAATGATTCACCAACCTTTAGGTGGTTTTTCTGGGCAAGTAACAGATATGGATATTATGAATAAACAATTTTTACACTTAAAAAAACAACTTATTAATCTTTTAAGTGAGCATACAGGACAAAGTAAAGAAAAAATAGCTTCCGATACTGAAAGAAATTATTTTATGACCGCAGAAGATGCAAAAGCTTATCATTTAATTGATGAAATTAAAAAATAATTTATTCATTTTGCAATTTTTCTACTTTTTCATGTATTGATTGAAAAAGATGATAAACTCCTGATTTAGAAATTTTAATATTATATTCTTCGTATAATAAATCCGCTAATTCTTTTAAAGAATAATCTTGATTTTTTAACCGTAATTCACATAAAGCTCTTTCTTTTTCAGAAAGAATTACAAGATTACTATTTTGGATAATAAAATTTATATCTTTCATTTGTTCGTTTGATTTTTTAACCGTACGATTATAATTTGCTACAACACAATTATCTAAACGATTACCAGAATTTAAAAAATCTTTTTCAATTCTAATATGTTCATATTCAAATAAACTATCTTGAGCACAAACTAAAGATAAAAATGTAGAAATTTGATCAGCTTTTTTTAAATAAAGTAAATATTTATTATGATGTTCTAACATTTTAAAATTCATAGAATTATCACCTTTATAATGATTAAATAATTTTAAAATTTTAAGAGCATCTTCTTTTTCAGAAAGCGCTATTTGTAAATGATAATTTGAAGATAATGGAGAATTAATACTCCCTGAAGCTAAAAATACTCCAACAAGAAAAAAACGCATGTTTTTTCCATGTGATAATTTTTTAGGAAATGTCGAAAATAAACCATCTTTTAATTCTAAACAATCTAATATTTTTTCAACTTCTTCTTCAATTAAAATATAATAAGTTACATTTTTATTAAGTTTAATTTTTTTTGAATAACGAAATATAGGATTGATATGAAATAAATCTTTTAAAGCATTATAAATCAATCTTGCAACTTTACTAATTTCTGTCTTTAAAATAATCGATGTATGTTTATTAAAAAACGAAAGTGATCCATTAACTTTTATAAAGCCAGATAATATTGCAAGAAGATTATCATTTGAAAAATGAATTTGTGCTATTTCTTCTTTTACTTGTTGAGTAAAGGTTTCTTTTTTTTCCATCTTTTATTCTTCCAAACGCTTTTTAATTATTGTCGCAGCAATTGCACCATCATTTGTCGCAGTTACAACTTGTCTTAATGTTTTAACTTTAATATCACCAACAGCAAATAAGTTATTTATAGAACTTTCCATATTCATATCCGTTTTAATAAAACCATCTTCTAAAATTATATCTTCTTCAATAAATTTAGCATTAGGTTCTAATCCAATATACATAAATAAACCCACGACAAGAATTTTTTCTTTTTGTTTTGTTTCTACATTTTCAATTTCTATTCCTGATAAATGTTTATCTCCAATATAATTTATTATTACATAAGGTGTAAATAATTTTATATTTGCTTTTTGTTTTACTTTTGAAACTAGTTGAGCATCTGCTTTAAATTTATCTCTTCGATGTACAATGTAAACTTTTTGACAAATTGAAGACAAATATAAAGCTTCTTCTAATGCGGAATTTCCTCCTCCAACAATTGCAACCTCTTTATTTTTATAAAGTGCTCCATCACAAATTGCGCAAAAAGAAATTCCATGTCCTAAATATTTATCTTCATGATTTAAAAATAATCTTTTTTCTTTTGTGCCAGAAGCAACAATAACAAATTCGCCTTTATAATTATCTTCTTTGCCTTTTAAAAAGAAATAATTACCTTCTTTTTTTAAAGATACTATCTCATCATAAGTAACTTCAATATTATTATAATTTAATTGATCTTGCATTTTTAAAGCAAGTTGAACACCATCTTCTTGTTTAAATCCGGGATAATTTTCAATGGAAGAAGTTAAAGAAAGTTTACCACCTACCATATACTTTTCTAATAAAATAAATGGAATATTACTACGTTTTAAATAAATTGATGCGGTTATTCCACTTGGACCTGCACCAATAATTAAAACTTTACTTTCTAACATGTTATTGCTCCTTTAATAATAAATCTAAGAGCAAATTATCATATTGTGATAAATAATAATCTGCTTTTAAATTTTTAAAATGAGACCAAGAAACTAATGCTGTTTTAACTCCCATATTTTTTCCACATAAAATATCAGTTTCTGTATCTCCGATAAATATTGTATTCTCTTTTTTGGAATCTAATACATTTAAAGCCTTTTCAAGTGATTCTTTATCTGGTTTGCCTTTTTGAACATCGCTTAAAGTAATAAAACAAGAAAAATATTTACGTAAAGGAAAAGCCTTTAAAACAATATCTAAACTATTTTTGTAACGGCTAGTAACAATTCCTAATTTATAACCTTTTTCATTTAATAATGATAAAGTTTTTTCCACGCCTTCATATAAATAAGCAAAACGTTTTATATTATTTTCACTAAAATCATGAAATTCTTTTAATAAAAGATTAAAATCTTCTTTAAAATATTTAGGAAATACTTCTTTTAAACTAGGCCCTAAAAAAGATTTCAATTCATGAAATGATAATTTATAATCTGGACGATATTTATCAAAAAGATACAAATATCCTCTTAAAACAAGCATATCTGTATCCACTAAAGTACCATCTAAATCAAACAAAATTGTATTAATATTATGCTTCATATTTTGTTTCTTCAATATATTTTTGATAATTATTATTTATTTCTTTTTCTCTTAATTTCATTTTTTTATCTATTTGGTAAAAAACAAAAAGCAAGGCAATTCCTACAATGACAAATATTATAGCCATTACTTCACTAGCCATGATTCCCATTTGGAATTCTTTATCTCTTAATGGTTCTAATATTGCTCTTACTACACCATACCAAATAAGATAAAAAGATATAAAATATCCTGGTTTTAAATATTTTTTGAAAAATTTACGAATGACAAACATCATTAAAAAATAGCCTAATAAATTTAAAATACCTTCAATTAAAAATAAAGGCGTTCTAAATCCTGTTACACCATATTTATCTGTTATTGTCATTTGATTAACAAACCAATCACCTAAAAAAGCCCAATTTTTTCCATCGGTAATTTTTCCATAAACTTCTTGATTAAAGAAATTTCCCCATCTTCCAATTGCTTGAGCAACTAAAATATTAGGAACAACACAATCTGCCATATGCAAAACATTTAAATGTGGCTTGCGATGATGAAGATAATATACACCCGAAATAATGCCTAAAATGGCTCCACCTTGAATTGCTAAACCACCTTCCCAAATTTTAAACACTTGAGCAAAATCTTGGAAAGAAAACTCTTTGCCCCATTGAGCAATAACATACCAAATTCTTGCGCCTACGATTCCTAAAGGAAAAGCAATATAAAAAACTCCTTCTAAAAGTGAAGCATCTAAACCTTCTTTTTTGGCAAAGTATTTTGATAAATAATAAGCAAGTATTGCTCCTGCTAAAATTATTATTGCATAATAGGCAATGGAAAAATGCCAATTAAAAATAGTAATATTAATGCCTTTTGGCAAAGCTTCATAAATCATTCTTGCTCCCTCTTTCTATTTAAAAGTTCATTTAATCTCAATTCAAAATCATGCGTTGAATTAATTCCATCGCTTTTTAATTTTAAATTTGTTACTGCAACTTCAATAATTTCTGACATTTTTCTGCCAGCATTTACAGGAATTTTTAACAATGGTATTTTATGCCCATGAATTTCAAAAAAATGTGTTGTATCCCCTAAACGATCAATTGGTTGTTCAGGATTAAATTCAACAAGTTCAATCGCATAACTAATTTCCATTTTTTTAACTAAGGCATTAATACCAAACATTTTAGTTACATCAATTATTCCTATTCCTCTTACTTCCATCATACCTTGTAGTAATTCTGGTGCTTCACCATATAATTTACCTCGTACAAAAGAAACATCCACTCTATCATCAGTTACTAAATGATGACCTTTTTTAATTAATTCCAAAGTAACTTCAGATTTACCAATACCTGAAGCTCCTAAAATTAAAACACCTGTAGAATATATGTCTACTAAAGAAGCATGAATTGATTTGTGAGGCGCTAAAGCATCTTGTAAATATATTACTGTTTCCATATTGAAAGTATTAGTTTGCTTATTTGTTAAAAATAAAGGAAAATTTCTTTCTTTAGCCATTTCAAGAAGTAAAGTTGGACATTCATGTCCTTGACAAATAACAAGTCCTGGACATTCATCAGAAAGTAAAAAGTCAAAAGCTTTTTTTGCTCTTTCTTCTTCAAGAAGTGCGATAAAAGCTAACTCATGATTACCTAAAAAAATTAATCTTTTAAATCTTGGATATTCAAAAAAACCAGCTAGTTCTAATCCTGGACGATTAACAGAAACCTCTAAAATTTCTCTTTTTAATGCTTCTTTATCACCACTTAGATTTACTAATCCAAAATGATTAGCAAATTCTTGAACAGTTAATTTTTTCTCACTCATAATTTTATTCCTTAGTAACTAAAATAATAAATTATTTTTTGCTTTTAATCAATCTTTATACAGGATAATCACATATAAAAAGTTCTCTTATGATGAACATAAAAGAACTTTGATTTTAAACTTGCATATTGCTATTGATTAATGTAAAAAACCAAATTAGGTCAATTAATAATAATATTCCAATACATGAAATAAATAATATTTCAAATTTTTTTCTTTTTTCAAATACAAATTTAATAGTTACTATATATGGTATTAAGGCTAATAAAGGAATAAAAATTCCTAGAGCAACACTTAGAGCACCTAAGCCAAGAACCATATATGAAATATCTGAAGAATTACTTTTTTCAATATTATCTAAATTTTCCACTTTTAATAATTTTCTTTTCTTACTTCGAAATAGCTTTGTGGATGTGCACATACTGGGCAAACAGCAGGAGCCTTTTTACCGACAACTAAATGTCCGCAGTTACGGCATTCCCACATAGTTTGTTCACTTTTTTCAAATACTTTTTGCATTTCAACGTTATTTAATAGTTTTAAATATCTTTCTTCATGAGCTTTTTCAATTTTAGCAACCATAGCAAATTGAGCTGCTAAGGCAAGAAAACCTTCTTCTTTAGCTTCTTGAGCAAAACGAGCATACATATCTGTCCATTCGTAATTTTCACCATCCGCGGCAGCTTTTAAATTTGCTTTTGTATCTTTTAATTCACCTAATGCTTTAAACCACAATTTTGCATGTTCTTTTTCATTATTTGCAGTTTCTTCAAATATTGCTGCAATTTGTTCATATCCTTCTTTTCTAGCAACGCTTGCAAAATAAGTATATTTATTTCTTGCTTGTGATTCTCCTGCAAATGCTGTTAATAAATTTTGTTCTGTTTTTGAGCCTTTAAGTTCCATAAAAATCATCCTTTCTTTATTTAGTTTATTGTTTTTTTTGTAAACTATGTAACTTCTAAAAATATTATAATTTTTTTTATTTAAATTTCAAATAATTTTTTAGAAGAAAATTATCTAATTTGCAATTCTTCTTTTATTAGTTTAAAATCAACTTATAAACTTTTTTCTCAAATTGGAGGTATTATGCTAAAAACCATTTTAAGTGAAGAAGAAATACAGCAAATATGCCAAAGAATCGCTTTGGATCTTGATAATAAATTTAAAGATAAAGATTCAATACCTGTTTTTATCGGTGTTATGAAAGGCGCTCTTCCTTTTATGATGGATATAATTAAAAATATTACTATTCCATGTATGATAGATTTTATTCAAGTAAGTTCATATGAAGGTGATAAATCTTCTGGAACAATTACCTTAAAAAAAGAATTAACAACTGATGTTAATAATAAAGATATAGTAATTATTGAGGATGTTATTGATACAGGTATTACTTTTGATTTTTTAAAAAAATATTTTACTGAAAAATATTCTCTTTCATCAATAACTATGATTGCTTTGCTTGATAAAAAATGCAAAAGAGTAGTTCCTTTTGAAGCGGATATAATCGGCAAAGAAATAGGAAATGACTTTGTCTTAGGCTATGGTCTTGATTATAATGAACTTGGTCGTAATTATCCTTATGTCTTTGTTCCAACCAAAGATGAAATTAAAGAATTAGATAATATTTTAAATAAAAAGGGCTAATTTATTAGTTCTTTTTTTATACTATAAATATTCCTATAGATGCTAAAATCATAACTATTATAAATAAACTAAATATTGATGTAATAGATGTCCATACAACAAATTGCCCTGCTAGTTCACCATCTTGATTCATTTCTTGAGCCATTGGAACACTTGAAACGGCAACTGGTGTTGAAAATAATGCAACTAAAACGGGAAATTCATTTTCTCTAAATCCTAAAAAATATGCCACGACTAAACATAAAGCAGGAACAAATATTGTTCTTAAACTTGTTCCTAATATAATTTGAGGTGCAAGTCTTTTAATGGCTTGGAATTGAAATTTGCCACCTAAAACTATAAGGGCAAGAGGAGTAGCCATATTTTTAATATTGACTAATGCTTTGTACAAGAAATTTTCTTCGATAATATCCATAGAAAAATTAACTCCCATAGCGATAATTCCTTGTCTAAAAGCTAAAAATATTAAGCCAACAAATACTCCGACTATTAAAGGATTTGTAATAATTTTTTTAAGCATTTTTTTAAAATCTATTTTATTACCTTCTTGCTTATCAAAAATTGATAAGGCAATTACCGCGAGCATATTAAATAAAGGTACAGATAAAGCCGCCATAATAGATGCAAGTCCTTTTCCATCTGTTCCTGTTGCTAGAAATTCGCATAAAGGGATACCAATTAAAGCATAGTTTGAGCGAAATAAGCATTGCAAAACAACTCCCTTTTGCTTGTTGTCTTTAACGAATAATTTAACTATGATTATACCTATAAAAAATAAAGCCAAAATTGAAATAAAAGCATATAGCATTAAATTCCAATTCATTCTATTAAAAGCATCTTTTTCAATAAAAGCAATATTAAAAAATAATAAACATGGTAATAAAACTTTAAATACAAGTTTATTTCCAATGTTTAAAAATTCATCATTTAAAAGTTTAATTTTTCTTAAAAAGTATCCTACTAATACTAAAAGTACGATTGGTAATATTGCATTACAAGCAAAATAAAATATCTTAAGTTCTCGCATTTTTTTGCTCCTTTTAAGATATTTTATCATAAATTAATTTATTATTAACCTAAAATAATATCTAAACTCATCATTACTAAAAAACCAAATAAGAAGAAAATGTTTGTCAATATTTTATTTTTATAACCACCTTTAGTAATTATTAATTCATCTATGACAACATAAAGCATTGCTCCTGCTCCAAAAGATAGAATAAAGGGCATCGAACTTTGTAAATAATTTGTAAGCATTAATGATATAACCGCGGCTATAGGTTCAACAATACCTGATAATACTCCAAGTAAAAATGCTTTTTTCTTTGATTTTGTAATAGAAAGCATTGGTAAACTAGCCGCAGCTCCTTCGGGAAAATTTTGTATTCCTATGCCAAAGGCTAATAATAAAGGGATAATAAATGTTGTATCTTTATTTAAAAAAGCAATTCCAAAAGATAAACCAACTGACAATCCTTCTGGAATATTGTGAATAGTCATGGCAAAAAATAATTTTTCCGCAGAAATAGTTTCGGAATCATTTTTAGAAAAACGATTTAAAATTATATCAAATATTAAAACAAATAAAGAACCAAAGATAATTCCTGATACAATCGGCAAAATAATATCTTTTTTATTTTCACTGTAATCTAATGCTGGTATTAATAAAGAAAATATACTTGCAGCAAGCATAATTCCACCTGCAAAAGATAAAAGTAATTTACTAAATTTGTTTCCTTTATTTTCTTTTGGGAAAAAGACAACTGTCGCTCCTAAACTTGTCATTAAAAAAATAAAGCCTATACCAAGAACTGTCCATAACATAATATCACCTTGCTATATTATGAAATAAGTTCATTAATGTATAGGCATTTAAAGCTAAATCACGTTTTTAAAAAGCCCAATTTCCATTTTCAAAAATAAGATATTTATCGCCTTTTTTACTTACTGCTTCTATTTTTAAATCCGCACTTCCTATCATAAAATCAACATGCACTAATGAATCGTTATATTTATTGATTTTTAAATCGCGTTCATTCATATTTTCATATTTTTTAAAATTTGATTTATATGCTTGACCTATTGCTAAATGGCAACTTGCATTTTCATCAAATAAAGTTTCGTAAAATAAGCATCCACATTGATTAACTTTTGAATTAAAAGGAACTAAAGCAACTTCTCCTAAATAATGACTTCCTTCATCAGTATTAATTAATTTTTCTAAAACTTCTTGTCCTCTTTTAGCTTTTATTTCTATAATGCGTCCTTTTTCAAAACGTAAGGAAAAGTCTTCAATTATAACTCCTTGATATGATAAAGGTTTAGTGGAATAAACTATACCATCTACACCGTCTTTTAAAGGCATAGTATAAATTTCTTCTGTAGGTAAATTTGCTAAATATTCTATTCCTCTTAAGTTTTTTTCTGATGCCGATAACCAATTATGACGTGGATTTAAATGTAATTTTAAATTTGTGCCATTGCTTGAAGTATATATTAAATAATCTAAATTAAGATCATTTAAATATTTTGCTTTTTGATTTAATGATTCTATATGTTCTTTCCATGCTTTTATAGGATCATCATTATCTAATCGCATACATTTTATAATGGCATCCCATAATTTCTTTTGGGCTTGAGGAGCACTATCTTGAGGAAAAACTTTCAATGCCCAATTTTTACTAGGTACCGCTATAATGGTCCATTGATTTATATTTTCCACAATATCTCTATATGGTTTTAAAGCTTTTCTTCTTTCTTTTGTAGCTCGTGCCAATTTATTCGCGTTTAAAGAAGCAAAGGCATCAGGATCATCATCTAAAACATGAATTAAACATGGAACTAAAGAAGAACGATATTTTTCTTTTTCAATTTCCCAAGGTTCTAATCTTGTTAATGTTCTTATACCTTGATGCATATAATTTAATTTTTCAATATCTTGATTCTTCCATTCAAAGGAAACTTTTTTTGCTCCTTTACGATAACAAGCAAGAGCAATATATTTTGCTAATTCTTCTTGATGAGTAGAAATATAAACCACTACATCTTGACCTTTTTGTAAATTAATACCTATTTCTACAGCGACCGCGGCTATTTTTTTATAAGTTTTTACATCCATTTTTTTGCTCCTTAAATTAACATTATTTCATTAGAGTTAAGTATAACTTTTAAAAAAGTTAAGTGCAATAAAATCCTTTTAAACTTCTTTTTACTATTTTTTGATAGTTAAATTGTTTCATATTTCCAATACTAAAAAATTAATCCAACCTCAAGACCTTTTCAAGCATCTAGTTGATAAAACCTGTCTAAGCAACCAAACCGCTTAAATATTGCTTTGAAAATTCCATTTAATAGTCTCCTCCAATCCTAGAGATGAGATTTTTCGGCGCCATCAGCCGCCACTCGGAATTGTATTCCACTTCTCCGTATTCATCCTTCAAGAAGTACTTCACCTGTTTCGTCAAATGCCGTTTGCACTCTGCAAAGAAAGCGTCCGATAAGCCGAATTTTTCTTGATAATGTTGCAGGATGTATCCCGCCTTTTGATAGAGGAGTACGCAGTTGTAGGCATCGAGTGCACCGAGCAGTTCTTTCTCGTCGAGAATACGAATTTGTCCAAGCGCGCTGAGTAGTTCATCGATTCCCCCGCACGCATCGATGTCGTCGATACAGTCGATCACCGTGCGTTCGAGTGAGGTAACGCGCACGCACGCCCGTTCGATATATATAATACCGTAATCGTTTTTGGGTTGTTTACGAATATAATCTATGTCAAGAAAGTTAAACGAATTGAACCGCGACCTGCTCCCAACCATTACCATGTGGAATACCTGATTCGCCGCGCCATAAAACTCCAACGCTGAATGATAGCAGAGAAAAGCATCGTTTGTAATTTTACATGCTATCTCGAATTTCGTCGCAAGCAGTTCTCCCCTCGCGTTTATAACGACATAGAGCCCCTTACGCACTTTTGCGATTTTCTTTGCACGAAGCTGCCCCGCAATCCAATTTTCGTATTGTATGTCGCTTAAAAATTGCGAACGCATATCCTTTTTTGTGATAACAAACGGAATCCATTTTAGCATATTCAAATCACCTAATTTTTTACCTTTATGACACGTAACAATGCAAATATCAATGGTTTTGGGTTAATTTAGATAATAATAAGTTAAATGACTATTTTTTGATTTTTAAAGAAATTTCAATATCATTATTAAAAATATTAACTTCTACATTTTTCTCATGTTGATAAATTTGTTTATGCTTTTTTCTTTTTAAATTATACAAAAATACTAATAAGATAGTCATAGACATAATCGCGATAAGAATATTAGAAATTCCCATGCTAATACCTGCACATTCTGCACCCATTTCAGGATGAAATGTTTGAAAATAAAAAAGAACAGGTATCCTAAAAAGAAAAACACGTGAAATATTAATTATCATTGTTAATTTTGTTTTTTTAAAGCCATATAATACACCTAAAACCGCAGAATTAATGGCTAAAGAAGGAATAGATAAGGTATCATAATCATTTATACTTTTGATAAGTTTCATAAATTCTTCACTTGTTATATTAGAATTTGTAGATTCTGTTTTGGAAAATAAAGATATTAAGGCATCTTGAAATATAAATCTAATTAAAATATAACCTATTATTCCAATAATTAACGATATCAATAATGTTAACCAAAATGCTTTTAAAGCTCTTTTTTCATTATTATTACCTAAATTTTGGGAAACAATTGTACTTCCACCTTCTTCAAATGAATTATTAGGATTGGTAGCCACTCCACAGATGTTATTAGAAATTGCTAAAGCTCCAACGACCATTGCTCCATATTTTTTGCACATAGCGTTGACGGAAACTTTACCAAAAGAGAAAATAAATTTTCCAAAAAATATTGGAATGGAAATAATAAGAATTTGTTTAACCAAATCTTTTTTTAAAAATGGTTTGAAAAAATTTACTTTGAAAATATTATCTTTTTTATTATTATGCGTGAACAATATAATAAATAAAATTATTTGGGAAATTAAAGTGGAAATAGCTATATAAATTGTATTTTTTACTTTAAAAACATAGACAAACATTGCTGTTAAAAATAATTTAATTAACATAGCAATAATATTTAAGACAAAAATAGATTTTGTATCTCCTTTAGCTTTTTGAATAGCAATAAAGACATTGTTAAATAATACAATCCCTAAATTAATTAATTGCACAATAAAATAGCCTGTTCCAATATTTATTAAATCTTTAGGATAGCCACATATTAGTAATAATGGATT
Source organism: uncultured Bacilli bacterium (assembly GCA_947632435.1). Lineage (GTDB taxonomy): Bacteria > Bacillota_I > Bacilli_A > RFN20 > CAG-449 > CANRPC01. The sequence continues at coordinate 8,954 of CANRPC010000024.1, read as the reverse complement.
AGCAAATGGTAAGCAAAGAAATAAAAATGAGACAATGATTAACCCTAATGTGACTAAAACATTTACATATTTTTGCCCTTTATCAATTTCATTTGCACCAAAACATCTAGCGATTAAAATTCCTCCACCTGCTGCTAAACCACTTCCTAAAGAAGCAAATAAATCTTTAATTTGCGAAATGGAGGCAACTGAAGATACTCCCTCAACAGAAATGTTAGAAACCATGATAGTATCTATAAATGAATAAATCGTATTAAAAAAATTATAAATATATAAAGGAAAACAAATAGCAAAAATTACCGATAATAAATTACCAGTTAAAATTTTATTTCTACGTAATGTATCTTGCTGATTCATTTTTTCACTTCCTAGCCATTATAATATGACATTTATAATAGAAGATGAAATATTAATTTGTAAATTTATTATTCCATTTTGGAATTATTGTTTTTTTGTATTTGTCTTATTATTTGTTGTAATAGTTTATATTTATTAAGTTCAATATCTTTAAGATAAGCACATCCTAAAATTTGTTTATAATCTATTTTTATAAAATCTAAATCTTTATGATTAATAAATTTATTGCATTCATCGCCTAAAGTAAAGCCATCGCCTTTTAAAAGTTCATATTCAATTGTTTCATTATGCAAAATACTTATTAATTTAGGATTAATATTTTCTTTCATACAAATTTCTTCAGCATTTTGTAAGGCCACTAAAGAACTTCCAATATAAAAGTTTTGTGAAGCAAAATCTTTTAATTTTAAATCCTTTTTTTGTGCTAATGGATTATTTTTAGCAAAGAATATATAACGGTTAATTTCACATAATTTTACACATTCTATAGAATCTATTAAAGCATTATTTTTTATTTCTTGTTGAATACCTTTAAATTGTCCAATTATCAAATCATAATCAAAAGAATTTAAACCTTTAAGAAGAATTTCTAAATTTGCAAAATCAAGTTGAAAATCGCATTTAATAGGATTTAAAAAAGAAGCTAATTTAGTAAAATCATAATTACTAATAATGCCTAATTTTAAGGTCTTTTTTTGGTGATATTCAAAATATTTAGCTTTGGAACTTTCTTCGTAAAATTCTTTTTCTATCCTTTGAAAAAATTTAACAAATCGCTTGCCATTTTCTGTTAGTTTAACCATTTGATGATTTCTTTTTAATAAAGTAAATCCTAATTCTTTTTCTAAAGAACTAATCTTTTTAGAAACTGAAGATTGAGAAACAAAAAGATGTTCACTTGCTTTTGTAAAATTTAAATCTTCGGCAACTTGTAAAAAGTATTTAATTTGATCACTTTCCATAATTATGACTCTAAAAACGATAACATTAATGATATTGATTCTTTAATACATGTTTCTACTTTTAATTTAAAAGAATTATAATCTGAATAGTCTAAAGAAGTTACTGCAACTTCTAGTCCCTCGTTTGCACTATGAATAAAATCAAGTATAGATAATGTTTCATTTTCATATGTTGAAGCTATTTCAAGAGCATATTTTAATTGACTTTCATAAAGAGTTCTTAAAGCTTCATAAGAATTTTGTTTTGCATTTAAAATTAATGTTTCTATTTCCTCTTCTTGATAAATCTTTTTTTCATCTAGTTCTTTTTGATAATCAAGAAACATTTTTTGATCTTTTGGTTTTAATTTCATATTTATTTCCTTTCATAATTTGCATTAATGTATCTGAAATTGAGAATTATATAATTTAGCATAAAACCCATTTTTCTCAAGTAATTGATGATGCTTACCAGTTTCAATAATTTTTCCATCTTTCATAACTAAAATTAAATCCGCATCAATAATTGTTGATAATCGATGAGCAATTATAAAGCTAGTATGACCTTCCATGATTTTATTAAAACCTTTTTGAATTAGAAGTTCAGTTCTTGTATCAAGAGAAGAAGTAGCTTCATCAAGAATTAATAAAGTTGGTTTTTTTAGCATTAATCTTGCTACACATATTAATTGTTTTTGCCCTTGAGATAAACCTTCTTCATCAGAAATAATTGTATCATATCCTTTAGGTAACTGCATGATAAAATTATGAGCATATGCTTTTTTTGCTGCTTCAATTATTTCTTCTTCAGTTGCATTATTTTTTCCATAAGCAATATTTTCTTTAACCGTTCCGTAAAATAGACAAGTTTCTTGTAATACCATTCCATAAAAAGAACGTAATGAATTTCGTTTTAAATCGTAAATGCTTTTATTATCAAGATAAATATTGCCTTTATTTATATCATAAAATCGCATTAATAAGTTAATTAAAGTTGTTTTGCCACATCCTGTTGGGCCTACAATTGCAATTTTCATACCTTTTTTAACATTTAAATTAAAATCTTCAATTAAAGGTTTATCTAAAGAATATGAAAAATAAACGTGTTCAATATTTAAATTTCCTTCACATTCTTTTAAAGCTAATTTATTATCTTCATTTGGTAATCTTTCTTCATCAAACAAATCAAAAATTCTTTTCATAGATGTTAAGGAATTTTGTAATTCTGCAATAACAGAAGAAATTTCATTAAATGGTTTAGTATAATTTGAAGCATAAGTTAAAAAAGAAAATAATGTACCAACAGTTAATGATAAACCAAGAATTGGTTCTTTTAAATTACTCTTTATGACTATAATTGCCCCTAAAGTTGTTACCAAAGCATATATTAAAGCATTTACAAATCTTGTAGAGGGATTAATTAATGCTGCATAAAATTGTGCTTTAAACCATGCTTTATCTAATTTATTATTTACTTCATTAAATTTTGCATCTGCTTCTTTTTCATATGAAAAAAGATTTACTGTTTTTTGATTAAATAGATACTCACTAGATATAGATGAAAGTTCACCTTTTAAATTTGCTTGTTTTTTTACACTTTTTGAAGATCCTTTGGCAATAAGATAGGCAACAAGCATACTTAAAGGGGTCAATAATAATACTGAAATAGCTAAAGGCCAACATAATATAAACATTATAATAAGTGTTAATAATATAGTTAAAATGCTTACAAAAAACTGCCTAAATCCTTGTATTAAACCATCAGAAACAATATCAATATCAGTAATTATTTTGCTAAGAATTTCTCCATGTGGCAAAGTATCAATTGTTTTTATTTTAACATTCATCAATTGTTCCATTGCTTCTTTTCTTAAATCTTTGACGATACGATAAGTAACTACACCCGTTAAATAATTCATTAACCAATAGAAGAATGCTCCTAAAATTAAAGAAATTAAGATTCCTAAAACATAAATAAGCACTTTTTGCATATTAACATTATTAGCGCCAATCATATTATCGATTGCTAAACCACTCAAAATAGGAATGATAATAGTTGAAAAAACATAAATAAAACTGCAAAAAAGAGAAATAATAATTTGAATTTTATATTTTTTAGTATATGAGAGCATTCTTTTAAAAGTATTTTTACTTTTCATTTAATCCACTCTCCTTTGTTTGTAAAGAATAAATTTCTTTATATATAGAACATGTTTTATATAAATTATCATGAGTCCCAATAGCGGCAATTTGTGAATTATCTAAAACAATAATTTGATCAGCATTTTTTAATGAAGCTGCTCTTTGAGAAATCATAATAATTGTCATATCTTTAAGCGTTTTTAAATTTGTTCTAATTAAACTATCCGTTTGATAATCAAGTGCAGAAGAAGCATCATCAAGAATTAAGATTGTCGGTTTATTAATTAATGCCCTTGCTAAAGTTAATCTTTGTCTTTGCCCTCCAGAAAAATTTTTTCCATTTTGGAGAACTTCTTCATCTAATTGATTTTCTTTTTCCTTTACAAATTCACTTGATAAAGATAAATCAAGACAATGCCATATTTCTTCATCAGTAACATTTTTATTTCTAAAACTTAAATTTGATCTAATTGTACCTGAAAATAAAACAGGATTTTGAGGAACAACAGAAATTAAATTTCTTAAATATGAAAATTTATAATCTTTAACATTAATATCATTAATTAATATTTCCCCTTTATCAACATCATAGAGTCTAGTTAATAGATTAATAATTGTAGTTTTACCTGATCCTGTACCACCTATAATACCAATAAACTGTCCTTTTTTTATTTTAAAGTTTATATCTTTTAAAGCAAAATCTGATCCTTTATGATAAGCAAAACTTACATCTTTAAATTCAATTAAATCATCTTTAATTTGTGATACATTTTCTATATTTCCTTCTTTTAAAGAAGATTTTAAATTAAAAATTTTTTGTATTCGTTCACTAGAAGAAGAAGCCTTTGAAAACACAATTACAAGATTTGCCACGACAGAAATAGCAATAGATATTTGACTCATATAATTTAACAATGATGTAACTTCTCCATTTGTTAAACCATTAACTAAATTAACTTCTCTAGCGCCAAAATATAAAATTGCTACGATAGCAAAATTAATTACTAAAGTAACTAAAGGATTTAAAAGTGATGATAATTTAGCTAATCTTATGGAGACTAATTCTAAATCATCACATTTTTTATTATATCTATCTTGTTCAAATTTTTGTTTATTAAATGCCCTTACAACTCTGACACCTGTTAAATTTTCTTTAGTAATTCTTGTAACATCATCACTATCTTTTTGTATTCTACGATTATAAGGTAAAGAATATTTCATAATAAAATAAAGAATAAAACCTATAGCAAAGCTAGCCAAAACAAAGATACAACCGATTTTTAAAGATATTGTAAAAGACATAATAGTTGCTCCAATTACAATAAATGGCGCTCTTACAACTAACCTTATAAACATCGCTACTGAATTTTGAAAAGTTAAAGTATCATTTGTTAATGTAGTTTGTAAAGTAGAATAAGAAATTTCATCAAGTTCTTTTAAAGATAATGTAGAAATATGTTCTTTTAGTTCTTTACGAAGTTTAGTTCCTACTTTCATGGAAACATTGGCCGCGAAATATTGAGTGATCAAAGTTGCAAGTAAACCAACAAGAGCAAAAAGAAATAATAGCCCTCCCATTTTTAAAACATAATTAATATCATTTCTTTCTTTAATACCTATATCAATAATATCTTTAATTACAAGAGGAACAATTAATTCAAAACAAGCTTCCACTAATTTAAAAAATGGGCCAAGAAGTGCTTTAAACTTATGCTCTTTTAAATATCGTTTATAAAGCTTTAAAAGGTCTTTCATCTTTTTTCCTCAATTCATAATTAGTATAACTTATAAAATTATAATATTTTATAAAAGATATAAAAGCAATGTTGAAATAATTATTTAAAATCAAAATAATGTCGTATTATATGACTATAACTAAAAAAAACAAAGCCTATAATTAAAATTAAAACAAAAATTAAAGTAAAGATATTGACAAAAATACGATTTAGGATTATAACAAAAATACGAAATAGAATTTTAATAGGTGGATTTATGAATGAGCGTGACTTTTTTTATAAACTAGGAAAACTTGTATATCAAATTGATGGGGTATATGAAGAATATGGAAAAAATTTTAGCCTAAGTTCCCCTAATCTTCTTTGGATTCTTTATGCATTAAATGATGGTGAACATCATAGTCAAAAGCAAATATGTGAAGATTGGTTAATTCCAAGAAGTACTGCGAATACTATTATTAAAGATTTAGAAAATAAAAAATATATTCGACTTTCAAAAATTAAAGGAGAAAAACGTGAATTACAAGTTTCTCTTACTGAAAAAGGAAAAGAATATGCAAATGGGATTTTATCTGAACTTTATAATTTAGAAAAAGAGATTTATCTAAAAATTGAAAATCCAGAAGATTTACTTTTATCATTACAAGAACTTGTTACTAAATTACAAAAAATTTCTAAAAAGGAAAGTTAATAAAATACATAAAAAATTTTAGTTGCTTATTTCCCTAACTAGTAGAACAAAAAAATTTTATATAAATGAAAAAAGCTTATGAGCTTATTAAAAGTTAAAAAATTAAAAAGGAGATTTACTATTATGAAAAAAATTACTCAAGATGCTGGAAGAAAATCACTTGGGACATTTGCCCCAGATTTTGCTCATTATAACGATGATATTCTCTTTGGAGAAAATTGGAACAATCAAGATATTGATCATAAAACACGTTGTATTATTACCGTAGTTAGTTTAATGTCATCAGGAATTACTGATAGTTCACTTATTTATCATTTAGAAAATGCCAAAAAAGCAGGAGTTAGTAAAAAAGAAATTGCTGCGATTATTACTCATGTTGGATTTTACGTTGGTTGGCCTAAAGCTTGGGCAGTATTTAATTTAGCAAAAGATATATATAAAGAAGATAAAGAAGAAAATGCTTATGAAACTCATGCAAATCAAATGATTTTCCCTATTGGTAATCCTAATGATGGATTTAAACAATATTTCACTGGAAAAAGTTATCTAGCACCTATTTCCCATGAGCAAGTTGGTATTTTTAACGTTACATTTGAACCTTCTTGTAGAAATAATTGGCATATTCATCATGGGAAAAAAGGTGGAGGACAAATTCTTATTTGTGTAGCAGGAAGAGGCTATTATCAAGAATGGGGAAAACCTGCAATTGAAATGAAACCTGGTGATTGTATTAATATTAAATCTGGTGTTAAACATTGGCATGGTGCTGCAAAAGATAGTTGGTTTTCCCATCTTGCAATTGAAGTACCAGGAGAAGATACATCAAATGAGTGGTTAGAACCTGTTACTGATGAAGAATATAATAAATTAAAATAATACATATACATATAATTGATTAAAAGAAGATATAATATGCCTTTTACCATAAATATTTATTATACTGGGACTAATTCTAATGCCAAAAAATTTTTTAAGGAAATGAAAGAAAGTGGACTTATAGAAAAAATTCGTGCTGAAAAAGGTAATCTTCGTTACGAATATTTTTTACCTTTAGATGATCCTGAAACAATCTTATTAATCGATAGCTGGGAAAATGAAGAAGCTCTAGCATTTCATCATAAAAGTACAATGATGAAAGAAATTGCTGCCTTAAAAGAAAATATCATCTTAAAATGAAAGTACATAAATATATAGAAATAGATTAATTTAAAGGAGAATTACTATTAAATGAAAAAAACAAAATATTTGCCATTTTTTGTTGCCGTTTTAAATTGCTTAATTTTCTCTCTTACATCCTGTAAAACAAATGATAACATTAAAGAAAAAGTTACTAATTCTTCAAATATTACTAATACAACTGAGACAAAAGATATTCTTATTGCTTATTTTTCTTGTACAAATAATACCAAAAATGTTGCTCAATGTATTAAAGACATTACAAATGGAAATCTTTTTGAAATAATTCCAACAAATCCATATCTTGAACAAGATTTAAATTATAATGATAGTAATAGTCGATCAAGTTTAGAACAAAAAGATGATAATGCTCGACCTGAAATAAGTAATAAAGTAGATAATTTTGAAGACTATGAAATTATATATCTTGGATATCCTATTTGGCATGGACAAGCGCCAAAAATTATTTATACATTTTTAGAAAGTTATGATTTTTCAAACAAAACTATTGCACCATTTTGTACTTCAGCAAGTAGTCCTTTAGGTAGTAGCGTAGATAATTTACATAATTCTGCTAGTAACGCCAATTGGGTAGATGGAAAAAGATTTTCATCTTCTTTTTCTCCTAGTGAAGTAGAAAATTGGATTAATAATTTAAATATTTAATAAAGGGTTTAAAAATGATAGATTTTCATGCACATATTATTACAGAAGAATATATATCTTCATTAAAAACTTTAGGTATTGATCCTATTGATGTAGATGGTTTTGCTTTACCAAAATGGGATGAAAAAGAGCATCTTGAATTTATGAAAGAAGCAGGAATTGAACATACTGTCCTTTCTTCTTGTACACCACATTTAATAAATGATGATAAAAAGATGACTGCTTCAATTCATAGAAAAGTTAATATTTCTATTTCAAAAATTTGTCAAAAATATAAAGATAAATTTTCTTTTGTTGTCTCTATACCTCTTCCATATATAGATGAAGCTATTGAAGAATATTATTATTCTAAGGAAAAACTTAACGCTATTGGAGTAAAACTTACTTCTAACACAAATGGAATATATTTAGGTGATCCTTCACTTGATAAATTTATGGAAGAACTTAATAAAAATCATGCACTTGTCATCATTCATCCTCAAAGAGCCTATGAGTATCCAAAAAATCCACTTCCTTCAAAAGTAGCTGCAATTTTTGAATATCCAACTGATACAACACGAGCAATTTTAAATATGATGGCTCATAAAATTATGACAAGATTTCCAAACATAAAATTTATAATTCCCCATACTGGTTCATTCCTTCCTTATATGTTACAGCGATTTATCGGTATTTCTAAAATATTAGAATCACTTAATATGATGGAAAATGTCGATTTAAAAAAAGAATTTGAAAATTTATATTTTGATATTGCAGGTGATCCTGAACCAGTCGCATTAGATATGCTTCTTAAAGTAACAACTGAAAATAAAATTTTATATGGAAGTGATTATCCTCATTCCTTAAAAAATATTATTATAAAAAAGAAAAAACATTTAGAAGAAAATCAAAAATACAAAAATCTACTTTTAAAAATAAAAGAAAATGAGCAAATTGTCTTAAAATAATTTACATTTTTTTAAATTACTTCATTATTTATTTTTCTATAATAAAAGCTGTATTGAAATATAACCCTTTTTAAGTTATTTTTCTTTACAGCTTATATTTTATTCTTCGGCAATAACTCCTGCTGTTCTTAAGGATGCAAGTAATTGATTAAATGAAGTAATTACTTGAGCAAGTTGAGCGCCACCATCTAAATCAGCGACTGCTGCTCCTGGAGTAATCGTTGCATCTGCTCCTGCTGGACCAACTGGACCTTCTGGACCTTCTGGGCCTATTGGACCTGTTGCTCCCGTTGCTCCT
>CANRPC010000023.1 GCA_947632435.1 uncultured Bacilli bacterium | reverse complement strand
TTCCATGTTCGATCCTCCTGCATACATTATTCGGCATTTGGTTCGTTTTGTCGATATTGGATATTTTTGACGCTTACTTTTAGGCCTTATTGATACAAATTTTTATACAATTTTCATTTAATGTCTTAGTTACATTTGAACTTTTTTTCAAATAATATACATATTTTATTTTTTGATTTACTAACTTAAAAAAATAATTGCTAAAATTATTCCCAATGAGATACCTGCAACATCAGCAATTAAACCAACTTTTAAGGCATGTTTCCATTTTTTTATACCCACTGAAGTAAAATAAAGACTTAATACATATATTGTTGTATCAGTACTTCCTTGAATTGTCGAAGCCATTTTACAAGTAAAACTATCCGCTCCCTCTTTACATATTGAATCAAGTACTGCAACTGATGCACTACCTGAAATTGGGCGAAATAAAATCATTGGTATAATTGAAGTAAATTTATTACTATTTGGTAAAATGTTTTTAAAAAGCATAGAAAAATCATCAATTATTCCTGAAGCTTTTAATAAGGAAACCGCTAATAACATTGCAATAACACTTGGAAAAACTTCTTTAAATAAATCTAGTCCTTCTTTTGTTCCTTTTAAAAAAGAATTATATGCATTATTTTTTTTTATAAATGAATAAATTAAAGTTCCAATAATTAAAAGTGGAACAAAAAGTAATGATATTAAGTCCATTTTTTACCCCTTTTTTCGCATTTTTCTAAATATAAAATCAAATGTTAAACCAACAACACAACTAAATAATGTTCCAATAATTGCTAAAACTATAAAATCTGCTGGATTTTTTGCTCCATAACTTTGTCTTATTGCCATAACTGTTGTAGGTATTAATGTAACTCCAGCAGTATTTAAAACTAAAAAAGTAACCATTTCATCACTTGCTGTTTCTTCATCTTCGTTAGATATTTTTTTTAATTCTTTCATTGCTTTTAATCCAGCAGGTGTTGCTGCAAAACCTAAACCAAACATATTTGCTGCAATATTCATAGAAATAAATTTTTTTGCGGTTTCACTTTTTAAATTTGGCATTATAAAATTTAAAAACGGATTCAATGCCTTACTTACTTGATCAATTAATCCTGAGTCGAACATAATCATCATTATCCCTGACCAAAAGCATGCTGTAAATACTAATGTACAAACGAGTTTTAAACCTTCCATTGGCAAAGATAATATACATTCAGAAATAGCTTCAAGTCTTCCAGTTGCAATACCATATATCGAAGAAATTAAAATTAAACTAAGCCAAATTTTATTCATATAAACACCTAATTAATTAAATGAATTAATAAAGAAAAAAATGATATTTATGTACTTATTGATTAAAATATTAAAAATAGTCTTAATATTAAAAGTGCTACAAAACTTATTAATATTTGTGCCTCTATTGATTTAGAAAATACAGGTCTTACTTTTAATACACTTTTCATTATTGAAAATATTTCTTCTATTTTTCATAATCTGCGATATATTTTGATTATTTCTTTGTCTTTTAAATTTATTTGGCAAAAAAAATAAGCAGTGAATGACTTGATATTATTGCATTCCTGCTTTATTTTTATTTTCTTTCTTTCGGTTTATTTAATGCGTTGCTACGGAAAAAAGGATAATTGTCCCCTCCTTTATTTAACATCTCTTTCATATATATAAAAGTTACAAGTCTCTTGTTGAATTTTAAAATATAAAGTAGCCTCGTACATTACACATCCAATATTTTCAATAATTACTTCATTATTGTCAACTATGCCTATAGAATAGACAATAGCGCCAATTCCCATTGTGGCAATATCCATTTTATCGACTTTATCGACAAAAGAATAATTAAAATTAACACTATATTCATTTACATCTGAATCATCAAATATTTTGAAGTCATAATTACTTGATAAAAAGTCTTCAATAATATAGTACGAACGATTAATCACTGTTCCATCGATATTGCGTATGTCTCTTAAAACTGCAAATGATCCGTACCCTAAATTTGTACCAAATTTATTAGAATTCCAATCATTAGCAAAATATTCATAATGCCCCACTCTTACATTAATTTCAATATTATTTTTATTTTGCTTTTTTTCTGTTAGACAGGAAGTTCTAATCATAGGAAAGAATTCATCACCTCCTCCATTAATCCCAATTTCGATGTTCTTAGATTTTTCTTTATTATAAGCACAAGAAAAAAAGTAACTTGAAACGATTCCAATTATTAATAACCTACCTATTTTCACTATAATGTCCTCCTCTTTATTTTGAATATTCTTTTTATTCTGATAAAAAACCATATTTCTTAATTTGTTTTGCAACAGTTGAAAAATTTTTTCATTATATTTGTTGCACTTAGATTAATAATTAACAGTTTTTTCATCAAAGATATTCTCCTTTATTAAATAAGACAATATAATTTATTTTTTTCTTTAATTTAAAAAAATAAAGATTTATTGAACATTTGATTAATTTTGCACTTAAATTAATAATTAACAAAATATTAAAAATTTAAATTTATAAGTTGACATTCCCTATAAAAAAAATTACTATATACATGTAACCCCTATAAGGTATAATAAGGAGAATATTTATGGATAATAAGGAAAAAATAAAAGTACGTAGTGATGAAGAAAAAAGAATTTTAATTGTTCGCATGAATAAAATTTTAGGCCAGATGAATGGCATTAAAAAAATGGTAGAAAGTGATAGATATTGTGGAGATATATTAATACAATTATCCGCAATTGATCGTTCTATAAAAAGTTTAGCAGATGTTATTTTAGATAATCACATGAAAACATGTTTGATAGATGATATAAGAAATGGGCATGATGAAGCTGTAGAAGAAATTACTGATTTATTTAAAAAATTTCGCTAGGAGGAATTATGATTAAACGTTTTAATATCACAGGAATGAGTTGCGCAGCTTGTCAAGTTCGTATAGAAAAAGCAGTTGCCAAAGTTGATGGTGTTAAAAAATGTTCAGTAAATTTATTAACAAATTCAATGGAAGTTGAAGGCGAATATAACGATAATCAAATCATTAAGGCAGTCACTAATGCAGGATATGGAACTACTTTAAAAACAAAAAATAAAGAAAAAAATAAAAACACTGATAAAGAAGATAATTTAGAACTTAAAAATATGTTAAAAAGATTAATTCCCTCAATAATTATTCTTTTAGTTTTAATGTATTTTTCTATGGGAGTTATGATGTTTAATTTTCCATTACCTTCTTTTTTTAAAAATAATAATCTTGCATTAGGAATTTTACAAATGCTCATTGCTATCATTATCATGATTATAAATCAAAAGTATTTTGTAAGTGGATTTAAAAGTGTTCTCCATGGTTCACCAAATATGGATACTTTAGTTGCTTTAGGCTCTGGAATTTCTTTCTTATATAGCGTTTTTATTCTTTTTCAATTAACTAAAAATGTCAATAATTTAATGCCTCATTTTTATTTTGAAACATCTGCGATGATTTTAACATTAATTACAATTGGTAAAACACTTGAAACTTATTCTAAAGGAAAAACAACAAATGCATTAAAAGGATTAATCAATTTAGCGCCTAAAGAAGCAACAATTTTAATTGATAATCAAGAAAAAATTATTAAAATTGATGATATTAAAGTAAATGATATATTTGTTGTAAGATCGGGTGAAGCAATACCCGTTGATGGAGAAATTATTGCAGGGGATGCTTCAATAGATGAATCAGAATTAACTGGTGAATCTATTCCAATAGATAAAAAAATTAATGATACTGTTTTTGCAGGAACAATTAATAAATCTGGTTTTATAAAATGTAAAGCAACAAAAATTGGTGAAGATACTACACTTTCACAAATTATTAAAATGGTCATGGATGCCTCTTCTTCAAAAGCGCCAATTGCTAAAATTGCTGATAAAGTGTCTGGAATCTTTGTTCCAACTATTTTAATTATCGCATTAATAGTATTTATTATTTGGATGTTTATAAGCAAAGGAAATGTTGAAACATCTTTAACTAGAGGTATTACTGTTTTAGTCATATCATGTCCTTGTGCTTTAGGTTTAGCTACACCAGTCGCAGTAATGGTAGGTAATGGATTAGGAGCAAGACATGGTATTTTATTTAAAAATGCCACTTCATTAGAACAAGCAGGAAAAGTAAATATAATTTGCTTAGATAAAACAGGCACTATTACTTTTGGTAAACCAGAAGTTACTGATATTATACCAGTGAATAATTTTACAAAAGATGAACTAATGGAGTATGCTTATGCTTTAGAATATAAAAGTGAACATCCATTAGCAAAAGCAATTACGCAAAAAGCAAAAGAAATGAATATAGTTTTATTAGAAACTTCAGAATTTGAGTACAGTATTGGAAATGGTGTTAAAGCTAATTTAAAAAATAAAATTTTAATTGGTGGTAATTACAAATACATTTATGAAATATGTCATTATGATGATAATATAAAACAAACAATTGATAATTTATGTCAAACAGGTAAAACACCTTTACTATTTTTATATGATAATACTTTAATTGGAATTATTGCTCTTTCTGATAAAATTAAGGATAGTTCAATTGAAGCAATAAAAGAATTAAAAGAAATGAATTTTAAAGTTTTAATGTTAACTGGAGATAATAAACGTAGCGCTCAAGCAATAGCTAAAATTGCTGGTGTTGATGATGTTTATGCTGAAATTATGCCAAATGAAAAAGAAAATATTATTAAAGAATTAAAAAAACATGGTAAAGTAGCTATGGTTGGTGATGGCATAAATGATGCTCCAGCACTTACACGTGCAGATATAGGAATTGCTATTTCTAATGGAACAGATATTGCTCTTGATGCTGCTGATATAGTATTAATGAATAATAATCTATTAGATGTTCCAGCAGCAATACGTTTAAGTAAATATACTATTTTTAATATTTATGAAAATTTATTTTGGGCATTTATATATAATATAATTGGTATTCCAATTGCAGCAGGTATTTTTAATTTACAACTAGATCCAATGTATGGAGCATTAGCTATGAGCCTATCAAGTTTATTTGTAGTAACAAATGCTTTAAGATTAAATTTGAAAAATATTTATAAACATAAAAAAATTAACAAAAAATATTCTATGGAGGAAAAAAAGATGATTAATAAAATTTTAATTAAAGGAATGATGTGTGAACATTGTGAAGCACATGTTAAAAAGGCATTAGAAAATATAGGTTTTGAAGTTATAGAAATCAGTCATAAAGATGGTTATGCAAAAGTAAGTTCAAAAAAAGAGATAGATACAAATACAATCAAAAATGCAATTGAAAATGAAGGATATGAATTCATTTCAATAGAATAAAAATAAAAAGAACATGAAACTATTTAATTTTTAGAGCTTCATGTTTTTTTAATAATAAATTAAATTTTACTAAAAATATTTTTTTCATTTCATAAAGATCATTACAAACATAAATTTATTAAAAGTAAAAAATTTTTAACTTTTTTTACTTTTTAGTGTAATTTTTAAAATTTACTTCTTGTGAAAATTTGTTATATATTGTAAATTATAAGTAGAAAAAAAACCGCACAATGCGGTCTATGGGTTCAGTAAAACTTCATTTGAACTCGTAATGTAAATAAGGTATATTTACGAAAATATCTTATTGCAATTAAAGGAGAAAGTCAAGAATGTTTGAAAAAATTTTACTTGGAGTCGACGTTGGTTCGAATTCTGTAGGCTGGTGTTTAACCGATGAAAACAATAACATTATTAAAAAAAATGGAAAATCTTTATGGGGTGTTCGTCTATTTGATTCGATAGAAAATGATAAAAAAAGTTCTGCTAAAGTTAGAAGAGAATTTCGTAATAATAGAAGAAGATTAAAAAGAAGAAAAGAAAGAATTGAATTATTGCAAATGCTTTTTGCTAAACCAATGTTTGAGTTAGACAAAACTTTTTTTACACGTTTAAATGAATCATTTTATTTACCAGAGGATCGTAAAATTCAATTTGATTACACTCTTTTTAATGATAGAAATTATAAAGATTCTGATTTTTACAAAGAATATCCAACAATATATCATTTAAGAAATCATCTCATAGAATCAAAAGAAAAAGAAGATTTACGTTTTATATATTTAGCTTTACATCACATGATTAAATATAGAGGCAATTTTTTACTAGATGTCAATGAATTTAAACCTATGAATGATGCTGAAGCTGAAAATCTTTTTAGTGAACTCAAAGAGCAATTAATAAAAGCAGACTATCCAGTTGTCACATATAATACTGAAATTTTTAAAAAACTTAAATCAATTAATAATAAAGATATAACTATTACAAAATTAAAGGAAAAATTTAATGAATTTCTAAATCCAAACAATGAAAAAGAATTAAAAAATTTCATAATACCTTTTATGGCTGGAGCAAAAATCTCATTAAAAAAACTCGAAATAGAAGTAGATAATATAGATAAAATTAGCACGAACGATGAAAATATTGAAGAAACATTATTTTCTCTAATTGATTTAAAGCCAGATAAACAAGATATTTTAAATGTACTTATTACATGCGTTAAAATTTATCAATTCTTTTTACTAGGTAGATTGCTTGGTGGAAATGAAAATAATGAAAATAAATATTTATCTACCGCAATGGTGGAAATTTATGAAAATCATCGTAAAGAGTTAAAAGAGTTAAAAAAATATATTAAAGATAATATTCCTGAAAAATATAATCAAATTTTTAAAGATCCTATTCATTCAAAAAAAGAAATTATTAATAATTATGCAAAATATATTGGTTCAAATAATTCCAATGGTGTTAAAAAACGTTTTTCTCACGTTTCACAAAAAGAATTTTACAATTTTTTAAAGAAGACATTAAATTTAGAAAAAAATGAAAATTTAGAGCAAGATCCATTTTTAAAAGAAATAAATATCAAAATAGATAACAAAACTTATTTAAACAAACAAAATTCGCCAAGTAATGGTTTATTCCCTTATCAGTTGAATGCATTAGAAATGAAAATAATTTTAGAGAATCAAAGTAAATATTATCCATTTTTAAAGGAAAAAGATAATGATGGTTTAACAACAATTGATAAAATCATATCAATTTTAAAATTTAAAATTCCATATTATGTTGGTCCATTAGCAAGTCCAAATAGCGATGATGAAAGAACTAAATATGCTTGGGTAAAAAGAACCAAAGAAAAAATTTATCCATGGAATTTTGATAAAGTAGTTGATAAAGATGCTTCGGCTGAAGCATTTATAAGAAGAATGCTCAATCATTGTACATATTTACCAACGTGTAATTGTTTACCTTTAAATTCAATTATTTTTTCTTATTATAATTTATTATCCTTTTTAAATAAAATCGCTGTTAATGGAGAAATTTTAAGTCGCGATGAAAAATTAAATTTAATCCATAATGTATTTGCGAAAAAAAGGAAAGTAAACAAAAAAGATATCATTGATTATTTTAAAATTAAATATCAAGTCGATGCATCTAAAATAAATATTACATCTTCGAATGGTAAATCATTGGATGAATTAAATTGTTCAATGGCTTCTTATGTTGATTTTGTAAATATTTTTGGTGAGAAATATGTTAAAGAAAACATTAATCTAATTGAAAAAATATTCAAGATATTGTTATTTTTGAAGATAAAGTTATTTTAGAAAAAAGATTAAAAACAATTCATCAAATATCAGATAAAGAAATTATTAAAAAAATTAAAAAATTATCGTATAAAAAATATTCTAGCATTTCAAAAGAATTATTAATGGATCTTCATGTTAGTAATGAAGAAGATGAAGAGAGCGAATGTGTTTTATCTATTATGGAAAAAACAAACCAAAATCTTCAAGAAGTTCTTTTTAATGAAGAATATAATTTTCAAGAAAAAATTAAAGAATATAATTTAATAAATTCATCAGAAGATAAATTTAATTCTTTTGAAGAATATATTGATAATTTATATGTTTCAGCAGGAATAAAAGGCCACTTATTCAAGCATATAGAATAATTGAAGAACTTGAAAAAATTATGGGTAGACCTATTGATGAATATTATGTAGAATGCACTAGAACTAATAAGGAGAAAAAAGAAAAAAAATTATCTCGATATGCACGTATACAAAATATTTACGATGAAGCAATTAAAGCAACAGAAAATGATCTTAGTGAATTAAATAAAGATTTCAAAGACTTAAAAGAATCTCTAGATAAAATGACTCAAAACCAGTTACAAAGTGATAAATATTATTTATATTTTACACAGCTAGGAAAAGATATGTACACTGGTAAAAAAATTGACTTAAGTGAATTAAAAGATTATGATATAGATCATATTATACCTCAATCAATTATTAAAGATGATTCTATAGAAAATAGGGTTTTAGTTCTTAAATCTATTAATAATAATAAAAGTGATACATATCCAATACCAAGAAGTTTTTTGTTTAAAAATGCAGATAGTTTCTACAAAATGCTTTATAAGCATGGTTTAATAGGTGAAAAAAAATTACATAATTTACAAAGAGTAAATGAATTAACACCTGAAGAATTATCAGGATTTGTAAATCGACAATTAGTTTTTACAAATCAAGCTGTAAAAGGATTAATATCCACGATAAAATATTTTAAAGAAAATGATCAATTTACACCTAAAATAATTTATTCAAAGAGTGAAAATGTATCTGATTTTAGACATAAATTTGATTTAGTAAAATCAAGGACTGCGAATAATTTTCATCATGCACATGATGCATATTTAAATATCATTGTAGGTCGTGCGCTTGATAAATATTTTAGCCCTTGGAAGCAAAATGCTTATACAATTCAAAAAATGCATGAGAATGGTTTAAGCACAAACCCTTTAAATGCTTTTATTAATAACAAAACCAAAACAAAAAAACCAATTATGGATGGCAAAAATATTGTTTGGAATTATGAAAAATCAGTTGAAAAAATCAAAAAAGTTTTATATACGCAATTTGATATTATGGTAACCACAAGATCTTATGTTAAAAACAATATGTTAGAAAAAGTTACTATAAAACCAAAAGGAGAAGGAAATGTTCCTGTAAAAACAAAGAATAGTCCTTTAATTAATACAGAAAAATATGGAGGATTTATTGGGTATTCCTTTAGCAATTATTGTCTTATTGAAGCAAAAGGCAAAAAAATTATTAAAGGAATTCCAACAGTATTTAAAAACAATCAAACAAAATATTTAGATGAAGAATATGGGATAAATAAGTATAAAATTATTCTACCTATTTTAAAGATAAATACTGTTATAAAATCTGGAAAGAAAAAATTTTGCATAACTGGAAAAACTGGGAACCGTTATGTCATTAAAAACTTAAATGAACGTATTTTTAGTGAAGCACAACTTAAATTTATTCATAAATTAGATAAATTTATGGATATTACAAAGAGTAAAAATATTACAATTACAGGAAAAGAGACTGTAGAAGAAATGTCTAAATATTTTGTATGTAGCAATAATAAATTAATTATCTCAGTCGCTGCGAATGAAAATGCAAAAGAAATCAGTTTAACAGAAGAAGATATAGTTGAATTTTATAATGATTATATTGCAATTATGGAAAAAGAAATTTATAACTATTCAAATATTGTAAAAATAGCAAATTCATTAAAAGAAAAAAGTAATAATTTTATTAATTTATCAATATTTGGTAAATGTAAAATTTTAAGCGAATTATTAACATTATTAAAGTGCAATGAAAGAGAAACAATTGATTTAAGTTTAATTAACTTGTCTAAAGCTAGTGGCAATTTATCAATTTCTTCAACTATTTCAAATTGTGAAATTATTGCTGAATCAATTACAGGATTCTATTCTAAAGTATTGGCAAAAATAGATTAATGGCATTTCGAACAATCATAATTAAAAATCGGTGCAAATTAGAATATCAACTAAATTACTTAGTTTGTCGTGGTGAGGAAGAAAAAAGAATATTAATTGATGAAATTGAATTTTTGATTATTCAAAATACATCTATTTCTTTAACTTGTGCACTTTTATCAGCTTTAGTTAATAAAAAGGTTAAAGTAATATTTTGCGATCCATATGCAAATCCTCAATTTGAATTAGTACCATATTATAATAATTATTGTACATATAAAAAAATAATGTCACAGGTTTCTTTTGATAATGTAACGAAAGATAAGTTATGGTCTAAAATTATTTACCAAAAAATATCTAATCAATCAAAAATATTATCATTAATTAAAAGTGATGCATCTCAAAAATTAAATTCATATTTACTAGAAATAGAAGATGGTGATGTTACAAATCGTGAAGGACATGCTGCTAAAGTTTATTTCAATGCATTATTTGGCAATAATTTTTCTAGAGGTGATATAACTAATCCAATAAACAAATTTCTCAATTATGGTTATTCTATTTTAGTTTCAGCTTTGAATAGAGAAATAAAAATATTTGGATTTTTAACAGAATTAGGTATTCATCATATAGGAGAAACAAATCCATTTAACTTGACTTACGATTTTGTAGAACCCTTACGCCCTTTAATAGATAAATATGTTGTAACAAAATTAGTTAATGAAGAAAATTATAAAACTACTTTTATTCAATTATTATATACAAAAGTGTATTTTAAAAATAACCAAATGCTTTTAGAAAATGCACTTCATTTATATGTTCAATCATTATTTTCTGCATTATTAAAAAAGAATGTTGAAGAGGTTCAATTTATTAATTATGAGTTATAGATATATGAGACTAATTTTATTTTTTGATTTACCAGTTGAAAAAAGTTCACAACAAAAAGAATATCGAAAATTTGTGAAAAATATCAAAAAAATTGGATTTTATATGTTACAAAAATCTGTATACATAAAAATGAGCATTGATATGCAGGCAATTGAATCAACTATTAATAAAGTAAAAGGGTTTGTTCCTAAAGAGGGTGATATATCTATTTTAACAATAACAGAAAAACAATTTGCAAATATTGAATTTATTCTTGGAAATAATTCAACAGATGTTATTAATGGTGATGAAAGAATAATTGAGTTATGAAATTATTAAAAATAAAAAATATCGAAAAAGATTTTGTTCATATTGCAGGAAAAATATATAATATTGAAATTGAAAATTTAAATTTTTATCATCAATTAATATTTTCAATTTTATATAATGAAAAAAACTTATTTTCTTATAGTGAAAATTATGTTGAAAATGATTTAGAAAAAAATATCTTAACTATTTTAAATCCATTAGATATAGATGCAAATAATAAAAAAATGCTTAATAATCTTTATAAAAAAATACAAGCTAATTTTATATCAATAAATGAAATCGATGATATAGAAAATATAAATGCAAAGATATTATCTTTATTAACTAAACTTTCACTTAATATGAATTTACCAATGAATTTTGAAACAGAATTGGATATTTTAAAAATATTAAATCTTTATAAATTCTCTTTCCAAGAAGATATAGAAAATTATCTTCAAAAACTAGTTATTTTTATTAAAGCCAATTTAGAAATTTTTTCTTATAATTTTATTATTTCTTTTAATCTTTTAAGTTTACTATCTAATTTAGAAATTGAAAATTTAAAAAAAGAATTAGAATTATTAGAATTAACACTTGTAAATATTAATTTGTCAAATAAAATAAAAAGCGAAAATATAGATTTTATTACAATTGATAAAGACTTATGTGAATTTTAATGCTACAATATATTTGCCTTTGAGCAGTGGTGGTAAGCCATATATTATTTTTAGACCTGTATATATGGGAAAAAATTTGAGGTTTGAGGTTTGAGAGTAATGCAAAATAAGGTATAACTACAACTTACGTCTTCCAATAACCTTTGAAAGGATAGTTTGAGAGTAATGCAAAATAAGGTATAACTACAACTACCCCGTCCTCTTCATTTATTAAAATAGCGTTTGAGAGTAATGCAAAATAAGGTATAACTACAACGTGG
Source organism: uncultured Bacilli bacterium (assembly GCA_947632435.1). Taxonomy (GTDB): domain Bacteria; phylum Bacillota_I; class Bacilli_A; order RFN20; family CAG-449; genus CANRPC01. Next base: position 13,006 of record CANRPC010000023.1, on the reverse strand, counting down.
ATTACCTACTTTAAATTCGTCTACCTGTTTGAGAGTAATGCAAAATAAGGTATAACTACAACTTAACGTATGTAAAGTTAAGTCAATTAAACGTTTGAGAGTAATGCAAAATAAGGTATAACTACAACCACAATCTTTATTTATTTCTAAGGTGTCAAGTTTGAGAGTAATGCAAAATAAGGTATAACTACAACAGCTATAACGACATTAACGAATTAAGTAAAGTTTGAGAGTAATGCAAAATAAGGTATAACTACAACAATTTGTGGGATTTTTTAACCAATGTTGTTGTTTGAGAGTAATGCAAAATAAGGTATAACTACAACACTCCAAATTAGAGAGTGCCGAAGGAACACGTTTGAGAGTAATGCAAAATAAGGTATAAATATTGACTCAAACCAACTTTAGAAATTTATAAATAGGAAATATGATTTTGAAATGAAGCAAAGATTAATAACATTATTTTTACCAATTATAACTTTAATTTTAGAAATATTGCCTTATGGAGCAATATTAGTCTTTTACAATGGACAAGGAAATGAATACACTATTAAATCATATTCTTATTTCAGTTTTATTCCATTTGGTTATGCAAATTTTGCTCCTCTTATAACTGCTTTAACCACATGTTTAACTATAGGAATTTTATTAATTTATATTATTTTTAATCGAAAAAGTTTAATTTATTTATCAAAAAATATTTGTTTAATAAATTTTATTATCTCTATATTTCCTTATATTTTTGATTTTGATTATTTTTCATATATTGGATTATTTATTACTATTTCTATTTTTTTAGAATTCGTTATTTTACTTTTTTTTACAAAAAATTTAAATAAATAACATTTATCTATTATCATTTCATAAAATTTTTTTAATCTTACATTTTAAACGAAAATACCTTATTATATAAATGATAAGGGAGGATAATTTTTTAATTATGAAAAAAATAAAAAATTTTTTATTTGTAGCAAGTTCATTTTTAATATTATTTTCTTGTCAAAATAAAACATCAGAAAATAATTTAATATCAAGTTCCACTACAAGTGAAAGCAATTCGGTTACACCAGAAACTAATTCAACTACAAATGTTAATACTTCTAATTCTTCAGAAACTGTAAGTTCTAAAAATTCAACTAAACCAAATTCTTTAAAAGAAGTTACAATTGCAGAGTTTTTAAAAATTAAAGATACTGATAACTATTATATTTTAACTGGGATAATAACTAATATTACCAGTTCTACATATGGAGATTTTGATTTAACAGACGATACTGGTTCAATTTATGTCTATGGTTTATATGAAAATGAATCATCTTCTAATAATAAAGTTTTTCAATCTTTAAATTTAAATGTTAATGATAAAATACAAATTGCTAGTAAATATTTAAATTATAATGGTTCTGATGAAGCTTCTGAATCATATTTTATTAAAAAATTTGATAATGAAGTTGTAACACCAAGTGATGACACAAATGGATATCAAACTGTTGATTTTACAAAAGCTAAAAATGTTAAAGATGTTCATGATCTTGCTTATTATATAGATGGTTGTCCTACATTAGGTAATGTTAATGTTTTGGTATTACCGATTGAATTTTCTGATTGTACAGCACAATCTAAAGGCTATTCATTGCAAGCCATAGATACAGCTTTTAATGGAGATAAAAATAGTGATTTAGATTATTATTCAGTCTCACAATATTATAAAGAATCAAGTTATGGAAAATTAAATTTAAATTTTGATGTTTTAGATAAATGGTATAAGCCTTCTAATCCAAGTTCATATTATTTATCTATGCCAGAAGAAAGTGATCCTGATCAAATAATTATTGATGAAATTTTACAAACTATAGAAAAAGAAAAAGATTTATCGCAATATGATTCAGATAATAATGGATCAATTGACGCTATTGTTGTAATTAATACTTTAGAAATAGATAGTTCTGAAAATGGTAATATTTTACAATGGGCTTATCGTTTTTGGAATGAATATTCTGATAAAGATGGATATTATTATACATATGATAATGTATATGCTAATGATTATTTATGGGCCTCTTATCAATTTTTACTGGAAACAGATACAGGATTTAATGGAACAAAGCCTACAAATACTTATACATTTATTCATGAATTTGGTCATGTATTAGGGGCTGAAGATTACTATGATACATCTTATTCAAGTCAAACTACATCAGGACCTTTAGATGGTTATGACATAATGGATTCTATGCGAGGTGATCATTCACCATTTACAAAATTTTATTATGGTTGGTTAACAAATTCTAAATTAGTCACTACTTCTACCTCGACAACAATTGAAATAAATGATTTCACAAAAAGTGGAGACACAATAATTTTTTCTAATAATTATAATGATAATTTAGGACTTTTCCAAGAATATTATATCTTAATGTACTATACAAACAATGGTTTAAACTCTGGTACAGGTAATGGATATTTTTCAAAAGAAGGAATTGTCATGTATCACATAAATGCTACAATAACTACAGAAACAGAATATGGTGAAACATATTACATGCTAAAAAACAATAATGATCAAGCAGGTGAATATTATACAAAAGATAACCTTATTGAATATGTTAAAAACAATTCTTCTTTTGTTTATAGTGTTAACGATACTAGTTCTAATAATGTAAAAGATGATAATAATAAAAAAATTCCATATGTTTTTAAAGTTAATTCTTTAGAAAATGGTAAAGCAAGTATAACTTTTACAAAAAATAACTAAATAAAAAAAGTAGTAGATTAGTTCTTTTCTAATTAACTACTTTTTTTTTTAATTTTTTATTTTTATTTTCTTGTAGCTAGTTGATCATCTAATTGATGTAATGCTTTAGCATCAGTAACAAGATATTCAAATTTTGTTAATAATTCATGAGCATTCTTTTCTTCTTCGCGTTGTTCATTAATAAACCAATTCAAGAAACATGTTGTGCGATAATCTTCAACTTCTAATGTTGCTTTATAAATCTTGTTAATTAATGATGTAACATATTTTTCATGTGACAAAGTTAATTCAAGTGGTTCTTTATAATCCTTGAATTCATGTTTTGGTGCTTCAATAGCCAATAATGAAACATGTTCTTCTTCATCATGAAGATAATTTACAAATTTCATCGCGTGTTCTAATTCTTCATCAGCTTGTTTTCTAAACCAAGAAGCAAACCCATTTAAACCTTTTTCTGCATAATAATTGCTTATATTTAAATATAAATAAGCTGAATACATTTCTTTATTAATTTGTTCATTAATCAATGATGATACTTTATTATTTAACATATTTTTTTCCTCCATATTTATGTTATATCGCAAACAAATTTTTTTATCAATTAAGATTTTTATAATTTTTAAGAATGTCATTATGGTAGATAAATATATTAAATTAAGATATTATAGAATTGCAAAAGGAAATTATGGTTTTAAATATGGCTGAAATTAATAAAAAAAAATACATTACCGTTCTTCACGTTCTTTGCGCATTCGCGGTAGTAATTTTACATGCCAATAATTCATTTTGGCAGTTTGAAAAATCTACAAATTGGATAATAGCTAATATAATTGAATCATTATTTTATTTTGCTGTTCCCGTATTTATGATGGTTTCTTGTACAACTTTATTAGATTATAAAGAGCGTTATGACACAAAAACTTTCATCAAAAAAAGGATCAATAAAACAGTAATTCCATATATTTTTTGGACTATTATTGCTTTAATTGTATTTGGTTTTTTGCATAAAATTGATTTTAAACCAAATCCATTTGAAAGAATTATAAGAGCTTTTCTTCAAGCTGATGTATATGAAATGAATATTTATAACTTCTTTTTGGAATTATTTGTTTGTTATATGTGCATACCATTTATTTCATTAATACCAAAAGAAAAAAGAAAAAAACCATTTTTATTTGTTATTATGTATGGTTTTATATTTCATTCATTAATTCCTTTAATTTTCAATGTATATCATATTGGAATTTCAATTCCTAAATTGCCAATTTTAGGGAGTTATATGATATTTATGTTTATTGGTTATTATATTGATAATTATGAAATAAAACGACCATATCGATTTATAATTTATTTTTTAGGTTTAATCGGTTTATTTTTACATTTATTTGGAACACAAAAACTATCTTTTGAAAACAATCATATAGTTGGAACATATAAAGGATATTTGAATGCCCCTTCTATTGCATATGCAGCGGCAATATTTACATTTTTTAAATATATTGATAAAAGCAAACTAATGGATATTCTTTATAATATATGCAAAATTTTTGCACCTACAACATTAGGAATATATTTAATTCATCGTTATTTTATTCTTTTTGCTTGGGACTATATGAATATTGTTAAAACTTCTATTATCTTTAAAACTTTTGGTTCTATAATTGTTTTTCTTCTTTCCTTTATAATTATAAAAATATTACAACAAATTCCAATAATTAAAAAAATTGTTCCATAAAATTTTCTTTTTTATTTAACAAAATTTTAAATATTTAAATTTAATCAATATACATAAAAAATTAAATATGCTAATATTTACAAGAGGCAAATATGAAACACTTAAAACTTTTTTTATTAACAACTATGATGGGAATATCTATGTTAAGTGGATGCTCTTTATCAAAAAAAGAAAGCACAAATTACGCATTTATTAAAGGCGATAATTATTTAGGTCATGTTATAATTGATGATATTGTTTACACCTATAATAAAGATAATACAGCGACAATTTTATGTAGTAAAAACACAAAAATTAAACATGCTACTTTTCAATCTAATATTGAAATTAAAGGCATTAATTATATAGTAAGTGATATATTTGAAAATGCATTTAAAAATTGTATTAAATTAGAAGATGTTATTTTACCATCTTCAATAACTAGTATAGGAAATAATGCTTTTTCTAATTGTACTAAATTAAAAACAATTTCATTAAATGAAGGTCTTGAAAATATTGGGAATAGCGCTTTTGAAAATTGTCAAAGTTTACAATCGATTTTACTACCTAATTCTTTAAAAAATATAGGTTATTATTCGTTTGCTTCTTGTAATTCATTACAAAATATTAATGTTAAAAATGATAATAAATACTTTTACGCAAAAGATGGAGTTTTATTTTATAATGATGTTTTGAAATTATATCCCTCTGGAAAAACATTATCATCTTATAAAGTAGATGATAATATTGCTGAAATTGATGATTGCGCTTTTGCTTATTGTAAAAATATTGAAAATATTGATTTAAATAAAATTAAAAAAATTGGTAAATACGCATTTTATAGTTGCGATAAAATCAAAAATATTAATTTTGGAAGTAATTTAGAAATAATTTCTGATGGGGCTTTTTCTAAATGTACAAAACTACATTATGTCAATACCCCTTTGACAACATTAGACATAGGAAATTATGCCTTTTATGGATGTGAAGAGTTATATACTGCTAAAATCTCAAATAGTGTTATTAATATTGGTTGTGATGCATTTAGTGAATGCAATAGTTTGATATTAGTTTGTGATAATGGTGTTTCAACATCAAAATGGGATTCCTCATGGAATGGTGGCAGACAAATTTATTGGGGAGCGACAAAAGATAATACCATTATTGTTGATGGTGTTTTCTATATTTTAGAAAATAAAGGAGCAACAGCAATTTCTCATACTCAAGAAATTAAAAATTTATTAATTCCAAATTATATAAATGCTAATGGTTCAACACATAAAGTTGTTTCCATTGCTAGATCTTCATTTGAAAAAGATAAATATTTACAAATGCTATTAGTTGGTGATAATGTTGCATCAATCAATGATAAAGCTTTTTATCAAAATTCTAATTTAGAAACTATATTAATATTAAATGCACCTACACGCTTAGAAAGTGATTCCTTTAATGAATGTCCTAAATTAAAAAACATTATATTAGGTGATAATATTGAAGCAATTTCAAGCGAAGCATTTAGAGAAATTCCATCAATTTGTTTTAAATCATATAATAATGCTTTTTATTTAGGTAATGAAAAAAAGCCATACGAATACTTAATAAGATCTATTAGCAAAAACATTAAGTATTGTAATGTCAATGAAGAAACAAAAATAATCGCTGATGCCGCATTTCAATCTTGTGTTAATTTAAAAGAATTAAATATTACACCTTCTGTAATTTTTATTGGCAATTATACTTTATATAATTGTCCAAATCTAAAATATATTAATTTTAATGGATCTAAAGAAGATTTCAAAAAAATTAAAAAAGGTATGAATTGGAAAGGCAATAATATTGAAAAAGCAATATGCTTAGATGGTGAACTATTGTTAACTCAACTTTAAAACAATAGCAATTACTAAATCATTTTCGTGAGTAATTGATATTTTAAGTTCATCATGTTCTAAAATATATGGTTTTCCATTATATGTATGTTTTAATGTATAAGTCAAAAAATTTAAATCTTGACTTGCTTTAAATATGGCTTCTTTTACTGCCCAATGTGTAGCTAAAAAAGTAGCCTTTTTTTCTTCATCATTTAATTTTTTATATTCCTCATACTCAATTTCTGTTAAAATTCTTTTAATAAAATGTTTACCAACATCTTTAAAGCGAGAAATTGAAGTTGCATCAATTCCTATTTCCATTTTAACTATTTCCTCTTAAAATGTCTTCTTGATATTTTTTTGATAATTCCATTATATTTTGCAAAAATGTTACATAATATTGTTTTAAATTTTCTTCTTTAATCTTCAAAAGCATATTATTAATATGCTCTTTTTCTCTTTTTAAATCTTCAACATTTAAACTATGCTCTATTTTATACTTTAAAATATTATTAACACAAGAAAATCTTTTTAAAAATAAATTTAACATTTCACTATCTATTTTATCAATTACTTCACGATATTTTTTTAACTCTTCATCCATAACTTTTCCTTTTAAATTTATTAACTTGCTATTTTTATTATTTTATAATATTTTATGCTTGATAAGCAAGTAGGTATTATCTTGAAAATTACAATTGAAGGTTAAAAAATGACAACAGATTTAGGATATGAAATAATTATAAAAAATGGTATATTAAGTGAAGTTTTTAATTATTTAGATACTCAAAGACAGTATCTTATTGTAAAAGATGACGGTATTCCAAATATATATTTAGATACTTTATTAAAACAAAAAAAATGTTTTGTATTAACTCTTGAACAAGGTGAGAAAAATAAATCATTTGAGAACTATTTAAAAATTCAAGATTTCCTTTTAAAGCATGAATTTAAAAGAAGTGATGCATTAATAGCCTTAGGTGGAGGAGTTATTGGTGACATTGTTGGTTTTGCTGCTTCCACATTTAAACGTGGAATCTCTTATATTCAAATTCCTACATCAACTATGGCACAAATTGATAGCTCTATTGGTGGTAAAACCGCGATTAATTTTCAAAATTTTAAAAATATTATTGGAACATTTTATCAACCTGAAAAAGTATTTATTGATCCATCTTTATTAAAAACATTATCAAAAAAGAACTTTAACAATGGATTAATCGAAGGATTAAAGATGGCTTTGTTATTTGATGAAAAATTATTTAATATATTTTTAAATGATAATATTAATAAAAATATTAACACAATAATTACTCGTTCAGTTGAATTAAAAAAAGAAATAATTATTAAAGATTTTAAAGAAAAAAATATTAGAAAAGTACTTAATTTTGGCCATACAATAGGACATGCACTAGAAAGTTATTATCACAATGAAAAATGCTTGCATGGTGAATGTGTTGGACAAGGTATGCTTTATTTTATAAAAGATAAAGATGTTAAGGAAAAAGTAAAATTTATTTTAAAAAAATTAGATATACAAATTAAATTAGATTATAAAATAGATGAAATTTTAAATTTTATTAAAAATGACAAGAAAAAAGACAATGATTTTTTTGATGTAATTGTTCTTAATAAAATTGCTAATTATAGTATTAATAAATTATCAATTAATGAAATAAAAGAAATTTTAGAAAGAGGGATTTAATATGGGTTCAATTATTGGCGAACAAATTAAAATATCACTTTTTGGGGAATCACATGGTGAATATATCGGTGCAACAATTGATGGATTACCTTCTGGAATTAAAATTGATTTCGATTTTCTATATTCTCAAATGGAAAAAAGAAAATCTATTGATAATATATCAACATTAAGAAGAGAAAAAGATGATGTTAAAATCATCTCAGGTTTATTTCGTGGGTACACGACTGGAACACCTTTAACAATATTAATAAAAAATGATTTTTTTGATGATAGTGAATACGAAAGATTAAAAAACATTGCTCGACCTGGACAAGTAGATTATGTAAGTGAATTAAAATATCATGGGTATCAGGATTACCGAGGTGGTGGACATTTTTCTGGCAGATTAACTGCTCCACTTGTGGCAATAGGTAGCATTGCTTTAGCAATTTTAAAAAATAAAGGAATTATTATAGGAACATATATTCATACTTTGCATAATATTAAAGATAAAATTATTTCTAATATTTTATTAGATGAAGTAAATAAATGGAATAATGAAATTTTTCCAACAATAGATAATGACATAAAAAATAAAATGTTAAAAGAAATTGAATTAGCTAAAGAAAATAATGATTCTGTTGGAGGGATTACCGAAACAATTGTCATGATTAATAACAAAAATATAATTTTAGGTGAACCATATTTTAATTCCTTAGAAAGTAAAATTTCAAATTATTTATTTTCTATTGGAGGGATAAAAGGTATAGAATTTGGCTTAGGTTTTGAATTTGCAAAATACTTTGGTTCAGAAATCAAAGATGAATGGGAAATTAAAAATAAAGAAATTCATTCAATTCATAACTACAATGGAGGAATTAATGGAGGAATTTCAAATTTGGAACCAATTGTTTTTAGGTGTGTGTTTAAACCAACTTCATCTATTAAAAAACCTCAAAAAAGTGTTAATTTTAAGCTAAAAGAAGAAATTGAATTTACATTAAATGGCTTTCATGATCCTGCAATTATTCATAGAGCAATTGTCGTGATAAATTCATTAACCGCTTTAGCACTTATTGATTTAATGGCTTTTCGTTATGGAAATGAATGGTTAAAATAATATGAAATATGCATTAATTGGAAGCAATTTAACACATTCTTTTTCCATTTTATTACATCATTTTTTAAATAATGATAATTATATTTTGTATAATTTAAAAGAAAAAGATTTGGAAAATTTTTTTGAAAAAAGAGATTTTTTAGGCATTAATGTAACAATGCCATATAAAGAAAAAACAATAAAATATTTAGATGAAATAGATCCAATTGCTAAAAAAATAGGATGTGTAAACACTATTGTTAATCAATATGGAAAATTAATTGGTTATAATACCGATTATTATGGTTTTAAAAAATTATTAGAGGCTAATAATATAAATCCTTATCAAAAAAAATGCGTAATTTTGGGAACAGGTGCTACATCAAAAACAATAAAAACTTTATTATTAGATTTAAACGCTAAAGAAATTGTAACTGTAAGTAGATATAAAAACGGCACATCAATAACTTATGATGAATTAAATAAGGTAAAGGATTTTAATATATTAATCAATGCAACACCTGTAGGAATGTACCCAAATAATTATAATTCTTGTATAGATATTATGCTATTTACAAACTTAGAAGTTGTTATCGATGTAATATATAATCCTTTAAAAACAAATTTAATTCAACAGGCACTTGAAAGAAAAATTAAAGCCATAAATGGATTAAAAATGTTTATTGAGCAAGGAATTTATTCTGATAAACTCTTTTTTCATAAGAGCAAATTAAATAAAATAAATGAAAAAAATTTTTTATCTTTTTTTTCTAATATTATACTAATTGGAATGCCATATTCTGGAAAAACCTCAATTGGTAAAGCTCTAGCAAATTTAATTAATTTTGATTTTGTTGATTTAGATACTAAAATAGAAATTGAAGAAAAGCAATCAATTAAAGAAATTATAGAAAATAAAAAAGAAAATTATTTTCGGTTTAAAGAAAATTTAATTTGCCAAAAATATTCTAAACTTCATCATCAAGTAATTTCAACTGGTGGAGGAATTATAAAAGAAAAGAAAAATATTTTAGCACTTAGACAAAATGGTATTATAATTTATATAGAAAGGGATATTGAAAAAATTAATTTTAATAATTCAAGACCTTTGGCATCTTCAAAAGATGATTATCAAAAATTATATGAATTAAGAAAAAATTTATATATTGAAAATGCCGATATTATTGTACAAAATAATTCTTCAATAGAAAAATGTATTGAAATTATTAAAAGTAAATTAGAAAAATATATTGAGGTTTAATTATGATCATCTATCTAAAAAAAGAAATTTCAGAAAATGAAATAAATGAATTAGTACAGGCTTTAAAAAATAAAGGTTACAAAATTTTTTTTATTTTTAAAAATATTGTGAAAATAGATGGTGATCTTAATAATTTTGACATGACTTTTTTTAAAAAATTTTCATGTATTTTAAATTTTCAAAAATTAAATCATCCATTTTATTTAGTATCACGTGAATATAAAAATGATGATACCATTATTAAAATTAAGGATTCTTATATAGGTAAAAAAGAAGAATTTACTCTAATTGCTGGGCCATGTGCAATTGAAAATGAAGAGCAATTTTCAAAAATAATTTTTAATTTGAAAAATTTAGGAATTAAATTTATCCGAGCTGGACTATTTAAGCCACGCACTTCACCATATTCATTTCAAGGTTTACAAAATAACGGCTTAGAACTTATAAATAATTTTAAAAAAGAAAACAATTTATTATTTGTAAGTGAAATTGTTTCTATAGAACAAATAGATAAATTGGACAAATATGTAGATATTTTTCAAATAGGATGTAGAAATATGCAAAATTATGCATTATTAAAGGCTATTGGAAAAACCAAAAAACCAGTTATTTTAAAACGTGGATTTTCAAATACTATAGAAGAATGGTTGCTTTCTGCCGAATATATTATGCTTGAAGGAAATGAAAATATCATTTTATGTGAAAGAGGAATTAGAACATTTGAAAATTACACTCGATTTACACTTGATTTGTCTTCAATTCCTTTAGTAAAAAAATTAAGTCATCTTCCTATAATTGTTGATCCATCTCATGCAACTGGAAGATGGGATCTTATTGAGCCATTATCACTTGCATCTCTTGCATGTGGCGCTGATGGTTTGCTTTTAGAAGTACACGAAAACCCTAAAAATGCTCTTAGCGATGGTCCTCAATCATTAAAATTAGAAAATTTCGAAGAATTACTATGCAAATTAAATAATATTGCTAAAACTTTAGGAAAAGAAATTAAATGAATGCAATAGTTTACCCTTCTGACCTGACAGGTAGTATTAAAATTCCATCATCTAAAAGTGAATTACATCGTTTTGTTATTGCAGCATCATTAGCTCAAGGTAATTCATTTATTTATAATGTCTCATTAAATGATGATGTTAAAAATACAATTTTAGCTATGAAAGAATTAGGTGCAACTATTAATTTTAAAAATAATATTTTAAGTATTAAAGGATTTAACTACGAAAAAAAAGAAAGCATATTTTTTGAAGTTAAAGAATCTGGCTCTACATTGCGTTTTTTAATACCTTTAATGAGTTATTTTATTAATAATGTCACTATTAAATGCGGTAAAGAATTAATTAAACGACCTCTTTATTCTTATTTATCACTATATAAAGAAAAAATAATTATTAATAATGAAGTTATAAAATTAACTGGTTTTGTCGATAAAACAATATATAAAGTTGATTCATCACAAAGTAGTCAATTTATAAGTGGACTTTTATTTGTTTTACCTTTATTAAATCACGATTCAGAAATAGAAATAATTAATGGTTTAGTTTCTGTACCATATGTTTTAATGACAATTAAAACACTTGAAAAATTTGGTATTAAAATTTATTTTCAAAAAAATAATATTAAAATTTTAGGAAATCAAAAATATAAAGCATGTATGCATCATATTGAAAGTGATTATTCTTCTGCTTGTTATTTAATGACTCTAGGTTTATTCCATAACGAAATAGATTGCTATAAAATGAAAAAAAATTCTTTACAGGCTGATAGTTTATATTATAAGTTTATTAAAAATTTAGGTGGTAATATTTCATTTATAAAAGGACATATTATAACAAGAAAGTCTATATTACACTCAATTAATATTGATATAAAAAATTGCTTAGATTTAGGCCCTTTATTAATAATTTTATTAGTTTTGATAAATGAAAAAGCATGCATTACATCAACAAAAAATTTAGAATATAAAGAAAGTAATCGAGCATATGCTATTCAAGAAGAATTAAAAAAATTCAATGTAAATATTGATGTAGAAGAAAATAAAATTAAATTAAATGGAAATTATCATATAAAAAATCCAAATAAAATTATATCTTCGCATAATGATCATCGAATTTTAATGTCGTTAATTATTTTTGTTCTATGCAGTAAAACAACTGCAACATTTGAAAATATTGAATGTGTTAATAAATCTTATGCAAATTTTTTTAATGATCTTTTTACTTTAAACGCTAAAATTAAAATCATAAAAAACAAAATTTAATATTTGGTGAATAAATTATTAAAATAAAAAAATTAAACGATACGCCGTAGGGCAGTACTTTACTTTCAAATATAAAGATGTATCCTATAATTTCAAGAGCAAGTAAATTGTAGTAGGAGTGAGTGGTTATAAAATGTAATAGGATTGTAAGGTTGAAAAAAAATTGGTCTTATTTTAAAATAAAAAAGGATGTTGTTTTCATCCAATATTTTTATTGAATTTATTCAACATCCTTTAAAAAATAAATATTACTTTTTAAGTTTTACGTATGTTGTTTTTGGGCATATTTTAATTGTGCAAATGTTAAAATCTGAACAACTAAAAGTAAATATTTGATTTTTTTGTTTTAA
>CANRPC010000022.1 GCA_947632435.1 uncultured Bacilli bacterium | reverse complement strand
AGTTTATCTTGAGAAAGTTTCTTCTCTTTTCTTAGTAGCTTAATATTTTCATATTGCATAATATAAACTCGCTTTCATGTAAATATTAGCAACTAAAGAAAATAAGAATTTTAAAGTTCCTAAGATGGGCTAAAAATCGGTATTATATTTTCCTATTTATTATACAATTTTTTTATTATTTATTTATTTATAATGGCATAATATAATGATTAAAATATTTTTTGTGTAAAAAACTTGCACCAAAAATAATTTTTGTAATATACTATTATTAGATAAATATTTGGAGGGTGAATAATGATTATAAGTATTCGTTTGAACAATTATTTAGTTTATGGAAATGATGTAGAATTATCATTAAAAGCAAATATGAAAATTAAACGATTTATGTCTAATACCATTTCATGTGGCAATATTAATGCTGTAAAGGCAATTAGTATATATGGGGCTAATAATGTTGGAAAGACATGTTTAATTCGTGCGATTCAAACTATTAAGAATGTCTTATTAAGTCTTCCTGCTAATATATCATTAAATCTTTTTTCTAATAATCGAATTTGTAGTTTTGGAGTTACTTTTTCTTTTGATGAACATATTTATAAATACGATTTTAAGTTTAATTTAGAACGAAATTCTTCTTATGGTTTTATTTTTGAAAAATTTTCCGAACTAAAAATAGATCATCATGGCAATGAAACAGAGAAGTTATTCTTTTTGAAAGATGTTTTAAAACAAGAATACAAATTTTCTGAAGCACCTGAACTTGAAGAACTTATGAAATCCATTGCCTTTAATAATATTTTAATTTATACAATCAATACAGAAAAGTATTATAAGTTAGGTTTTATCAAAGATATTTTAATAAAATTTGCAACATCGATAGAGATTGTTGATCTTAATAATATTCCAATGGAAAAAACAATTAAACTTTTAAAAGATGATAAAGCTGATAAAGAGAAGGTAATTGAACTAATAAAAAAAGCAGATCTTGATTTAGATGGTTATGAATATGTAAAACCAGATATAATTAATACACCGATTAATTATGGCATAAAGCCACAGGAAAATGTTTTGCAAATGCAGACAGTTATTAATGATATGATGTGTCTTACTTCGATTCATAAGGGAAAAAGAGTACCAAGTTTATTTTATGATTCTACGGGAACAAAAAAGATTGTTGCCTTAGCTAGTTACATAGTTGATGCATTAGAAAATGATAAGATTCTTGTAATTGATGAATTGGATAGTAGTCTCCATTTCAAATTAACACGTGCTATTGTTGCTTTGTTTAACAATGAACTCAACAGAAAGTCACAGCTTATCTTTACTTTGCATGATATAACACTTCTTGACTGCAAAAAACTTTTTAGAAAAGATCAAATTTGGTTTGCTGCAAAGGATAACAATGGAGCATACTTATATTCATTAAATGATTTCACTTCTAAAACTGGAGTAAGAGTTGAATTAGATGTACTTGAACATTATAAAAAAGGAGCTTTTGGAGCAATTCCAGAACCTGATTTAATCTCTGTTTTAATGAAAGGTGAATAAGATGGCAAATCGTTTTTCAATGATAAAAAAATAGAAAAAGATTTGTATTATCTGTGAAGGATATGAAGAATTTGATTATATTATACGCTTGAAAGAACTGATGATTTTTGATGATGTTTATTCGATAACAGTAAAAAATGCTAAATCACTCGACAACATTAGTGCTATGTATCAAAATGAATATTCTAACGACAATTATGATCTAGTTTTGATTTTCTGTGATACTGAAGTGGCACCATATAAACAGTTTGAACAATTAAAGAAAAAATTGGATGCATTTCATGGTTTTCAATATGCACATAGACAAATTCTTTATTTTGCTAATCCATGTACGCTTCTTATTGTGCTCGCTCATTTTGATAAAGCAAATTTAAATACAAATGATAAGAAAAAAATGCCCTTTTAATAGAACGTTTAACTAATGTAAAAAATTATCAAGCAACAGAATCACAAAGAAAATCTATCATGCGGAAAATTAATAGTGAAAATTATATTACCATGAAAGCAAATATTTCTACATATTCAAAAAAAGAAGATGTTATATGTAGTACCAACTTTCTTTACTTACTAGAAAAATTAGAACAAAAAAATTTTAAATGGATTTTAGAAATAAATAAAAAACTTGAAAAAGATAGATAACTTATTTATTTAACAATATAAAAAAGTCCAAATTAATGGACTTTTGTTAGTAATTTAACTTTAATCATAAGAATCGCTATTATTTAAAAGATAATCTGTAGTTACAGAATATATACTTGCAATTTTAATAAGAATTAAAGTAGGTAAATCACGTTCACCTCTTTCGTAAGCTCCATAAGTTTTGACGCTGATATTAAGCTGTATAGCAACCTCTTCTTGAGAAAAATCATATAATTCTCTTAATTCTTTTAATCTTGGATAAGAATACTTCTTCATATTGTAAAAATCCTTTAAATAATCTTAGACTTTATTGGGCTAAATGTCAAATTTATTATTTAAATTTGTGAAGTCAATTTCATTTTTAAAAAATCATTTATAACATTACTAACTTTATTAAGAATATCTTTCATCACTTCAAATACTAAAATTGAATCTTTATCATTAACTTTATTAATAAGAGCAATTTCAAATGAATCAACATTTTCTTCTAAATCATGTCTAAAGAAAATATTGAAGATATTTAATAATGAAACTTGATTATTAGTAATTGCTAATAATTCATTATTATTACTTTTGATAATATAAATATTTTCAAGTTTACATAATTCAAAACATTTTTCCATATAATAAACCTCCTTTCTACAACAACAAAAAAAAATTCCATAATTAAGAAGAGTTAAAAATTATAATGAAATAAACTACTTTCATTAGGCTACTTCCTTTCCTCAAATTCTTATACATGGTCATATTTATATCGAGGTCGTAAAAATAATAAAAGAAATTCACTTTGTGTTCGAGCACAGTTAAAAGCATTTATTGATTATTTGACATATTAATATAAATTGTTTATAATATTTTTGCTTTGAAAAAAGTGGACATGTCTAGCAAAATCAAAATGAGGTAATATATGATTAAGCGTGATATTTATTTAAAAAGATTGATTGAAAGAATGAATAATGGATCAATTAAAATTATTACAGGTATAAGAAGATGTGGTAAGTCAGTCTTGCTTTTTGAAATTTTTGCTGATTATCTTAAAAAATCTGGTATTGATGATAATCATATAATTAAATTTGCTTTTGATTCTGAAGAATATCTTAATTTAATTAATGAAGATATTATTGATTTAGCTATGAAAAAAAGAAAAGTAAATCCTTATAAATTTTCTGAATATATAAAAAGCAAAATTTTAGATGAGAAAAAATATTACATCTTACTTGATGAAGTACAGCAACTAGATTGTTTTGAGACTGTATTAAATGGCTTTTTATATAAAAATAATCTTGATGTATATGTAACAGGAAGTAATTCTAAATTTTTATCTACAGACATAATTACAGAATTTCGTGGACGTGGTGATGAAGTAAGGGTGTATCCTCTTTCTTTTAGGGAATTTTATTCTCAATTTGATGGTGATAAATATGAAGCATGGGATGAATATCATATTTATGGAGGAATGCCAGCACTTTGTAAACAAAAATCTGATGAACAAAAAATAATGTATTTAAAATCATTAGTTAATAAAGTTTATCTAACTGATATTGTAGAAAGAAATAAAGTACAATATATTGATGAATTAGATTCGATAATTAATTTTCTTTGTTCTTCTATTTCTGCTCTTACTAATCCTAAAAAAATATCTGACACTTTAAAAAGCATTAAAGGTAAATCAATAAGTGATATTACTGCAAAAGCATATCTTTCTTATTTAACTGAAGCGTTTTTATTTACAGAAGCAAAACGTTATGACATTAAAGGAAAAAAATATTTTAATACACCTTTAAAATACTATGTCGCGGATATTGGATTAAGTAATGCTCGTCTTAATTTTAGACAAATTGAAGAAAATCATATTATGGAAAATGTTATTTTCAATGAATTAAAAATACGAGGTTTTGATGTTGATGTTGGTGTTATTGAAACTAAAGAAACTATTGATGGTAAAAGAAAATTAAAACAACTAGAAATAGATTTTATAGCCTATAAAGGAAATAAAAAATATTATATTCAATCAGCTTATATGATGCCAACTGAAGAAAAATTAAAACAAGAAAAACGATCACTTATAAAAGTGAATGATTCATTTAAAAAAATTATTATTGTTAAAGATAATATAAGTTCTCAAATTGATGAAAATGGTATAGTTACTATTGGTCTTATTAATTTTCTTTTAGATGAAAATAGTTTAGATTTATAAAATTTAAAAAAGGCTGTGAAAACAAATTTTTCACAGCTACTTTTATTAATTATTTAGCTTAATCATAAGAATCGCTATTATTTAAAAGATAATCAGTAGTTACAGAATATATACTTGCAATTTTAATAAGAATTAAAGTAGGTAAATCACGTTCACCTCTTTCGTAAGCTCCATAAGTTTTGACGCTGATATTAAGCTGTATAGCAACCTCTTCTTGAGAAAAATCATATAATTCTCTTAATTCTTTTAATCTTGGATAAGAATACTTCTTCATATTGTAAAAATCCTTTAAATAATCTTAGACTTTATTGGGCTAAATGTCAAATTTATTATTTAAATTTGTGAAGTCAATTTCATTTTTAAAAAATCATTTATAACATTACTAACTTTATTAAGAATATCTTTCATCACTTCAAATACTAAAATTGAATCTTTATCATTAACTTTATTAATAAGAGCAATTTCAAATGAATCAACATTTTCTTCTAAATCATGTCTAAAGAAAATATTGAAGATATTTAATAATGAAACTTGATTATTAGTAATTGCTAATAATTCATTATTATTACTTTTGATAATATAAATATTTTCAAGTTTACATAATTCAAAACATTTTTCCATATAATAAACCTCCTTTCTACAACAACAAAAAAAAATTCCATAATTAAGAAGAGTTAAAAATTATAATGAAATAAACTACTTTCATTAGGCTACTTCCTTTCCTCAAATTCTTATACATGGTCATATTTATATCGAGGTCGTAAAAATAATAAAAAAATTTCACTTTGTGTTTGAGCACAAATAAAAAATTATTAGCAAATTTAAAATTTAAATAAATATTGAAGGAGAGAATAAAAATTATTAAACTTAGTTTGGGAAGTGAAAAATATGCCTAAAATTATTGCAATGTATTTACCTCAATATCATCAAATCGAGGAAAATGATAAGTGGTGGGGAAAAGGTTTTACTGATTGGGTAAGTGTTAAAAACTCTTCCAGTTTATTTAAAAATCATTTACAACCAAGAGTTCCTTTAAATAATAATTATTATGATTTAAGTCAAGTTTCTAATATAAAAGCACAAGTAAAATTAGCAAAAGAATATGGAATATATGGTTTTGGTATTTACCATTATTGGTTTTCTTCTAATCAAAGACTTTTAACTAAGCCTGCTGAATTAATACTTGAAAATAAAGATATTGATATAAATTTTTTCTTTGCTTGGGATAATTCTTCATGGATTAGAACTTGGTCAAAATTTATGCTTAAAGAGCGTTATATAAATGATTGGTCTCCTAAAAATGATATGCATAAAGTTGAAAACAATGATGGAGTATTAGCAAAATTAGATTATGGTAATGAAGAAGATTTTAAAATTCATTTTAATTATCTTTTACCATTTTTTTTAGATAAAAGGTATATAAAAATTGATAATTGCCCTCTTTTTGCCATTTGGAATAATAATAATCAAAAAGTATTAGAAAAGATGATTTTTTGTTTTAATAAATTAGCAAAAGAAAATGGTTTTAATGGTATAAAAATTATTTCACGATATGATCCATATGGTAAAACAAATTATTTTGATTATTATTTTAATTATGAACCTCAATTTTCTACATTAACAAATCGAAATATATTTTTTAAAATTGTAAATCGTTTGAAAAAAAGAGTTTTTAAAACTAATAAATTACAAATATATAATTATGACAAAATATGGAAAAAGTCCTTAAAATTTGCTAAAAAAAATCACCCTAAAATGCTTTATGGAGGATTTGTACAATATGATGACACTCCAAGAAGAGGAAAAAGGGGAATGGTTATTAAAAATAGTAATCCAGATAAGTTTCAAAAATATCTTGAAGAACTTTACAAAATATCATTAAAACAAAAAAAGGAATTTATTTTTCTTACGGCATTTAATGAATGGGGAGAAGGAGCTTATTTAGAACCTGATACCATAAATAAATATGATTATTTAAAAGCAGTTAGTAATGTTATTAATAAATTTAATAATTAAAAAATAATGTTTAAATATTAAAAATATTTATTCTAATTATTTTTCTTTTTAACTTCTAAAGGAAAAATAATTTTTTTTGAATGCCATTTTATTGCATTTTTCTTACATTTAATCTAAAATTAAAAGATGTTTATTCCTTATTAATAAACATTTAAGAGTTATGGAAAATAACCTTAAGATCTTAGTGAGAGGAGAATAAAGATGAAGAAAAAAGTTTTATTTCCATTATTATTAACACTTACACTTTTTACAGGTTGTCAAAGATCAAATTCATCAAGTATTGTTACAAGTAATGATACTAGTGATAAACCAACTTCACATGTTGGTCAAAATTTGACAGGCGAAGGAGAACCAGATCCAGAATTAGGTGAAGATGGAGATACTTATCAAGATCTAGTTTCGGGTAATTATTATGAAAAAGAAGATGGACAATGGGTCTTAGTTAGAGAAGGTACAAATCAAGTTTATGAAGTTACCTTTGATCTAAATGGTGGTCATTTCCCAGATGGAAGCACATCATATCCAACTCAAAAGGTCGCAGATGGTAGATGGGTTAAGGCTCCTACTTATGATCCTATTAAATCTCATTCAACATTTTTAGGTTGGTATACTGATAGAAATAATTTAAGTTCTCGTTGGTCATTCCAAAATCCTGTTTATGGCAATATGGTTTTAACTGCTTTATATTCAGTAAATGAAGAAGAAAAAGTAGTTATTACAGTAAATCCTAACAATGGTGAACCAACATACACAGTTGAAACATTTGTTGGTGATACCCCAAGTTTAAAAAATCCAACAAAAAATGGTTATGCTTTTGTCGGTTGGTTTATTCAAGGAACAGATACACGTTTTACCACTGTTCAAGATGGAATGGATGGTGTAGTAATTGAAGCTCGTTTTGAAAAAGCCAAATTCAATTTATTATATACTGTTGGTGAAGATGAAAAAATTACGATTACAGGCGTTTTAAATCGTGAACTTGCAGAAATAGTGGTTCCTGATCATATTAATGGTAGAGAAGTCGTGGCAATTGGTGAAAGAGCTTTCCAATCTTATCCAGAAATTGTTTCTATTACTTTACCAAGTACAGTAAAAACAATTGCCCCTTCAGCATTTAATGATTCGGGAAAATTACAAAATATTTATGTTGATGATACAAATCCATATTTCTTAGATGAAGATGGAATTTTATTCACTAAAGATAAATATACAATTGTTAGATACGCTCCAAAAAGAGATAAATCATATACTTTACCTCAAGGAGTAAAATATATTGGTGATTATGCTTTCTATGGCTTTAAAGATTCTTGTGTCAGCGATATCATTTTCAATAATGAATTAGAGGAAATTGGTAATTATGCTTTTGCAGGTAATGAGAATTTAGTTTCTTTAAATTTCCCTTCTTCATTAAGAAGAATTGGAAAAAGTGCATTTAATTGTTATTCTGCAGAAGGATATTTACAAAATGTTAATTTTAATGAAGGATTAGAATATATTGGCGATTCCGCTTTCGCTGGTGCTTATTTTAAAGATAATCAACCAGTTCTTCCTTCAACATTAAAAGAAATTGGTGGTTATGCTTTTGCAAATTGTACTGCGATTAAAACTTTAACTTTACCAAAAGGCCTAGAAACACTTGGGGAAAATGTTTTCGCAGGTTGTACAGGTATTTTGGAAGTTAAATTAGCAAGTGGTAATACTCATTTTGCTTTATATGACAATATTATTTATGATTATAATATGACAAAAGTTGTTTTCTGTCCTTCTGGTAGAACAGAAAAAGTTGTAATTCCAAATAATGTAACAGAAATTGGTGATTATGCTTTCTATATGTGTGATGAATTAAAAGAATATGAATTCCCAACCACACTTAAAAGAATTGGTGTAAAAGCCTTTGCTCAATGCTATCATTTAAATAATTTTGTTATCCCAGATTCAGTTATTGAACTCGGACATGATGCTTTTGAAACATGTAATGATTTATCAAGTATAACAATTGGAACTGGATTACAAACAATTCCAGAATATGCTTTCGCGGATTGTTATAGTTTAACAAGTGTAACTATTCCTGGAAATGTTAAGAAAATTGATAGCCATGCTTTCTATGGTTGTTCGGGAATAAAAGAATTACACTTTAATGAAGGCTTACAAGAAATTGGTAGTTATGCCTTCCATTTCTCCACAAGTGCTGGTGGTGAAGGTGATGATTCTTATAATTCAGGTGCAGTTGCTGCTTTAGATACAATTACTTTACCAAATTCATTACTTACTCTTGCAGATGAAGCATTTTCAAATCAAGGTGCTTTAAAAACAGTTAATTTTGGAACTGGATTACAAACAATTGGTCTTAACGTCTTTGGTGATACTTCAGTAACTACGATTAATGTTCCTGAACAAAATAATAACTTTAAATTTGAAAATAAAGTTTTATATGATAAGACTCAAACAACTATTTATTTTGCGGTAAATGGTATTACTGGTACTTATGAAATGCCAAATACTGTTACAGAAGTTAAAGATTTTGCTTTCTATAAAAAAGGAACAATTTCCGATATTACTTTCTCAGATAAACTTCAAACAATTGGTGAAGGAGCCTTTGGTTATACTCATGATGCAGAAGTAGCTATTCCTGCAAGTTGTAGAACTATTAAAGCAGGAGCCTTTGCTTATGGTTTTATTAAAACTTTAACTTTTGCAGAAGGTGTAGAAAGTATAGGTGAATCTGCTTTCTTTGGAAATGAATTTGAAGGTACAATTACTTTACCAAATTCATTAAAAGGTATTGGTGCTCAAGCTTTTGCAAGTAATCGTAAATTAAGTGGTCTTACTTTAGGAACTGGCTTAACATCTATTGGTGCACAAGCTTTTGCAAGTGATATTGCTTTAACTTCAAGTGTTACTCTTCCTGCAACATTAACTTATTTTGGTGAAGGTGCTTTTGCTTCAACTCAATTTAAAGAAATTAAATCAAATTCAACATCATTTACTGTTCAAGATGGTGTAGTTTATGATAAAGATAATAAAGTTCTTGCTTATGAAAATGGTAATGAAGAACGTAAAACAGTTACATTAAAAGAGGAAACAACTGCAATTGCTGCATATGCATTCTGTGGTGCTCAATTTATTGAAAGTTTAAAATTAAATAGTTCATTAACTTCAATTGGTGAAGAAGCATTTTCTGGATGTTATAGTATTACAAGTATTTCTATTCCTGCTTCTGTTAATTATATTGGTCGTAGAGCTTTCCGCGATTGGGGAAGAACAAATAATCAATCTATCACTTTAAATTGTTCTGAAGATGATGCATTAATGTTATTTGATCAATTTTTCCTTTCTGATACTAGATCTAATAATGTAACAGTTAAATATGTTGCACCAAGCGCGGAGTAAAATATGAAAAGAAAAGTCTTACCACTTATTTTGCCTTTGACACTTTGTTTTGTTTCTTGTTCATCTTCAAATAGTTCATCTAATTCCTCTAGTAAAAATACAAATCATGTTACTTATTATTTAAATGTAAATTCATCGGAAACTATTTATAAAAGCTATGATTTAGCTTTAGATGATATTTTACTAGAACCAGAAGAACCAAATGTTAAAGATTATGTATTTGAAGGTTGGTATTTAGATGCAGAAGGTCAAAATAAGTTCTATGGTTTTAATAATAAACTATATGAGGATGTTAATTTATACGCTTCTTGGTCAAAATATGAAGATGCACCAGATGAAGAGAAAATAAGTCGTTTCATGGATAAATTAAAATCTTATGAAGGAAATGTTTCGGAAGCAGTTACAAAAGCAACTGGATTTATATATTATGGAGTTGTTCAACAACAATTTGGCATTTCTGAAATTGATAAATTTCATCGATATAAAGATATTATGACTGTTGATAAATATGATGATCAAGATGTTTTATTTGAACAACAACAATATCTTTACAATGATAAAAATTTCTATAGTTTAACTAAAGATATTGAAGGTGAAGGAGCAAATGATGCCAAAAACTATTCTAAATTTAATGAAAATAAAATTGAAACATTTTTGAATATTGGTTTTACTCAAACATATTTTACTTGTCTAAGAAATATTTTAAGTCAAGTAGAAGATGGCTTCACTCATGATGAAATAGAATATGATTTGAAATTTAACTACACTGAATTTTCTTCACGTGATAAATATTATTCATTCTCATATGGATTATATACATTTGATCAAACCGATCAAGCTAATGTTGAAGAAATTTATAATTATGAAATTGGTGTTTCATTTGTTAATAAAAAAATTCAACGCGCTACAGTAACTGAACAATATATTTACGCTTTAGATGCAGAAGTTTATTTACAATCAGAAATTACTTCAGAAACAGAATATGTAACAACTGATGAATATGAAGTTTTTGAAGGTACAAGATTTAATCCTGATGATTTCCCTTATGTAAATTCTTAAATTAAAATTAGTTCTTAAAGATTTTATTTTCTCTTTAAGAACTTTTTAATTTATAAATAAAAATTAACAATTTTCAACATTTTTTTGTTGACAAAAGTTCATATGTTAAATTATACTTTCTATAAAAGGAGTAATGAATATGCATAAAGAAGAAGCAAGTGCCTTATTTAAAGTTTTAAGTGAACCTTACTGTGTGAAATTGACCAAAGTACTTTATAAACACGAAAAACTTTCTCTTGAAGAATTATTAAAAATTTCTGAAAAAGACAATATGGTTTTAGCTAATTACTTAGTACCACTTATTAAATCAAATCTAGTGTTAAAAGAAGTAATTGATCATGTTAATTATTACGCATGTAATAAAACATTACTAAAAGAATTATTAGGATTTTTCGATCAAGAATGTAAATGCATGAAGTAAATTAAAATCAAAAAAAAAGAACTATTTTGGTAATAGTTCTTAATAAAGGTTTTAAAAGGGTTTTCTAATTTACTTTATGCCTGAGTAATAAAATTTGGGCGGTTTTAGCCCATTTTTTATTACTTTTTTATTTGTAAAGTTAATTCAATTTCTTTATTATTTGTAATAATTGCTTTTGCTTGAAGAGGTTCAAGATTTTTTTTCGTTTTATTTTTTTCATTTTCTAATAGTTTTAAATAATCTTTTAAAACATATTTTTCTAATGGGAATGAAATAAGCGGAGTAATTATTGCACCTGCAAGAGCTTCAAAAACAGAAGATGTTGCAATCGTGGATAGCATGAAAATCCAAAATGAAGCAAAAGAACCTTCAAGTAAAGTATTTATTTCTTTTTCATAGATTAATCCAAGTGTTCCAAGTACCAAAACACTATGTATAATCGTGGAAATAAAGCATCCGATAATTATAAGTGGTTGCTTAATAATATTTTTTAAAGGCATTTTCTTTATAAAATCAAAAATTAATCCTGCAATTAAACCAAAAAGAATTCTTGGAAAAACAGATACTAAAGGATTTTGAAAAAATAAATCTAGACCACTTGGTGATTCCCATGATCTTAAAAATGAACATATTCCAAAAAATAGTCCATATAATGCCCCTTTTTTAGGACCAAAAAGATAGGCACCAATTAAAACTGGAACATGAATAATGGTGATAGAAATAAAACCAAGAGGAATAAAACCAATAAAAGTGTAAGTCATTAGCAAGATAATTGCCAAAAAAATGGCATCTAAAGAAATGCTTAAGATTTTTTTTCTTCTCATAATCTAACCTCTTTATTTTTTTCGTAGATAGATAATAATCCATCTAATATTAAGTATTCTTCAAAAACAAAGTTATTAGTCAAAAAATCTTTTATTAAATATGCATTTCCTCCCGTAAGAATGTGTTTTAATTTATAACCTATTTCATTTTCAATCATATTTGATAATTCTTTTATTTGAGCAATAGTAGCATATATAGCGCCAGAATTTAATGAATCACGAGAGTTTTTACCAATTATCTTTTTTGGTGTTTCATAATCGATTTCCATTAGCATCGCGGCATTTGTCGCTAATGCTTGAAAACCTAATTTAATACCAGTAGTTATAACACAGCCTTGAAAAGCTAAATTTTTGTCGATAACAAGATATTTAGTTGCCGTTCCTAAGTCTACAATTAAACAAGGTTCATTATATTTACTTATCGCACCTACTGAATCAGAAACAAGATCTGCGCCTAATTCACTTGGATTATCAATACGAATAGCTAATCCAGATTTAAGTTTTGGACCTACTAGTAAGCATTTAACATTTAAATATTTTTCAACAGCATTAATAATTGCTTTACTTAATGATGGGATGACGCTTGAAAGAATCGCGCCTTCAAAATCACTAGGTTTTAAATTTTCATTTTTTAAAAATTGGATTAAAATTTCTTTATATCCATCGCTAGATTTAGTCTTATCGGAATAAGTTCGATAAGTAGCTATAAGTTTTTTTTCTTGGTATACCCCGAACAAAAGATTGGTGTTACCAAGGTCTAAAGTTAATATCATATTTCCTCCTGCTATAGTCCTAAAAGGTACCATGCAAAAAATATTATAATGCAAGATAAAAAAATTTAAAACAAGAAATTAAGAAAAGTAAATTCACATAAAAAAAGAGGGTATTAAATTTTCACCCTCAAATTTATTATTTAAAATTAAATTATTTCTAAAATGCGTTTAATTAATTCTTCTTTTACAAAACCAAAATGATTTAATAAATCATTAATAGGTGCTGATAAACCAAATGTATCAACACTCATGATATGTGGTGCAAATTTGTGCCATCCAAATGATGTTAGCATTTCTACGACCATTCTTTTTTCATAAGGAGATTTTAAAACACTTTTAATATAAGAAGGATCTTGCTTTAAAAATCTTTCAACACAAAGCATGGAAACAACACGAATATCAATATTTTGTAATCTTAATTCTTTTTGAGCCTCTAAAGCTAAGCTAACTTCTGAACCTGTGGCAATTATTGTAAGCATTGGCTCTTTGCCAATTTCTTTAGAAATAATATAACCACCTTTAAAGGCATCTAAAGAATCACTTCCTGGAATTAAAGGTAAACTTTGTCGAGAAAGAATAATACAAACTGGATGATCATTTTGTTTAAAAGCATCATGATAACTTACTGCGACCTCTCTTGCATCACAAGGACGATATACTTCAACGTTAGGAATGGAACGAAGCATAGCTAGTTGTTCAATTGGTTGATGAGTAGCACCATCTTCACCTAAAGCAATAGAATCGTGAGAAAAAAGATATACTGCTGGAAGATGTGAAATAGAAGCTAATCGGATTGCAGGTTTTAAATAATCAGAGAAAACTAAAAATGCTCCTACATAAGTTCTTAAACCACCATGTAATAAAATACCATTTTGTATCGCGGCCATAGCAAATTCCCGAATACCAAAATTAATATTTCTACCTTCCCTATTTAAAGGTGAAAAATTAACAGCATCTTTAATGTTTGTTTTAACTGAGGAAGCAACATCCGCGCTTCCTCCAATTAAAGTTAAAATATTTTTATGTAAAAGATTTAAATATGTTTGAGAAGTAACTCTAGTTGCTTCTTTAAATCCTTCATCATAATGAGGTATTTCATCAAAAACAAAATTTGAAACATCATTATTTTCTAAAGATTCAAATTTGCTTGCTTCACTTGGATGATTTCTTTTGAAATTATTATATTGTTTTAACCATGAATCATACACTTTTTTTCCACGAGCAAGAAAACTTTCTTTAAAATCATCATATACTTCTTTTGGAACAAAAAATGATTCGTAATTATAATTATATGATTTTTTAGCAAGCATTCCATCTTCTTCACCTAGAGGCGAACCATGAACTTTACTTGTTCCTTGATTTTTTGATCCTTGTCCAATAATAGTGTTAACAATAATCAAAGTTGGTTTATCAATACTTGATTTAGCTTTTATAATGGCTTTATCAATTTTTTCAACATCATTTCCATCATTTACATTAATAACATTCCAAGAGCATGCTTCGAAACGTTTTTTAGTATCTTCTATACTAGATAAAGATAAGTCGCCATCAAGAGTAACTTTATTAGAATCATAAAAAACAATTAAACGATTAAGCTTTTGTAAGCCTGCGAATGAAATTGCTTCTTGAGAAATACCTTCTTCTAAACATCCATCACCTACCAAACAATAAGTATAGTGATTAATAATTTTATTACCATCATGATAAATATTTTTTAAATTTGTTTCAGCAAGAGCAAGACCTACTGCTTGGGCGATACCTTGACCTAATGGACCAGAAGTAGCATCCACACCTTCGGTAACACCATATTCAGGATGTCCAGGAGTAATTGATTTTAAAGAACGAAAATGCATTAAATCATCAATTTTAATATTGTATGAACAAAGATGTAAAATAGTATACAATAAAGCAGAAGCATGACCTGCAGAAAGTACAAAACGATCGCGATTAATCCAATGAGGATGCTCAGGATTAGCATTGAAATGTCTAGTATATAAAGTATAAAGTATTGGTGCAGAGCCTATAGCCATACCAGGATGTCCTGATTTAGCACGATTAGTTATATCTATAACTAGTGAACGAATACAAGCGATTGATAAAATACTTTTTTTCATAATGTTTAATCTCCAATAATTAATTCACAAAAAAATCCAAAAGACTCCAGTAAGACTCCCTCTTCTCAAGGGCGGGTAAACTTTTCTTTGCTTTAGGATTCTGAATGTATAAACTCCAGCTTTCAACACCACAAAGATGAAAAAGTTTCCCTTATATATAATTTGTAGGAATCGCATATTAGTCTTTTGGACAATTTCATTTTAACATTTTGCAAAATCTAAATCAATTTTTAAAATATATAACAAATAAAATAATATCTAAAGAATATTTAATTTTGATTTTATATTGCTTTTTATAATATAATAACGATTGTTAAAGGTGATTTAAAAATGGTGAATATATGAAAAAACGCTTTCTTTCTTTGATTCTTGTTTTCTTTTCTTTTTCTTTTGTTTTAAGTTGTGAAAAACAAAATATAAGTTCTTCAAATTTTAATAACTCTTCTTCATCTTTTTCTAGTTCAAGCGAAAACACTTCTACTTATAATGAATCAAGTGAAATGTCAAGTTTATCAACAAGTACAGATAGTTATCAAGGGGAAACAAAATATATTAAAGCTATTAATTCTTCTAGAGAATATCCTCAAATTGTTAAAACAAAATTTTCTAGTGAAGATACTATTGTTATTGATAATAATATTTTAGATTATGATGTTGATTTAGAAGGTAAAATTGATGTTTCAGATAAACTTCAAAAAGCTATTGACGATGTCAGTGCTTTAGGAGGAGGAACATTATATTTACCAAAAGGTAAGTATTTAATTACTAAACAAATTAATATTCCTATGTATGTTTCAATACGCGGAGATTTTGTTGTTAACTCTAATAATGATGAATATGGAACTTTAATTATTGCTCAACCTGAATGTTTAAGTAAAGATCAATTACCTGAAGATAAACCTTTATTTAATTTAGAAGGTAATACGGGAATAAATGGTTTAACTTTTTATTATAAAGAGCAAAATTTAGAAAATAAATATGGTTATACTATATATGCAAAAGCTAGCATTACCACGACTTTAAAAAATATTGTTTTCATCAACAGCAGTTATGGTATAGGAATTTCTTTACATCAACAATTAAATGAATTGATCAATCTAGAAAATATTTATGGAACATTTTTATTTAATGCAATTAAACATTATGGAACAAGCGATGTAGGATATTATCATAATATTAATATTTCTAGTTCTTATTGGGCTAATTTTTCTTTATTTAATGTACCAAAAAATGAAGATATTTCTTCTTTTATGGAAGAAAATTTACACGCGATTATACTTGGTGATTTAGATGATCAAATATTATCAAATATTAATATTGATTCTTGTAAAATAGGAATATATTTTGATGAAGGAATTAGAAAAGAAGCAGGATTCTGGGGATTAATTTATAATGCAAATATTAAAGGGAAAATAGGAGTATATGCTAAAACTTTAAATTCGCAAAGTGGAGCTTTATTTACTTCTTCTACATTAGGCATTATAAATAATGAAGCAAAAAGTGGTGCCATCAAATTAGCGGGTTGTGAAGCAATTATTCAAGGTGAAGGTAACACCTTTTTTGAAAAAGATACGAAAATTGAAAATGTTAAAAAAAAATATGAACCTCAAACAAATTTTTTAAAAACAGAAAATTTATATGTTTTAGAAAATGTAGATAATTCTTTTAATAATGATATCTCTTCAAAACTAAATCAAATTTTAAAAAGTATTAAAATGCCTGCTATTTTATATATTCCTAATGGAATTTATCGTCTTAATGAAGAGGTAGAAATCCCATCTAATATTGAATTACGTTCATCACAAGGAGTTTTTACTCGTTCAAATCAATCAAATGATGGGAAAAAAGGTGTAACTTTTATAAGTTATGTTAAAGGTACAACTTTTTCTTTAAAGGAAAATTCAGGAATCAGAGGTATTAGAATTGTACATGCATTAAATGATTATCTAAAAGCTTACGATATTTTAAAAAATAATAAAGTAAATAATGACACATCAATTAAAGCAAAAGGGAATAATGTTTATGCTTATTTAATAGAAACAGTTGGAGCTTTTATTGGTTTTGATTTTTTAAATTCTGAAAATCATGTTATAAAAAGTTGTTATGGATGTAGTTATAAGAATTTTATTAAAGCAGGTGGTGAAAATGGAAGAATAGAAATGTGCCTTGCTAATCCTAATTTCTTTACACGAACTAACATTTTCCAATATTTTGATCAAAATAATCAAGATGTAGATATTTCTTCTTGGCAAAAAATATTTTCTTCACAAGAAAAAAATGAAGATTTTCAAATTTTACGTGATGATATTTTAAGAAGCTATTGCACGATGATTAATTTATTAAATGCCGATAATGAAATAATTTTTAATACTTTTTGCTATGGAGAAGCAGGATTAATTTTAGTTGAAAATTCCAATAATGTATTTGCAATAAATACTTCTTTAGATTTTATATATAGTGATAAACCTTTATATAAATTAATTGGTGGAAGTTTAATAGTTATTTCTTCTTTAAGAGTTTATGGGAAAAGTTTAGAATTAGTCGAAGGAAATTTAAAAGCTTATGGTCGAATTGGTTTTAATGTTTTAAAAGAAAAAGCATACGATTCTAGTTTGAATGTTGAAGATGTTATTGATTATGTAAGTGATAATGCCAAACATCAAGTACTATTTGATTGCGAAAAAATTAATAATTTTCAAGGTGTAAGTTTAAATCAAAATAAAGATTATATTTATGAAGGAAATGCTAATTTAAAATTAATTAATAATAATAAAAATATTAATGCATATCAAGTATTTGATGATTTAGATATATCATCATTTAAAAAAGGTTATTTGCATCTTGTTATTTATTGTTCGGATATTAAAAAAATAGGAATTGGGCAAATTGAAATTTCTTCTTCTAAAAATTGTGATAATAACGAATTGAACTGGGCTTTTGATCAAGCAGTTAACAAATCATATTTCAATGATATATATTTAGAATTAGAAAGTGGATCAAAAACTGGTGGAGAAATAGATTTTACTAAAATAAATTATTTTCGTATTTATGTTTTAGATACAGAAGCTGAATACTATTTAGATAAAGTGGAATTTGTAGTTGATTAAATTGTGATAAAAAATTAAAATCAGCATAATTTTATTTGACAATACATAAAGATATTAGTAGAATATCAATGTAAATCGAGGAAAGAAGAGGCGCCCGCTTCTCACCGGATTAATATATTTTAATCGGTAAATGCTAAGATTAAATTTTTAATAAGATTTATTTAAGGGGCGCATTTTCTGTGCTCCTTTTATTATTTCAGGAGGATTTTATTATTAACGACAACAGTAAAAAAACAAATCGCAACGAAAATGAAGATTTAGTTAATGCAAATATTCGTTTCCCAAATGTTTTAGTTATTGATCCAAACGGTGAGTCTTTAGGCGTTATGCCACGATTAAGAGCTCTGCAACTCGCGGAAACGTATAATCTTGATTTGTTATGTGTTTCTAAAGATGCCAAAGTTCCAGTTTGTAAAATTTTGGATTATGGTAAATATCGCTTTAAACAACAAAAAAAGGAAAGAGAAGCTAAAAAGAATCAAAAAATAATCGAGATTAAAGAGATTCAATTATCACCTGTTATTGGAATTCATGATGTGGAAACAAAATTGAAGCATGCACGTCGCTTTTTAGAAGCGGGTAATAAAGTAAAAATTACTATGCGATTTAAAGGTCGTCAATTATCACATATCGACGTTGGCGAAAAAGTTATTAATGACTTCATTGATCAATTAAAAGAAATCAGTGTTGTGGAAAAGCCTGCTGTTTTAGATAAAAGACTTCTCACAGTAATGTTAGCATCAAAAATAAAAAAATAATTTAGGAGGAAATAAAAGATGCCAAAAATGAAATCAAAAAGAGCTCTTATGAAAAGAGTAAGAGTTACAGGCTCAGGAAAATTAAAGAGATCATCATCTCATATTTCTCATTTAAGCCATAATAAAACTCATAAACAAATTCGTCATTTAAGAAAGGCTAGTTTAGTTGCAAAAAGCGATCAAAAAAGAATTAAGCAACTAATTCAACAATAGGAGGATTCATAGATGAGAGTAAAAGGTGGAACAACAACACGCGCAAGAAGAAAAAAAGTTCTAAAAAGAGCAAAAGGTTATTTTGGCTCAAAACATCTTCTTTTTAAGACAGCACATGAACAAGTAATGCATTCTATGCATTATGCTTACGTATCTAGAAGATTAATTAAAAGAGATTATCGTAAACTATGGATTGTTCGTATTAATGCAGCATGTAGAAATTATGGATTAAACTATTCAACATTAATGCATGGCTTAAAACTTGCTGGTGTTAATATGAATCGTAAAATGATTTCCGAAATTGCCATTGTCGATGAAGAAGCATTTAAAAATTTAGTTGAAGTTGCAAAAAGCGCTTTAGGAAAATAATCCATAAAAATTAAATTTTAGTTTTATATAAAAAGTCCAAAAGAGTAGAACTCTTGGACTTTTTTTATTAAACATTATTTATTTTTTGCTTTTTTTAAAAAAATATCTTTGGTAATCTCTAATATTTTCAAAAAAGGGTTATTTTCTTCCATGCGTATAAATTTTACTTCATTTTTATTAATAATTAATAAAGCGCATGGTTCACTTTTGATATTTCCTAAATTACCTTGACCATGAGGATATAAATCCTTACTTGATTCAAATAAAAGATCATTTTTTTTAACAATTTTTTTATCAAATGGTAAATGAGAATTTATTTCACCAAAAACTAAAGATGTTTTTAATAAAGGAATAACATTAATATCTTCATTGATATTTAAAGGTTTACCAATAATTTCAAAACTTTGTTCTGTAGCTAATTGATGCATTAATTCTTTCATAACTTCATCGATATTTTTTTCCATGAATCCTCCTAAATAAGTAATCTAATAGCTAAAGATATACCAAATTCATCATTATTAACGATTTTAAATTTTAAGGATTTATATTTAAATGCATAAGGATATAATTGATTAATAAGATTTATAAAATATGCACTTAGCATAGAATCAATTCTTTCATATCTTTTTACAAAAATGCAGATGTTCGTTCCAAATCTAAAGAAAGGTTTTTGTTGTTTTTTTCTTTTTTTTTGATACTTTTTTGTTTGTTTTTTACCGGTATGTTTTAAAATAAGATAGATTAGATATGCGTAACTTCTTCCTCTTAATTTGAGAATTTTTAACTTTCCCAGAGTAAATATTACATACTCCTCAAAAAAGCAAATCCGACAAGTTAGAAAAGAAAGAAGAATTAATGTGGTAAAACCTAATATAGATAAAGTAAGAATCACCTGCATAATCTTATTATGAAATTAAATAATAAAATTATACAAAAATATAAAAAAGGACTGTTTTTTGGCGGGTGTCCATAGGGATTTGGAATTAAGCGGGTTTGACTAATTGCCAAACCGCTTATTCGTACCCCAAAAGTGGGCAGATTAATGTCAAGAAAAATCTAATAAATCATGAGTGTTGTCTACCGTAAAACCCGAAATACGGTAGACGTAATTCAGTTGAGTTACAAGAATATTTCTGCTATTATAATATAAATGCAAGCGAAACAAGGCGCTCCTTCGTTTGACAAAATTTATACGAGGTGTTAAAAATGAGTTACTTGCCTTTTTGTTCAAGCCGAAAAAAGAAATGGCTAAAAAAGGTACGCCACGTGTGCGTATGGGAAAATATATCGTTTCTTCGCACGCACAAAATCGGGTTGTCGATCCAAAGCGGGATCTAAAAAAAACAGATATGGTGTGGAATCTACTTGGGAGAAGTTTTCAAACCGAATTGTACGATAATCATGGAGAAAAACAATATAGCCGCATTCACAAAAAAAGCAGAACTAAAACGAATATCTCTGATAAAAATGTGGTGAAAACGATCCATAAAGTGCATAATCCAGATAAGGAAATAAGGAGGCAACAAAATGAAAAAAAGAAATAAAAAGTTAGAACAAGAAACAACTCTCTTTTCCGTCAGTGAAGAAGCAATTGAATTTATCAGCACTTACATCCTTCCCGTTAAACATATCGACTTTATAGACGAGGATGTGTTCTATGATATTTTTGATATTGCGGAAAGCTGGGAACTCGATATGATTGATGAAAACGGATTTGACAAAACAGATGATCCGTTTATAGAACGGAATACAATGGGAATGAATTTCGTCTCCGAAATATCGGGGCAAGACGGCGAACCAGATCTTGAAGATCTTAACCGCCGATTGGGATTGCGAAAAACAAATTAACTTCCTTAAAATAAATCATTACCTCAAATTTATAACATATATTTCATTTAAAATAGGTTTTACTCTTGATACGATCGAGAAAACCAATAAAAGAGGATCAAACAATAAAATAAATATATATATCGAACACCAACCCTAACCCTTTAAGGAAAAAGCATTATGCTTTGTGGCGTTCTTTTAAAGAAAAAGTCCCTATAACCTCTAAAAAGTTATAAGGACATATAACAACAGGCGAGGTTCACCATTGTTATAAATAAAATTAATATTATAAACGAGCAAGTAACATATCTAATATACACTTATCACTTTTTTGTCGTGCTTTCATTGGACATTCAAATACTTCTGTTCCGTCAACAACTCTTGCAGTATAAGTATTACCCTCAATTACTTCGCCTGTTTCTTCGTTTTTCATTGCAAACGGAGTAACAATTAAATCTGCTGATTCAGTACCAACAAATAATACTTCTAATAAATCGTAACCGCCTATATCACTTGGAATTAATGACGCTTTAACATTTCGACCTCTTAATGTTCCTTTAACGAAATATGTATATCTTTCCTCTTTCTTCTTGCTTTCTTTAAAATACATGACATTTTTTTTATTTCTTGCACACCTCTATTACATGAAATAAAAATGGACTTATCAATAGCAGTACTGCTATTAACAAGTCCATTGTAATAAAACAATTGCGAAAAACAAATTAAATTCCTTTACTTGCCCAAAGGTGAATTCCGATATAAAATTAAGATTTTTCTTGATTCCCTGTCGACACCCGCCTTTTAGCAGTCCTTTAATTATTTAGATTTTCTTTTTTCTTGTTTTGAAGATTTTAATTCACAAGAAGCTTCCATCTTGCTATTTCTTCTTGAAGGTTTAGCAATTGTTTCAAGTGTTTGCATATTTTTTCTTGCTTGACTTTTTTTATTGCTTTGACTTTGACTTTTTTGATTAGATTTTTTTTCTTTCATAATCTTCACCTCCCTTAAGGATATTGTTTACCTTGAAGAGAGAATTTATACTAGAAAAATTCACTTAAATCTTCATCATATTTAATTATTTTAATTTCTACATTATTTACACATTCATCCACTAAAGAAGAAAAATCAAAAGCATTTTCAATTTCTAAAATTCTTTGTTTTTTAGGTGCAGTTGTAACATTTTTAGGTTCAAAAATCGTGCAACAATCTTCGTAAGGACGAATGGAGATATCATAAGTATTTATTTTCCTTGCTATATCAATGATTTCTACTTTATCAAGTACAGCACAAGGACGGATGATAGGTAAAGTACATACATTTTCAATTTCTTTCATAGAAACTAAAGTTTGTGAAGCAACTTGACCAATAGATTCACCATTTCCAAGAATCAAACATTTGTTATTTAAGGCAACTTTTTCAGCAATGCGATACATCATTCTTCTCATGATTGTTATGGCATAACTTTCCGAAGCATATTCGTATATCTTTTTTTGTAAAGTGGTAAAAGGTATAATGTATAGCTTAATAGATCCTTGATAAAAACTTAATATTTTTAACAAATCAATTATTTTATCAATTACTTTTGTAGAAGTATAAGGAGGTGAAGCAAAATGAATACATTCAATTTGAATACCTCTTCTTAGCATCAAATAAGAGGCAACTGGTGAATCTATACCTCCTGATAATAACATCAAAGCTTTGCCTTGTATACCTAAAGGATAACCACCTAAGCCTTTTTCTTCATTTTCGAATAAATAAACGCAATCTTCTCTAATAGTAATTGATAGCAAAACATCAGGATTATGAACATCAACTTTGTAATTTGTGTTTTGTAAAATTGTTTTCGCTACTTGTCTATTTATATCATCACTATGTAAAGGAAATGTTTTATCAACACGTTTTGCTTTAATTTTAAATGTTTTTTTATTTTGATTTTTTAAAAGTTCTAGACAACTTGTTTTAATTAATTCTAGATCTTTTTCAAGTTTATAAACTAAAGAAAAAGATGCTAATCCAGATACATTTTTTAAAATTGGCTTAATTTCTTCGTAATTTTCTTCATGAAGTTCAATATAAATGTGATCACGTTTTACTTCATAAGTTAAGGTTTTAAATTTTTTTAACATTCTTTTTATGTTGTGATATAAAGCTTTAATAAAATCAGAACGATTTTTTCCTTTAGTAACTAATTCTCCATATCTTACCATGATTAATTCTTTATTCATTATTTCTACCTTTTATATACTTTCTAAAATTTTCTTTAATTCAACGAGGAAAATTTTCACTTCGTCTAGAGTATTATTATCAGAAAAAGAAACCCTAATAGCGTTGCTTGATATTTTATCATCTAATCCAATTTCTTTTAAAACGTAACTTATCGATGACTTTTTTGAGGAACATGCACTTTTGGTGGAAACATAAATTTCTTTTTTTGATAATGCTTCTGTTACAACGGAGGCTTTTTTATCGATTGAGAAATTAACAATAAATGGTGAACCATTAATTGGTGAATTTATATGAACACCTTGAATGTTTTTAAGTTCATCAACAAGATAATTCTTTAATTTTAAACACTTTTGATAATTTTCTTCTTGATTTTTTAAAGCAATTCTTAATGTTTTTGCAGCACTTACTTCATAAGGAACATTATTAGTTCCTGAACGGAAATTGAATTCTTGTCCACCTCCAGAAATTTGACTCATCAAGTTTATTTTTTCACTCTTTACAAGAATTCCAGAACCTTTAAATCCATGAATTTTATGTAAAGATAAAGATGCTAAATCAACATTTTTTAAGTCAACTTTAATTTTACCAATAGCTTGGGTAATATCACTATGAAAGATTATTTTAGGATATTTTTTTAACATTTCACCTATCGTGTCAATGTCGTTTATCGAGCCAATTTCATTATTAACCATCATTATAGAAACAAAAATGGTATCATTTCTAATGGCTTTTTCAATTTGATCTTTTTCGATTATTCCATTTTTATTTGGTTTTAAATAAGTAACTTCAAAATTAAATTCTTTTTCAAGTTGCTTAAATGCCTCAAGAACTGAAGCATGTTCTATTGTAGAAGTTATAATATGTTTACCACGATTTTTATATTGAAAACAAGTACCTTTAATTGCTAAATTATTAGCTTCTGATGCACCTGAAGTAAATATTATTTCTTCTTCTTTTTTCTTGAATAAATTAGCAATTATTTGACGTGCTTGCTTTTCATATTCATAAGATTTATAACCTAAAAGATGGTTTGAAGCTGCATTTGCAAAACAAGTTTTTACAAACTCGACATAGGTATTTAAAATATCCTGATCGACAGAAGTTGTCGCAGCATTATCAAAATAAATCAAAATCATCACTCCCTTTATAGTTTATGCTTTTAAAAAAGATGTTTTTAGCATAATTACCTATTTTAATTCATCGATTTAATAGCTTCACCTGCTTTAGAAAATGCACCTTCATAATTTTGAAGATAGAAATTTTGTTCTGCATCATTTAAAGCTTGTCTTACATCATGAAATTCTTGGCGATATTGATTTGCAGTTACAATTGCTTTTTCGGCATCAAATATTGCTTTTTCTTTTGCTAAAATTTCTTCTTTGATATTTTTTTCTTGCTCGATAATTTTTGATACTGCATCATTTAAAGCTTCAACATTAATAGGTTTTTGTTCAATTAGCATAGCAATACCATTTAATAAATTATAAGCATTATTAAATTGAGGCATTAGTTTTTCACTTAATGCTTTTTGATTTAATTCTCTTAAACGAAATTCTTCTTCTTTTAAAGCTGCGAATTTTTCATTTAAAGTAGTATAAGAAAAATCGGAATCTAATTTTAACGAATGAATATAATTTTGAAAAGTATTTAAAGTAGATTCAATAATTTCGTTTTCTTGAATTAACTCGCAAAGTTTTTTTCGTTGAAAAATATAAGGCTGTCTATTTAATGAATGAATATAAGTATCAAGTTCTCTTCTAATTTTAGCAACAGTACTAATTCTATCTTGAATAGCATTAATGTCATCAGTATATTTTTGAATCCAATATACTTTATTATAATTTGGTAATTGTCTTTGCAATTTAATATATTTTCTTTCTAAAACTGTAGATTTTTTGTATTCTTTATCGACATTTTCATTGACAAATGCGCGAGCATTTTTTTCTTCATCTAGAAGTTTATTTATATTTTGAATTTCTTCATCAATTAAATTTAAATCATGATTTACACCTTTTAATTTGAAGTTAATAATACGACTTTTTATATTTTCTATTTGTTTTAAACAGTCATCTAATGATTGTTTGATTTGTAAATGTTGAAGAGGATATTCTTCTTGAAGAAAATCTTCATAACGCTTATAAGTTGATTCAATTTTCTCAGGAATAATAAGGCTAGCTTTAGTACAAAGATTTGGAACTTTTTTAATATATTCATCAAGAGAAGCTAAAACATCTATAGTTTGTTTTATTTTTTCTTCTGCTTCTTCATACATTGCTGAATTACATAAATCATCAAATTCTTGAAAAATGGATTCAATTTTCGCAAATACCGCATTAATTGTAGGGCTTATAAGCGCTAATTCATCTTGATGATTTAAAAATTGTTCTTTAATCTTTTGATATTGACGTTTGTAAGGTAAAGCGGATTCATGACATTCACTATCTTTATTTAAATACTTTTGGATATCATCATCTAATTCATGAATAGATTTATAATAAGCATCGTAAATAATTTGTGCTTCTTGAATTTTATTTCGTACCAATTTTGGCTTGTTACTACTAGCTAAATTGTTAATTTCATCAATATATTTATTTAAGTTATTTTTATATTTTGCAATTATATTATTATGCGAAATTTTATATTGTTCATAAATACTTTTATATTCATCATTTATAGAGGCAATCGTGGATAAGCGATTTAAATGAATTAAAAATTGTGATTGAGCAAAATCATTTAATTCTTGTACTTTTTTAACAAAATTTTTAACTGATTTTTTAGCTTTATTATGTTTTGAAATTAATAAAATAATAACTAAAACTAATATTAATAATAAAGATAAAACCGCAACTAAAATATATTTCAAAATATCTTTGCTTAGTAAGATATGCATCATGATTAATCACCTAACCCTAATAAAAAGTATACATTTTTTTATTTATAAAAAAAAGCGCAAAAAAAGAATATTAGTAATTTATAAGGTATTGAATTAAATTAATAAATTCTAAATAGACTATTATAATTAAAATTATAAAGTTGGTTAATTATTAATCTAAGTGCAACAAATAATAATGAAAAAAATTTTTTGAAAAAAACAAAGGAAAAATAGGCAAAA
>CANRPC010000021.1 GCA_947632435.1 uncultured Bacilli bacterium | reverse complement strand
AAAGATATTACTCTTAAGTTTAGCATTACTAGGAGTCGTAGGTACTTCT
The DNA here is from genome assembly GCA_947632435.1 of uncultured Bacilli bacterium. Lineage (GTDB taxonomy): Bacteria > Bacillota_I > Bacilli_A > RFN20 > CAG-449 > CANRPC01. Next base: position 26,836 of record CANRPC010000021.1, on the reverse strand, counting down.
ATAGGAATGAATAGTTATCAAAATGTTGTGAATAAAGCTGTTGCTGAAACCAATACATTAGTTTATCTTGATGGCTCAATTGATTCAGCTATACCATCATCACCAAAAACAGATCCAAATAGTAATGCATCTGTTGAGATGAAAGGGTTAAGTGCTGCAAGTGGCATAAATGCTGATTTTGAAAATAAACATTATAGTTTTGGATTAGGCACAGGCGGAAATCCAGGTAATAATAAATATGTTAAATTTTTTATTCCTAGTGGATATTCTGGAATAGTTACTGTAATTGGATGCAAAAACGGTGGTGGATCAAGTTATGGATTAAATGTAAGCAACTCAACAAATGCTGATAGTAAATATGGAGCACCAGCAACCGCCAATAGTAAGAATACTTTAAGTAAATTTACAAGTAATACATTGACATCTACTGAAGATACTACATATTATTTAACTTTTAATGGAAATCTTGCTTTCGTATATATTTCTCTTGATATTATTTCTGAAGTCGATCCAGTTATAAAACATACAGTTTCATATTATGATAGTGTCGAATCAAGTGTTGCTTTACAAACAAAAGAAGTAGAAGATAATACTCAAGCTGAAAATTTAGTTATTGAAGATAAAGCAGGATATAAATTTGTTGGTTGGCAATATAAAGATGCTTCAGGAAATTTACTTGATTATGATTTTAATCAACCTGTAACTGGTGATTTATCTCTTTATGCTAAATGGGAAGAAGTAACAAAATATCAAGTTATTTTACATTATAATTACCAAGAATCTGGTGTTGATAAAGTAGAAACAAGAGAATTCAATGAAGGTAGTAAATTAGTACTTGAAACTCTAGAAAATCGTGAAAATAATAAATTTGTTGGTTGGTATACTACTTCTACTTTTGAAGAAGGAACATTAGTTACTGATGAAACTATAGTCTCTAGTGCACTTGATGTTTATGCAAAATGGGAAGAAGCACAAGTAGTAACTGTTACATTCATGGTTGAAGAAGAAACAGTATTAACTCAAACAACATTTGCAAATGAAAAGGTTGCAAAATTCCCAGATGAACCAAAAAAAGCAGGATATAAATTTGTAGGTTGGGTTGATGATAATGGAACAACTTATGATATTAATTCAACATTTAAAGAAAGCATTACTTTAAAAGCTAAATTTGAATTAATTGAAGAAGAAACTATTGCATTCCAAGATTATAATTTAACTACAACTGCTCAAGATGAATTTAAAATTAATGATTATATTTCCTTCTTATCATATGGAAAATCAGCAGATCAAACAGCATCAACTCAAGAAGGTGTTAATTTTACTAAAGCAGCACAAGCAAAACGATTAAAAGTAACTTTATCAAGAAATGCAAACATAACAATCTATCTAACTCAAACAAGTAGTGATGCAAAAGTTGAAACACGAAATATAGGAGTTATAGATGGCAATGGTTACACCCATTTAACAAATAAACACCCTGCAAATAAAGGTGCAACTCAACTAAACTTAGAACAAAAATTCACTTTAAAAGCAGGGACATATGAATTTTATGGATACAATACTACAGATGGTGATACATCAAGTCCACAATTTAACTTCTATGGAATAAAGATAGATTATACAAATTCTGAACAATTAGTTGATGAATTAGAAACAACTCAATCAGTAAAATTAAATATCCAAGAAGGAAAAAATATTTCAGAAAATAAACCATCAATGAGATTTGTTGGTGAAATAAATGCATCATTTGAAGAAATAGTATCCGTTAATTTAAAAGTAGAAGTAACAAAAGAAACATTAACAGAAACATTAATAAATGGTGATATATATGTTTTATATGAAAAGTTAACATTAGAAAGTGCAAATAAATATGATGCAGTTTCAGGAAGATTATATTTTGAATATGTTGTAGATATAGATCAAGAATATAAAAGTCTAAAATGTGATGCTAAAGTAACCTTATCAAGTGGCATTTATAACTTAAGTCAAAATTATATAGTTAGCTCAACACAGGTAACAGAATAGGAGAAAAAATATGAAGAAAAAATATTTATTAATTTTACCATTATTAATTCTAGTTGCATGTGGAGCAAAAGCATCATCAGTTGAAACAGAAAGTAAAGGTGGCACACCAATAGTACCTGCATCAATAGTAACAACAGATACAACATCAGAAACAACAACAGATGAAATAAATACAAGTGAAGGAACTGAGACAACTTCAAAAGCAACGGAAGTAACAACTGAAACAACAACATCAAGTGAAAAAGAAACATCATCTTCACAAAGTACAGTAAGTGAACAACAAACAACATCAGAAAATTCATCTTCTGAAGCATCAAGTTCATCAACAAGTTCTGAAGCATCAAGTTCTTCACAAGCTAGTTCATCTGAAACAAGTTCATCACAAACAAGTGGACATTTAACTATAGAAGAATATCAAGATTCTAATCATAGTTGGAATCAAGATTAATTATTAAATAAAAATTAAAAAGACTGTGAAAATTTCATGGTCTTTTTTTGATTATGTATCTATATTTATTAACTTTTAACAAATTTGCAAAATAAGGCGTATTGCACATTTTTCTTTCATAATGTATTATTATTTTATATTTTAAAAATTTTATTATTTTTTAATATTGTATGTTTGGAGGCAAAATGAAAAACAAAAAAATATTACTCTTAAGTTTAGCATTATTAGGAGTCGTCGGTACTTCTATAGGAATGAATGGCTATCAAAATGTTTTAAATAAAGCAACTGCATATTCAACAGGCGTTACTGTTTCTTTAGATGGAAAAACAAAATCTATTAATCCAAGTGCAGTTTCATTCCATAATGTGAATAGTACTTCTTTGACCTCAGATCATTCGCAAGTAAATAAAAATGCTTATTATTATGATGCAGAAGATGGTATTTTATATCGTGCTGGTGAATCTAAATGGTCACCTTCGGTCAAATTTCAGAAAATGGATATTTATTTTGAATTATCCGCGAATGCAGCTGGAACATTAACAATTACTTGTAATGGATCAGCAGATGATAGATTTATGTATTTTATTAAAGATGGTAAACCATTAGAAACAGAAAGTACAAAATTTGCTTATACAAAAAAGGCTGTTGTTTCTCAAACATTTGATTCTTCACTAATTGAAGCTATTCAATTTGATGAAAATGATAATGTTGTGACTGCTAATGGAGTTACAACTAGATATTTTATTGGTTTAACTGCAAATGGTTCAGATTACAAAGTCGATTTGTTTGAAATTGCCTTAACTACTGGAAGTTTTACAGCTCAATCTTATAATGTGACATATTGGGATTCAAATGGAACAAATGAATATTTAGAATTTGCTGAGGCAGTTGGAGAGGGATTATCGCCAAAAGTATCACCAATTCCAAGTTTTAAAGAAGGTTATAAATTTGTTGGATGGACACTTTCACCAAATGGAGATGATTTAGTTATTCCAACTTCATATGTAGTTACAAGTGATGTAAAATTTTATGCTAAATGGGAAGAAGTTGCTACGCATAAAGTTACTTTTATCGATTATGAAGGTGCTGATCCAAGAGAAGTAATTTATAATGAAGGCGATGAATTAATATTATCAGATCCAGCAAAAAGAGATAATTTTAAATTTGTAGGTTGGTATTCAACTCCTACTTATGATGATAGTTCTTTAATTACAGAAGGTACTATTGTTGATAAAGAAATGACTTTATATGCAAAATGGGAAGAAGCGCAAGTAGTAACTGTAACATTCATGGTTGAAGAAGAAACAGTATTAACTCAAACAACATTTGCAAATGAAAAGGTTGCAAAATTCCCAGATGAACCAAAAAAAGCAGGATATAAATTTGTAGGTTGGGTTGATGATAATGGAACAACTTATGATATTAATTCAACATTTAAAGAAAGCATTACTTTAAAAGCTAAATTTGAATTAATTGAAGAAGAAACTATTGCATTCCAAGATTATAATTTAACTACAACTGCTCAAGATGAATTTAAAATTAATGATTATATTTCCTTCTTATCATATGGAAAATCAGCAGATCAAACAGCATCAACTCAAGAAGGTGTTAATTTTACTAAAGCAGCACAAGCAAAACGATTAAAAGTAACTTTATCAAGAAATGCAAACATAACAATCTATCTAACTCAAACAAGTAGTGATGCAAAAGTTGAAACACGAAATATAGGAGTTATAGATGGCAATGGTTACACCCATTTAACAAATAAACACCCTGCAAATAAAGGTGCAACTCAACTAAACTTAGAACAAAAATTCACTTTAAAAGCAGGGACATATGAATTTTATGGATACAATACTACAGATGGTGATACATCAAGTCCACAATTTAACTTCTATGGAATAAAGATAGATTATACAAATTCTGAACAATTAGTTGATGAATTAGAAACAACTCAATCAGTAAAATTAAATATCCAAGAAGGAAAAAATATTTCAGAAAATAAACCATCAATGAGATTTGTTGGTGAAATAAATGCATCATTTGAAGAAATAGTATCCGTTAATTTAAAAGTAGAAGTAACAAAAGAAACATTAACAGAAACATTAATAAATGGTGATATATATGTTTTATATGAAAAGTTAACATTAGAAAGTGCAAATAAATATGATGCAGTTTCAGGAAGATTATATTTTGAATATGTTGTAGATATAGATCAAGAATATAAAAGTCTAAAATGTGATGCTAAAGTAACCTTATCAAGTGGCATTTATAACTTAAGTCAAAATTATATAGTTAGCTCAACACAGGTAACAGAATAGGAGAAAAAATATGAAGAAAAAATATTTATTAATTTTACCATTATTAATTCTAGTTGCATGTGGAGCAAAAGCATCATCAGTTGAAACAGAAAGTAAAGGTGGCACACCAATAGTACCTGCATCAATAGTAACAACAGATACAACATCAGAAACAACAACAGATGAAATAAATACAAGTGAAGGAACTGAGACAACTTCAAAAGCAACGGAAGTAACAACTGAAACAACAACATCAAGTGAAAAAGAAACATCATCTTCACAAAGTACAGTAAGTGAACAACAAACAACATCAGAAAATTCATCTTCTGAAGCATCAAGTTCATCAACAAGTTCTGAAGCATCAAGTTCTTCACAAGCTAGTTCATCTGAAACAAGTTCATCACAAACAAGTGGACATTTAACTATAGAAGAATATCAAGATTCTAATCATAGTTGGAATCAAGATTAATTATTAAATAAAAATTAAAAAGACTGTGAAAATTTCATGGTCTTTTTTTTTAAATAATATATTAATGAATAAATTCTTATAAATATACGTTTAAAATTTAAATTTTTATCAAAAAATACAATGTTGAATATTGAAAAAACTTGTTGTATTATTATTTTGTATTCGAAAATATTTTTATATGTTTTTTAATACTTTATGTTGTTTAGGAGGACAAAATGAAAAACAAAAAAATATTACTCTTAAGTTTAGCATTATTAGGAGTCGTCGGTACTTCTATAGGAATGAATAGTTATCAAAATGTTGTGAATAAAGCAGAAGCGGCAGATGGTGATATAGTTGAAAAAGGCACTTATTTTACAAGAACTACATCTGCTGATGGTTTAACAAGAAGTTGGGATTTAGCTTATACAGGTACTTCAGATGTAAGTATAACTAATGAAACAGATGAAATGGGGATAATTTTAGTTCCTGGAACTATTAAAATCAAAAAAGGAAGTGGAGTTTCAATTAAAAACCAAAGTACAGTTTACATACCTGTACCAAAAATTGGCGCTGGAAGAATATCGATGACTACTTACAACACATCAGATGGTAGAAAATTTGAACTCTATGTAGGTGATACTGTTGATCCTGCAGGAAAAGTTTTATGGTCAAAATCAAATCCTACTGATGATGGAAACAAAGGACCTCAGTATTTTGATTTTACAGAAAGTGATTTGACTCTTTATAAAGATAATTATTATTTAAAATTTAAAGATAATAATACAGAAATGAAAGTTAGCTCATTTACTGTTGCTTTGACTAGTGGTAATTATCTTGGAAAACAATTTGATGTTAAATATTTTGAATCAGATGGACAAACTCAATTTGAAGAATTAACTGAAAGTGTTTTAGAAAATGATAATCCAAGTGTTAATCCAGTTGTAGATGATAAAGAAGGCTTTAAATTTAAAGGTTGGTCTGAAACAATTAATGGTACTGATCCAGTTGATCCTACAACTTATACAGTTACAGGTGAATTAAGTTTCTATGCAATTTGGGAACAAGTTGCTACACATACTGTTTCATATGTTGATTATGAAGAAGCTGAACCAAGAGTTGTTACATATAATGAAGGTGACACATTGAATTTAGCTGAACCAGCAGAAAGAGAGAATTTTAAATTTGTTGGTTGGTATTCAACTTCTACATTTGATGAAGAATCTTTAGTTACAGAAGGTACTGTTGTAACTACTGAAATGACTTTATATGCAAAATGGGAAGCTACTACATATGCCAATGTTACATTTAAAGTAGAAGGTCAAGAAGATTATCAAACAAGAACATTTACAAATTCAGTTTTAGAAGATTGGCCAGAAGATCCAACTAAAGGCGGTTATACATTTGCAGGTTGGTTTGATGAACAAGATGTAAAATATGAAAAAGATCATGTTTTTGAAGCTGATGTAACTTTAAATGCTAAATTTACTTTAAATCCAGTTCAAATATATAATTTTACAGATTATATAAATTCAGGAGTTATTCCAGGTAACGAATTTAATGAAGAAATATCTATTGTTCCAGATGTGCTATCTGCAAATCCTGGAAAATCAAATAGTGATGCAAGTGCTGGAAAAGTTGATGATTTAGAATTAAGTAAATATATTCAAACAAGTGGCTTAAATTTGACTTTAGCAAAATCAGCTGAAGTTACCGTTTATTTAAGTCAAACAAGTAGCCAAACTGATAGATATTTTGGAATTAAAGATGAAGAAGGATTTTTATATACTACAACTAATTTACCTATAGTAAAAAATGATGCTAAAGCAGGAAAACCAACAAAGATTGTTCTAAATTTAGCAGAAGGTTCCTATACTTTCTCACCATATAGTGTTAATTCTTATAATATTACGGGATCATTTAATTATTATGCTTTAAAAGTTGATTATACAAATAGTGATACTATTGTAAGTGATTTATCAACATTACAAGGTACAAAAATTAATCATCAAACTGGTCATGATTCAGAGAATAAGCGTGCGATGAGATTTGTTGGATCAATTAATAATGCACCTGTTGAAAATATTGTATCAATAAAATTAAACATTGTTAAAAATGATACGACTACTTTAAATTCAGAAGTTTTATTTGATGATTTTATTTATACTGTTTATAATAAAGTAACTTTAAATCCTGAAGATTTATATTACGAAGTAGAAAATCGTCTATATTTTGAATATATTGTTGCTGATTTAGAAACTGTTATGGAAGGATTTGATTCTATTACTTGTAAAGCAACTATAAAATTAAGCAGCGGTACATTCGTTCTTAGTGATACTTTTACGTATGCTTCTCAACCATCAACAGATAATAAAGATGAACCAAGCAGTGAAATTACTGATGGACAAAATCAAGATGAAGAATCTCAAGAACAAGTAGTTGAATAGGAGAATTAAAAATGAAAAAAAGATATTTATTAATTTTACCATTATTATTTTTAGTCGCATGTGGTGGAAAAACTTCTTCAAGTGAAGCATCAAGTACTTCGAATAATCCAATTGTTCCTCAAACATCAGAGGTAACTACTGATACAAATACAGAAGTAACTACGGACACAACAACAGTTACAACAACAGTTACAACGACTGAGACGACGACATCTGAAGAATTACAAACTTCTTCGGTTACACCAACAACATCAGAAGAAACACAAACTTCTTCGGTTACACCAACAACATCAGAAGCAACTCCATCAGAAAATGTTTCTGAAGGTGAATATGATGATGGCGGCTATACTTGGGATAAATAATAATTAAAAATTTAGGGTTATAATCTTATGATTGTAATCCTTTTTTTATGGGAAAATATTGATTTTAGATTAAAAAAATATGAAAATAAATTTAGGAGAAAAAATAGATGAAAAAACGTATCTTTTTTATTGTGCAGCAACTTAATTTGGCTGGTTCTGCTGAATTTCTTGTTACTTTAATGGCTTCACATTTAACTGATGATTATGATGTATTTTTATATTCATTAGAAAGTATTGATAAAGGTAAAGTTCATCCATCTTTTAACTTAAATTCAAGAATTCGTATTAATAGTTTAAATTTACCTTTAAATTATGATGATAAATTAAAATATATTGCTAAGAATAAAGAAGAAATAAAAGAATTTTTAAAACATTCAGCTTTTGAACATGATATTTTCTTTTCATGTACAAGATTTGATCCTGATTTGATTCCTGCAAATTGCTCTAAAGTATGGCTAGATGGTTTTGAAGATATCGATGATTATGAAAAATATGATGCTTCGATATTCTTTTCTAAACGTGTTTTACAAGAAAAAAGTTTACAATATCCTTCATTAAAAGATCGTTTTATTTACTTAAGTCCATGTGCAAGATTTAAAGCTGTTGAAGATTTTAAATTTCATGGTAACAATCTTTTAGCGGTTACAAAATTAGAAAATAAAAAACGTTGTGAATTATTTGTTAATATTGCCGAAGAATTAAAAAAATTAAAATTAAAATTTCTTATGACGGTTTCTTGTCAAGGAACTTACTTATCTTATTTTCAAGATTTAGTTAATCAAAATAATTTAAGCGATAGTTTTAAAATTATTTCTTTTGATGAAATTCAAGAAGCTTTACATAATGCTGATTTATTAATATATACCTCAGAAAGTAAATTTTTGCCTATGACTTTAGTAGAGGCAATTGTTAATTCAGTACCAATTATATCTTCTTCAAAAAATGAATATGCTAAAGAATTACTTCAAGATTGCGGAGTTGTTGTTCGTGATGATGAATTAGTACAATCAATTATTAATATCCTTAAAGATAAAATTAAATTATCAAAAATGAAATTTGCTACCTATGAGTCATCAAATCGTTTTTCTTCTAAAGAAACTTTAAAATCTTTAGTTAATTTAATTTCAATTTTGGAGAAATAAATGCCGATTATTAAATTTTTGTATCCAAATTTTAAAAGTAAATGCTTGACATTTTCATTTGATGATGGAGTTATACAAGATAAAAAATTTTTATCATATATTAAAAATACTTCATTTAAAGTAACTTTTAATTTAAATTCGGGATTATTTTCACAAATTAAATTTCGTGATGGAATAGATAATTCGCGATTAAATAAAGAAGAAGCTTCATTATTATATTTAAATCATGAAGTAGCTTCACATTCACTTTATCATTTTCATTTGGAAAATTTAAATTATGAAGAAAATTATTATCAAATAAAAGAAGATATAATTAATTTAGAAACAATTTTTAACAGAAAAATTAATGGATTTGCTTATCCATATGGAAAATATAATAATGAAACTTTAAAAGCTTTAAAGACGTGTAATATTAAATATGCTAGAACAACTTTTTCAACTTATGAATTTTCAATTCCAAATAATTTTTTATTATGGAATCCATCTATTCATTACAATGATAAAAGACTTATAGAACTTGTAGAAAAATTTAAATCTAGTGATGAAGAATTGGCGTTATTTTATATTTGGGGACACACTTATGAATTTGAAAATCAAAACAATTGGTATATTTTAGATTATCTTAAGAAGGAACTTGATAATAATGAGAATATTGCTTATTTAACAAATATTGAAGTTTATACATATCTAATCGCACTTAAAAATGTTATAATTAATAACGATGAAATTTATAATAATTCTCAGGTTGATATTTATTTAAAAATAAATGATGAATATATAATCTTAGAAGCAAATTCTAAATTAAATTTGAAGGAGAAAGAGTATGGAAAAAATAATAACATTAGGTGAATTAATGCTTCGTTTAACTCCACCTGATTATGCTAAAATTGATCAAACAAGATCATTTATGGCAAATTATGGAGGAGCAGAAGCAAATGTCGCGGTTTCTTTAGCCTATTTAGGGCATAGATGTTATTTCATTTCAAAATTACCACCTACAGATGTGGGTGATTCAGCAATAAAACATTTAAGAAGTCATAACATTTGCACAGATTATATTGCACGTGGATCGTCTTTAATGGGAATTTATTTTTATGAATCAGGATTTGGAGGAAGACCATCAAAAGTTATTTATAATCGTCGTCACAGCGCTTTTACAAGAATTAGAACCACTGAATTTGATTTTGATGAAATATTTAAAGATGCTACTTGGTTTCATGTTTCAGGTATAACTTTAGCTTTAGGTAAATCAGTACGAGAAGTTACTTTTGAATGCTTAAAATATTGTAAAAAATATCATGTTCCTGTAAGTTTTGATTTTAATTTCCGAAGTAAATTATGGGAAATTGATGAAGCAAGAGAAATTTATAAAAAAGTTGTTCCTTATGTGGATTATTTATTCGCGTCTTATTGGGATGCTAATACAATGATGGAAATTCTTCCTGATAATGAAAATGCTTCAAAAGAAGAAAAAACTATTAACGTAATGCGTAAACTTATAAATAAATACGATATATCCGCGGTATTTATGACAGATAGAACAGTATATTCAGCAACTGAAAACTCTTTAAAAGCTTCCTATATAACTAAAGATAATGTTTATCACACTAATGATTATCATTTTCAAATTTTAGATCGCATAGGTGCAGGTGATGCCTTTGCTTCTGGAGTTATTCATTGTTTAATTAAAGATAAATCAAATCTTGAACATGCACTTGATTTTGGCATAGTTACTTGTGTCTTAAAACACACTATTTCAGGAGATTCTTCAAGATTAAAAGAAGAAGATATTTATGATTATTTGAAAGGGTGTAAAGGAGTTGTCCGTTAAATGCAAATCTTTATGATTGGCGATTCTATAATGCAAACAAATTATTTTGATACATTTCCTCAAACTGGATGGGGACAAATGCTTAATTTGTTTCTTAAAGAAAATGTTAAAGTAAATAATTTTGCAAAAAATGGAACTTCAAGTAAATCTTTTTTAGAACAAGGACTTTTTAAAAAAGTTGAAAAGTTATTAAAAAAAGGCGATTTATTAATTATTGGTTTTGCTCATAATGATGAAAAAGAATATGATAAAAATCGTTATACTGAACCATATACAACATTTCAAGAAAATTTAAAATATTTTATTGATATTGCTAAATGTAAAAATGCTGAAGTAATTTTAACTACACCAGTAATTCGAAGAAAATATCAAAATGGGAAATTAATTGATACCCATTTAAATTATGTTGATGCGATAAAAGAATGCGCTAAAAAAAATCAAGTTTCCTTAATAGATTTAAATAAATTAACTACTGAATTTTTCAATAATCTTGATGAAGAAAGCTCAAAAAAATATTTTATGAATTTTGAAAAAGATAAATATGAAAATTATATTTTAGGAAGAAATGATGATTCGCATTTAACTTATGAAGGAGCATATTTGATTTGTAAATTATTTGTGTCAGAAATTTATAAAAAAGATTTAACCATAAAAAAACATTTTTTAGAAATAAAAAATATTACTTATTGTTCTAATGATATATACGAAAAATAAAAAAATTGCTATAATAAATATAATTGATTATTGATTTTTGGAGGGAAAAATGGAATTAAGCAAAAAAATATACGATAAGAAGTATAAAAAGATAAAAATCATGCAATTTGGTGAAGGTAATTTCCTTCGTGCTTTTGTTGATTGGATTATTCAAAAAATGAATGATACAGGTGTATATGATGGACATGTTGTTGTCGTTCAACCAATGGAATTAGGTAGAGTTAATGATTTGAAAAAACAAGATGGACTTTATACTTTATATCTACAAGGTATTGATGAAGGTAAACCTGTTAGAACTCATGAAGTTATAGATGTTTTAGATGACTTTATTAATCCGTTTTTAGAATATGATAAATATTTGAAATATGCTGAAAGTGAAGATCTTGAAGTTGTTATCTCTAATACAACAGAAGCTGGTATTGCATTAGATAAAAATGATTTAGATTATTCTAAGGCACCAATTTCTTTTCCAGGGAAAGTTTTAGCGTTTTTATTTCATCGTTATGAATTTTTCAAAGGTGATATGAATAAAGGATTAGCATTTATTCCATGTGAACTTATTGATAATAATGGTGAAGAATTACATCGTATTTTATTAGAACTTGCTGCTTTGAAAGGCTATGATGAAAAATTTATCAATTGGCTTGATAAAGCAAATCATTTTACTTCTACCCTTGTTGATCGTATTGTTCCAGGTTATCCAAGAGATGAAATTGAAGCCATAACAAAAGAATTAGGTTATGTTGATTCATCTATAGTTAAAGGTGAAATATTCCATCTTTGGGTTTTGAAAAAAGAAGCATATATTGAAAAAATATTCCCATGCGATAAAGCAAATTTACATGTGATTTATGCAGATTCTATTAAACCTTATAAAGAAAGAAAAGTTAAAATTTTAAATGGTACACATACTGCAATTGTTCCAGTCAGCTACTTATATGGTATTGATACAGTAAGAGAAACAATTGAAAATAAAGACTTAGGTAGATTTGCTAAAGAATTTATTTATGAAGAAGTAATACCAACAATTAATTTACCACATGATGAAATGGTATTTTTTGCTGAATCAGTTTTAGAAAGATATTTAAATCCATATGTTAGACATGAATTGATGTCTATTGCTTTAAATTCGGTAAGTAAATATAAGGCTCGTATTTTAAAAACAGTTCACGATTATATTTCTTTAAAAGGTAGTTTACCAACACATGCATTATTTTCTCTTGCAGCTTTAATTTATTTCTATCGTGGAAAAAGAAATGAAGAAGTTATTGCTTTAAAAGATGATCAATCATATCTTGATACCTTTAAATCATGTTGGGAAAAATATGATGAAGATAAAGATTTAACTAAATTAGTAAAAACTATTTTACAAGATAAAACTATGTGGGGAGAAGATTTAACTTTAATTCCTCATTTTGAAAAAACAGTTACTGATTATTTAAATAAACAAATCGATTTAGGAATGAAATTAGCTTTACAAGAATTCTTAGGTAAATAAAAATGGATGCCTTACATATATTTGAAAAAGATACAGTTGCCGTCGCACTTCATGATTTAAAAAAAGGAGAAGTAATATCTGGAGTTACTCTTCTTGAGGATATTAAAACCGCGCATAAATTTGCTTTATGTGATATTAAAAAAGGTGAAAATATTATTAAATATGGTTATCCTATTGGTCATGCACTATGCGATATAAAAAAAGGATCTTGGGTTCATACACATAATGTAAAAACAAATTTAAATGATGTATTATCTTATGAATATAATCCAATTAAAGTAGAATTAGAAAGTGTTACAAATCGTAAAGTCAACTTATTTAAAAGAAAAGATGGACGCTTTGGAATAAGAAATCATTTATTAATTGTTCCTCTTGTGGGTTGTGTTAATGCTCAAGCAGAAATGATAAAAAATGAACTTTTAAAACAATATGATACTTCATTTTGCGATAGTATTATTGTTTTAAAACATCCGTTTGGTTGTTCTCAAATGGGTGAAGATAAAACTTTTACCGAAAATATATTGAGAAAATGTGTTTTACATCCAAATGCTGGAGGAGTATTAGTTTTATCTTTAGGGTGTGAAGAAAATCGTCTTGAACCATTCATGGAACATCTTGGAAATTATGATAAAGAAAGAATTCGTTTTTTGAAAGCTCAAGATGTTGAAGATGAGATTCAAGAAGGCGTAAAAATTTGTAAAGAACTTCTTGATACTATGAAATTAGATAAGCGCCAAGAAGAAGATTTATCAAAAATATGCGTTGGATTAAAATGTGGAGGTAGCGATGGATTCTCAGGAATAAGCGCTAATCCATTGGTGGGTATGTTTTCTGATTTTATCGTTAAAAACAATGGAACTTCTGTTTTAAGTGAAGTTCCTGAAATGTTTGGCGCGGAAAAAATATTAATGGCTAGAGCCAAAGATAAAAAAACTTTCGATAAAATTGTTACTTTGATTAATAATTTTAAAAAATATTATGAAGCACATAATCAAGTATGTTATGAAAATCCTTCTCCAGGTAATAAAGATGGAGGAATTACAACTCTAGAAGATAAATCTTTAGGTTGTGTTCAAAAAGCAGGACATGGTTATGTTAATGATGTGGTATTTGATGATGAAATTATTAAATCAAAAGGATTAAATCTTTTAAATGGACCAGGTAATGATATGGTTGCTTGCACTAATATTGCAAGTGCAGGGGCACAGCTAATTCTTTTTACAACAGGAAGAGGAACACCTTTTGGAACATTTGTTCCTACAATTAAAATTGCTACCAATTCAGCTTTAGCAAAAAAGAAAGCTAATTGGATTGATTTTAATGCTGGACAAATCATTGAAGGTAAAAATATTAAAGATGTCTTTAATGATTTTGTCGATTATATTGTGGATGTAATCAATGGTAAAAAGACTAAAAATGAAATTAATGGTTTTGAAGAAATTTCTATCTTTAAAGATGGAGTTACTTTATAAAACTTATTAATATTTTGTTTCTAGAGGATTCAAATAAAAAAACGCTCTAAGAAAGGTAATAATTACAAAATATATGAAAGAATTTTTAGATAAAGATTTTTTATTAGAAACAGAAACTGCAAAAACACTTTATCATGAATATGCAGAAAAAATGCCGATTTTTGATTTTCATTGTCATTTATCACCTAAAGAAATATATGAAGATAAAAAATATCGTTCTTTAGAAGAAGTTTGGATAGGCGGTGGCAAAGATCATTATGGTGATCATTATAAGTGGCGTTTAATGCGTGAATTTGGAGTTGAGGAAAAATATATTACTGGCGATGCTTCAGATTATGAAAAATTTTTAAAATTTGCCGAAATGATGCCTTATGCAATAGCTAATCCAATTTATCATTGGTCACATCTTGAACTTCAAAGATATTTTTCCATAAATAAATTATTAAATCCCGAAACTGCAAAAGAAATATATGAAACAGCAAATAAAAAATTAGAAACATTGACCGCGCGTAAGATGATTGAAATGAGCAATGTAAAAGTAATTTATACAACTGATGATCCAGTTGATGATTTACATTATCATGCTTTATTAAAAGAAGATAAATCATTTAAAGTCAAAGTTTGCCCTGCATTTAGACCAGATAAAGCCTTAAATGTTGAATTAGATACTTTTAAGCCTTGGTTAACTAAATTAGAGGAAGCTGTCAATTATAAAATTACAAATCTTGATTTATTTTTAAAAGCTCTTGATGAAAGAATTAAATTCTTTGATGAACAAGGATGTGCAATTTCAGATCATGCTTTAGATGTTGTGATGTATGAAAAAACAAATAAAAAAGAAGTTGAAAATATTTTTGCTAAAGTTTTAAATGGTGAAGTCTTAAATGAATCAGAATTAAATAAATATAAAGGATATGTTTTAGTTCATTTAGGTAAAGAATATCATAAATATGAATGGGTTCAACAATATCATATTGGTGCATTAAGAAATAATTCATTAAGAATGTATAAAGCTATTGGTGCTGATACAGGATTTGATGCCACAGAAGATCAACCATTTGCTAAAAAATTATCATCAATTTTAGGTGAACTTGATGAAAATGATGAACTTCCTCGTACAATTTTATATTGTTTAAATCCACGTGATAATGAAGTATTAGCTACTTTAAAAAATTGTTTCCAACAAGGTGGAATAGTTGCAAAAATTCAATTTGGTTCAGGATGGTGGTTCAACGATCAAAAAGACGGAATGGAAAGACAATTAGTTGCCTACGCAAATACGGGTTTGCTTTCTAAATTTGTTGGTATGTTAACCGATTCTAGATCATTTTTATCTTATACCCGTCATGAATATTTTAGAAGAACACTTTGCAATTTACTTGGTAATTTGATTGAATCTGGTCAATATCCAAATGATATTGCTTTTGTTGGAAAAATAGTTGAAGATATTTGCTACAACAATGCTAAAAATACTTTTAAAACATTAAGAAAATAAAATATTCTTGATTAATTAATTATTTAAAGGACTTAAAAAAATAGTTTAAATTGATGATAAACTATTTATAAGTCCTTTTTTTAATATTGATATAAGAAACAACTTATTATCTTTTATTATATTAACTAATTCATTTAAGATTAATTAACATTTTAAGAAAATTATTATCCGAAAATTAAAAATATTCCTCTTTGTTAAATAAATAATGATAAAAAAATAACTAAATATATTGACAAAAATAAACGGGGGGGGGTATTATAATAAAAAAGTGTTTTGAAATTGCATTTTTTTATTGTGTTTATTTTGGTTTTTAGGAGGATGTAAAAAATGAACTTAACATTATCACAAGACGAAAGAGTTGTTAAATCTTGGGACTATGGTGTATTAAAAGGTTGGTTTTTAATACATGGTACTTTTTCTTTAACAGTTACTAACAAAAGAGTAATCCATACTTATGTAAGTAAAAAAGAAACAATACGTGAAGATTATAATCTTCAAGAGATTAAAAGTGTAATTGCTTCTTTTAAATATAAAAGACGTTTCTTTTTTTTCAAAAGAGGTTGCTTAGATCTTTCTTTTACGACAGAAATGTTTGATGATATTATGGTCGTTGGTTTAAACGCACTTAAATCAAAACCTCGATTGTTATCAAGACTTCCAATTATTGGTTTTTTCTTCCAAGAAAAGAAAAATAAAGCAAAAGTATATATTAATGAAGCAAGAGATATTGTAGAAACTATTTCTTCATTAATTATGAATACAAAAAAAACAGGGGAATAACCCGATGGAACTTATATTGAGTGATAAAGAGAAGATATATTATACTCATGATTATTGCAAA
Organism: uncultured Bacilli bacterium; assembly: GCA_947632435.1. GTDB lineage: Bacteria > Bacillota_I > Bacilli_A > RFN20 > CAG-449 > CANRPC01. The sequence goes on along the minus strand of CANRPC010000021.1, from coordinate 9,813 downwards.
GGTAAAAGCAATATAACTATTACCGATAAGCGCTTAATAAGTACCATTAAAAGCAAAAGAAAATTTTCTAAACATGAATTTTTAATTGATGATATTTATAGTGTAAAAATGAAATTTAATCCTGACATTAGTTTATTTATTTTAAGTGGCATTATTTTACTTACTGGGATTATAGTTATGGTTTTAATGTTAAAAGGAAAAACACTTTCTGAAAATAAAGAACAAATTCAAATATCTATTCTTTATATGGGTGTATTTATTTTTCTTGCAATTATTTATTTTATTATAGGTTTAATAAAATTAAAAAATGCATATAGTGTTATTATAAAAACAAAAGCAAAATGTTATATAAAAGTTTTATCAATAAGCTCTAACTTAGGAAAAGTTAAACCAATAAGTCTTAAACCTTCTAAAGAGGATGCATTTATTTTAATGAATGATATTCCATCTACGATAGCATTAATAAAACGTGAGAAAACAAAATAATAAAATTTAATTAGAACAAATTTAATGCAAGCTGTTAAGAAAAATTTATTGAATGGTAAGTTATTTCTTTTCAGCTTTTTATATGTTTTTTTTATTATAATTTGTTTTTTTAGGATTTTCTTATTAAAAATTAAGAATAATAAATAATAAACATAAAAAAATTAAAAAAATTAGCAATAAAGTGTTGACAGTGCTAAAAATTATCATATAATAGAATTAGCACTCGGGGCAAAACAGTGCTAAAGGAGGTTATATGGAGTTATCAAGACACGATTACATATTAAAGTGTATAGTGGATTACTTTATTAAAACCGCTACGCCTGTTGGTTCATCAACTTTAATTGAAAAGTATGATTTGCCTTATTCATCTGCGACGATAAGAAACGAGATGGCAATACTTGAAGCACAAGGATTTATTGAAAAGACTCATACTTCATCTGGAAGAATTCCTTCTTCAAAAGGTTATAAATATTACGTTGAAAATTTAAGAACTAATGACTTAGATGAAGAGTTAAAATCAAAATTAGCCCTTATCCTTGATAAAAAAGCAAAATCTGTCGAAGATGTAATAAAAGATTCATGTGAAATGATTTCTCATATGACAAATCTTGCTTCTGTGGTATTAGGACCAAATGCTGATGAAGAACATTTGCTTTCTGTACAAGCAATTCCTTTATCTGAAAATTCGGCTACTGCTGTATTTATTACTGATAAAGGATATGTCGAAAATAAAACGTTTATTTTAAATTCTAAAGTAAATATTAATGATATTAAAGAGTGCGTGAAAATGATAAATAAACGTCTTGTTGGTACACCTATTTCTCAACTTATTGAGAAAATGGAAAGCATGAAACCAGTTCTTGAATCTTATGTAAAGTCTAATGATGCAATTTATAAAGCTTTTATAGAGGCGTTTATCAAATTTGCAAGTGAAAGAGTTTCTCTATTTGGAACTGAAAATTTGCTTGATCAACCAGAATTTTCTGAAGATACTGAAAAACTTAAGAAAATGATTCGTTTTATCGAATCACCATCCAAAGTTGAAAAGGTGGTTCGAAGCAATGAAGATATTCAAGTACAAATTGGCTTTCAAGATGAAAATGGAATTGAACTTGATGATGTTGCTTTAATTTCTAAAAAAATTCCATTTGGTTCAGGTGGTAAAGGAACAATTGCTTTAGTTGGACCTAAAAGAATGGATTATGATTTAGTCTTAAATGCACTTGATTATTTAGCAAAAGAATTGGAAAAATTCTTTAATGATGAAGATGAAAGGGAATGATTATGGAAAATGAAATAAATGAAACAAAAAAAGAAGAAGTAATCGATGAAGAAAAACCACAAAAAAAGAAAAAGGGTGATGAAAAACTTCTTCAGGAAATTGAAAAATTAAATCAAGAAATTGCAATGTGGAAAGACAAAGCTTATCGTACTGCGGCAGATTGTGATAATTTAAGAAAATCTTATGAAAAAGATCATGAAAATCTTTTAAAATATCGAGCGATGGGTTTTGTTGAAAAATTGCTCCCTGTACTTGATTCTTTCTATTTATCTTTAATGGTAAAACCTGATAACCCTGCATTAATAAATTATGTCAAAGGTTTTGAAATGATTTATCGGCAAATGCTTTCTGCTTTAGAACAAGAAGGGGTAAAACAAATTTCTCCAGAAGCTGGTAGTGATTTTAATCACGACACCATGCAAGCAATCGATATAAAAGAAGGAGAAGAAGACAATAAGGTTATACAAGTATATTCAAATGGATATACTTTAAAGGATCGTTTAGTTCGTCCAGCGATGGTTGTAGTATCTAAAAAGTCAACTAAAAAAGATGAACATGTTGAAGAAGAAACTCAACAAAATGAAAATAAAATTAATTAATAAAGGAGATTAAAATTATGGCAAAAGAAATTATTTTAGGTATTGATTTAGGTACAACAAATTCAGTTGCATCTTATATGATGGCGGATGGTAAAGTAAAAGTCATTCCAAATCCAGAAGGACCAAACACAACACCATCTGTTGTAGCATTTAAAGCTAATGGTGAGGAAATTGTAGGACATGCTGCAAAAAGACAATTACTTACAAATCCAGATACAGTTGCCTCAATAAAAAGAAAAATGGGAACTGGTGAAAAAGTTCATATAGGTTGCATTAATAAGGATTTTACACCACAAGAAATTTCAGCTAAAATTTTAGCTTATATTAAAAAATATTCTGAAGATAATTTAGGACAAAAGATTGAAAAAGCAGTTATTACTGTTCCTGCATATTTCAATGATGCTCAAAGACAAGCAACAAAAGATGCTGGCCAAATCGCTGGATTAGATGTTGTTCGTATTATATCTGAACCAACCGCGGCAGCTTTAGCATATGGTGAAGATAGTAAAGAATCACAAAAAATCTTAGTTTATGATCTAGGTGGTGGTACATTTGATGTTTCTATATTAGATATTGGAGATGGAACATTTGAGGTTATTTCTACTTCTGGTGATTCACATTTAGGTGGCGATGACTGGGATAATGTTTTAGTTCAATATTTGCTAAGTGAAATTCAAAGAGAACATAATGTTAATTTGAAAAACGATAAAATGGCTCTTCAAAGATTAAAAGAAGAAGCAGAAAAAGCTAAAATTGCTCTTTCAAGTCAATTAGAAGTTATTATTTCTCTTCCATTCTTAGCAATGGGCGCTAATGGACCTATTAACTTTGAAACTAAATTAACAAGAGCAAAATTCCAATCATTAACTTTGGAATTATTAAGAAGAACAGAAGAACCAGTTCGTAAAGCACTTGCTGATGCAAAAATGTCTACAAATGATATTGATGAAGTTATTTTAATCGGTGGTTCTACTCGTATGCCTGCTGTTGTTGATTTAGTTAAGAGATTAACTGGTAAACAACCTAATATGTCAGTAAACCCTGATGAAGCAGTTTCTGTTGGTGCTGCAATTCAAGGTGGAGTTCTAAGTGGTGATAAAAAAGATATTTTATTGCTTGATGTTACTCCATTAACACTTGGTATTGAAACTATGGGTGGTGTTATGACTCCACTTATTAATCGTAATACAACAATTCCAACAACAAAATCTCAAGTATTCTCTACTGCTGAAGATAATCAACCTGCTGTTGACATTATGGTTTATCAAGGCGAAAGACCAATGGCCAGAGATAATAAACTTTTAGGCACATTTAAACTTGATGGAATTAGACCAGCAAGAAGAGGTCAACCACGTATTGAAGTTACATTCTCAATAGATGCAAATGGTATTGTAAATGTTAAAGCAAAAGATTTAGATACTCAAAAAGAACAACAAATAACAATTTCTGGTTCTAATGGATTATCAAAAGCTGATATTGATAGAATGGTTAAAGAAGCTGAAGAGAATAAAGAAGCTGATGAAAAACGTAAAGAAGAAGTGGAAATTAAAAATAAAGCTGAATCTTTAATTGCTCAAATTGATCAATCTTTAGCTGAACAAGGTGATAAGATGGATGCTAATCAAAAAGAACAAACTCAAAAATTAAGAGATGAGTTAAAAAATGCTCTTGATAGCAATGACATTGCAACTTTGAAAGCTAAAATGAATGAATTAGAACAAGCTGCAGCAATGGCTCAACAATATCAAAATCAACAAGCTCAAGCAAATCCACAAGGAAATGAAAAGAGCGAAACATCAAGTAATAATGATGATGTTATTGATGCAGACTTTACAGAAAAGAAATAGTTAATTTTAGGAGGCTTTTTATAGCCTCCTTATGAAGTTATAAGAAAGACAGGTGATTAAATGGCTGAAAAAAGAGATTATTATGAAGTGTTAGGTATTTCTAAATCCGCTTCAAATGATGAAATTAAATCTGCGTATCGAAAACTTGCCAAAAAATATCATCCAGATTTAAATAAAGAGCCTGGTGCTGAAGAAAAATTTAAGGAAGTTCAGGAAGCATATGATGTGCTCTCTGATTCTAATAAAAGAGCGCAATATGATCAATTTGGTCATGCTGCTTTTGATCAAGGTCAAGGTGGCTTTGGATCTGGTTTTAGTGGCTTCCAAGATGTTGATTTAGGCGATATTTTTGGTTCATTTTTTGGAGGCTCTTCACGTCGTAGATCGCGTTCTGGTCCAATTAGAGGAAATGATACTTTAATGCAGATAAGAATTTCCTTTATGGATGCAATTAATGGAAAAACAATAGTTTTACCTGTTACATATGATGAAACATGTCCAAATTGTTCAGGTACTGGTGCCCAAACTCCTAATGATATTGAAACATGTCCAGATTGTCATGGAAGTGGTCAAGTTACTTCTTCTCAACAAACAATTTTTGGGACAATGCAAACTCAAAGAACCTGTCCAAGATGTTCAGGTACAGGAAAAATCATTAAGAATCGCTGCTCATCATGTAATGGTAAAGGATATAATCGCGTTAAAAAAGATATTGAAATTAAAATTCCTGCAGGTATAAATAATGGTCAACAAATTAAAGTTGCTTCAAAAGGTGAACGTGGACTTAATGGAGGACCAAATGGAGATTTATATATTGAAGTAAATGTTGCTTCCAGTAAAGAATTTGTTCGTGATGGAAACGATATTAGATCAGAAATTGAAATTCCTTTTGTTGATGCAATACTTGGGTGTAAAGTAGAGGTTAATACTGTCTATGGACCTGTTGAAGTTAATATTGCCAGTGGAACTCAACCAAATCAAGTTTTGAAAATTAAAGGTAGAGGTGTTAAAGATATTAGAAATGCATCGATACAAGGTGATCAATATGTTAAAATTATCGTTAAAACACCAACTAATTTAAGTGAAGAACAAAAAAATTTATTAAAGAAATTTAAGGAATTAGAAGACGCAAAAAAGAAGAAATCAAGTTTTTTTGATAAAATTAAATCCAAACTTTCTTAATTTGGAGTGTATATGATTGATAATATTATCTTAGCAAAATTAATTGTAAAAGCTCAAAATGGCGATGAATCATCTTTTAATGAATTATATTACGCGACTAATAATTATGTTTATAACATAATATATGACATTGTTAAAAATAAAGAATTAGCCGAAGAACTTGTTCAAGAAACGTTTTTAAAACTTTTACAAGCAAAATTAAAAAATGAAGATAATGGATTGTCATATCTTTTAACAATTGCTAAAAATTTGGCATTAAATACTTATAATCAAAGAAAACGTTTGGTTTATATTGATTTTGATAAAGAAGAAAATTTATATCGAGATGATTTAATAAAAGATAATTATAATTATCTTGATATATTATTTGATAATTTAAGTGAGTATCAAAGTGATTTAATTAAAATGCATATTTATGAAGGACTTACTCATAAAGAAATTGCAAAAAAATTAAATAAACCAATTGGAACAATTATGTGGCAATATAATGAAGCCTTAAAAAAATTAAGAAAAAATAATAAATCTTAATAAATTTAAAAAAGATGATTAAACTTTTAAATCTATAAATTAATTTAGGAACTATAAAATATTGTAAATTTAAAAAAATAAGCAGTATTTCATAATAGTTCCTTTTTAGTTTAAAAAGATTAACATTTGTTAAAAGAAATAAATAATGACTTTAAAAATTAATTAATAAATGTTTATAATTAAGTGATGAATAAAAATTTAGTTTTATCTGTTCATGGTTTAGTGGATTTTGTTTTACGTACAGGTGATATTGATGCCCGTATTTTTAATAATGCCACGATGAGTGAAGGTAGCAGAATACATCTTCGTTATCAAAAAATTCAAAGTGGTGAATATCTTTCTGAAGTATATTTAGAAGGAAATATTAATTTTAAAGAATATCAAATAAAATTAATTGGGCGCGCGGATGGAATAATAATGGGTGAAAAACGTGTTATTATTGATGAAATTAAATCCACAGTGGCTCCATTAGATGAATTTTTTGAACAACATGGAAAATGGCACTTAGGTCAAGCAATTTGTTATGCCTATTTATATGCTTTAATGCATCAAGAAAAGGAAATGGAAATAAGATTAACTTATATATCACAGCATGATGATTCAAAACTTTTCAAAAATTACATTTATTCTTTTAATAGGCTTGAAGAAAAAGTTCTTTTTTACATTCAAGAATATCTTAATTTTTATAATAAACTTGAAAATCACCTTATTATTAGAAATGAAAGTGCAAAAAATTTAGAATTTCCATATGAAGAATATCGCTTAGGACAACGTGATTTGTGTAAATATGTCTATAATTTTGCACGTGATGGAGGAACATTCTTTTTTGAAGCCCCGACAGGAATTGGTAAAACTATTTCCAGTTTATTTCCCTCCATTAAAACTTTTCCTTTATTACAAAATGAAAAGATTTTTTATCTATCAGCAAAAAATCAAACAAAAGGTGTTGCTTTAAATGCTTGTAAATTGATGCTTGAAAAAGGATTGGTGGTCAGAACAATTCTTATTTCTAGTAAAGATACAATGTGTCAATGTGAAAGTAAAATGTGCAATCCTGATGAATGTATTTACGCCAAAAATTATTATACAAAATTAAAAGATGCATTGATTGAATTAAGTGATGAAAAACTCTCTTTTGAAAGTGAAGATATTTTAAAATTTGCTTTAAAAAAAGATATGTGTCCTTTTGAATTACAACTTGATTATTCTTTATTATGCGACATTATTATTTGTGATTATAATTATCTTTTTGATCCTTTTGTCTATTTAAAACGCTACTTTGAAGAAAGCAATAGACCATATTTTGTGCTTGTTGATGAAGCGCACAATTTAGCCGAAAGAAGTCTTGATATGTTTTCTTGTGAATTAAAAGAAGATGATTTTTTATTACTACAAAAAATATTTAAAAAATATAAACATCCAAAATTTAAAAAAGCATTAAAAAAAGTCATTGCATTATTAGATTCTTTTAAACAAGAAGAAGAATATGTTTTATTTGATGATGCTTTATCTTTTACAGATATTGATATTTTAGAAAATTATTTTCGTGTTTCTCAAGATATTTTAAAAAATTTTGAATTATATGTAAGTGAGCAATTTTTAATATGTTTTCGTGAAGTTAATAGATTTTTAAAATTGCACGAATTATATAATGATGCTTATCGACTTTATTTTAATAGTAAAGAAGAAACATTGTATTTAAAATGTCTTGATGCTTCAATGTTTATTAATAAAACAATAAAAAAGGTTCGAGGCGCAGTATTTTTTTCTGCGACACTTACTCCAATGAAATATTTTATTAAAAGATTAGGTGGCGATGAAGAAACAAAAAATTTAAAACTAGCTTCTCCTTTTTCTCAAGATAAATTTCTTTTATTAGTGCAAAGTAATATATCCACAACATATAAAAATCGTGCTTTATCTTATGAAAAAATTGCTTCATCAATAAAAGCTTTTATTTCTTCTAAAATTGGAAATTATTTTGTCTTTTTTCCTTCATATGAATATATGAATGCGGTTTTAAAATATCTTGATAATAATGAAATAAATATAATAATTCAAACTAAAAATATGGATAAAAAAGAAAAAGATTTGTATTTATCGGCATTTCAAGAAAATCCCACTCAAACAACGCTTGCTTTTGCAGTATTAGGTGGATCTTTTTCTGAAGGTATTGATTTAATTCATGATCGTTTAATTGGGGCGATTATTGTTGGTGTTGGTTTACCTTTAATTTGTTTTGAAAGAAATTTAATTAAAGAATATTATGATAATCATGAAGAAAATGGTTTTGATTATGCTTATACAAATCCTGGTATAAATAAAGTTTTACAGGCTTCAGGTAGAGTGATAAGAACTAAAGATGATGTTGGAGCAGTGTTATTAATAGATGAAAGGTTTTTAACTTATAAATATCAAGTATTATTTAAGAATGCATGGTCACATTATAAAAGAGTAAATTCCGAGATTGAAATAAAAAAATATATGGATGAATTTTTTGATAGGTTTAAAATGTTATGATAGATATAGAAGATATTATAAATTGCATAAAAAATTATAAAAATGATTATTATTATAATTTTTCAACAAAAAAAATAGAAACATTAAAAAATGAAGATAATATTTTAATTTCCAAATTACTTGATGAAGACTATTTAGAAATTAAAAAATTAACAATAAATGAAATTGATGATGAAAAAATTAAGAATAGTCTTATAAATTTAACTCATGAAGAAATTATAAATAATTTAAAAGAAACAAAAGTGAAGATTATTTATGATAAATATTACTTAAGAAAATGCAAATATGTGGCAAAAGATTTTTTGAGAAATAATTCAATTGAATATTCTAATTATCTTTTGCGAAGAAGCATTATTTTGATGGTAAAAAACAATTTATTACATCTTCTAAATAAAAATGTTTTTTTTAAGCCAATTTACATTGTTACTAAAAATTTTTCTTTTGCTGTTAGTTTAAAAAAAGATGAAGAAGGTTTTAAAATTTTATTTTTTAATTCTTTAAAAGATTTTGATAATTATTATTTTATTAATGAAACCAAAAATCTTGAATTAAATGATTTAATGGAATCATTGTGTCAATATAAATTAATTATATTGTTTGAAGATAATAAAAAAATATTTAGAAAATGGAATGAAGAATCTCGTCTTAATTTTTCTGATAATTTATATGTTGGATTTTATGAAAAAAGATTTGCTTTTTATGCTAAACCTATTTTAGAAATTCGTGAAAATTTATGTCTTGATTGCTTAAAATATGTTTTTAAAAGTTTGCATTATATTCTAAAATATAATTTATCATGTGAAGATGATAGAGTTTTACATTTTGATTTTCGTATTTCAGAAAATTTTGAAGTTAGTACTTTAAATGAATCAAATTTTGATAATGAAGTATTTTATCCAAAAATAAATTTGAACTTTTCATCAATGCAAAATAATAATTTGGATGTTTATTTTTATTTTGAATGTTTTGGAATTGAAGATAAAAATTATATTTACATTTTGAAAATGATTGATAAATATACATTAGAAAAAGTTTATTATGATGAAATAATAATAACATCTAACGATGATTTTAATATTTTAATGCAAAATTTATATGATTATTTTCTTAAATATGGAGTACCAAATTCCATTACAATATCAGATTTTTTTACTTTTTCATTAATCGAACAACTTCACATAAATTCAGAATTTAAATTTGGAATAAATAAAACTATTAATAATAAATTAAATTAAATTATATAAATAGACCTATATATCTATATATAAAATATAAATTAATAACCCAAACAGAAAAAACGTTAAAAAAAATAAAAAAGTGCTTGACAATGAGAATAAATACAAATAGAATAGATTTTGCGCTGAGAAAA
>CANRPC010000020.1 GCA_947632435.1 uncultured Bacilli bacterium | reverse complement strand
CGAAAAACCTAATTTTTTTTATATATTAATTATTTTTGCTCCTAAATTTTACGAGGTAATCTGCAAAAAACGGGAGTAACATAAATATGGATGATGAAAAAATAAACACACTTTAATTTATTTTATGTATATGTTATAATCAAAACAATTAAAGAGGGCATTAAATGTTTTTAGTTGAGTTAGTTGATCCTATTGTTAAATTATTAAATTGGTCGTGGCTTCAAGAGATAAGTTTTGGTTCAATTATTATTAAACTTTTACTTGCTGTATTATGTGCAGGTATTATTGGAGTACAAAGAGCATCAAGACGACACGCTGCTGGATTTAGAACATATGTACTTGTTTGTATAGGCGCGGCTGTTGCCATTATGACAAATCAATTTATTTTTGAACTTGCTGGTAATAATGGCGATATGGCTAGACTAGGGGCACAAGTTATTTCAGGAATTGGCTTTTTAGGTGCTGGAACAATTTTGGTGACTTCTAGAAATCAAATTCGTGGTTTAACTACAGCTGCAGGACTTTGGGCATGTGCTTGTATGGGACTTACTATTGGAGCAGGTTTTTATACATTAGCAATTTTTGGCGAAATTATTATTATGTTTGTTTTAATATTTTTCCAAAAAATTGAAACAATATTAATTAATAGAGCCACTACTTATGAATTACATGTTGAATTAAATTCACGTCCTGATTTGAAATTATTAATTACTCATTTAAGAAATAAAAATATTCAAATTTATTCATTAGAGCACAATGCAGCTTATGCTTCAAGCGGTTTATCTGTATATACAATTACAATATATATTAAGCGTGCTGCAAGAAAAGAATTTAAAAATTCACGACAAATTATTAATGATATAAATAATCTTGCTTATGTTAATTTTGTAGAAATAATACAATAATATTGACAATTTATTTTAATAAATCGATAATATATTTACTTCAGGGATAGGTGAAAATCCTTCTCGGCGGTATACCCCGCGAATGCTAAGGCATAGATTTGGTGAAATTCCAAAGGCGACAGTAAAGGCTGGAATAAAGAAGTTCTTTTTTTCTTTATCTCTGAAAAGAGATTTTTTTATTGGAGGGAAAAAAGATGCGTAGAAAACAAATTCAAAATATTACAATTACGGCTTTATTCGCTGGTATCAGTATAATTTTATACTTTTATGTTAAATTTCCTTTGCCGTTTTTTCCACCATTTTTGGAAATCAATTTTTCCATGTTACCTGCAATATTAATAGGCTATATAGCAGGTCCATTTTATGGCAGTATTGTTGTTATTATAAGATTTTTAGTTAAACTTGGAATAACTCATACCGCTGGGGTTGGTGAAATCGCAGATCTTTTAATTGGAATTTCTACCGTTTTAGTAACATCTCTTATCTATTATTTTAAAAAAAGCAAAAAAGGTGCTATTTTATCACTTTTTATTGGTGCAATAGTATGGATAGCAACCGCGACTATATTTAATTGGCTTTTACTTGTACCGACATATGTCAAACTTTATTTTAATAATGATTTAGATAAATTTATATCTGTTTTATCAATGATTCCATCGGTAAATGAAAAAAATTATATGCAAAAATATTTACTTTTTGCTGTAGTTCCTTTTAATGCTTTGTTATCATCTATAGTCTGTATTGTTACATTTTTTGTATATAAACCATTAAGTAGATTAATAAAAGAAGATAATCAAGATAAAAAAAGAACACCAAAAATTCAATCATCTATAAAAAATGATAAAGATAATAATATTGAAATAGATGTAAAAATTAAAAAAGATTAATATAGTAGTTCACTATAACTCATTAATAAAGGGCCACTTCCTTTGGCATTATCATTTACTACTTGTTCAGAAATATAATATTCATAAGTCCCATTTCTTGTATCACCTAAACCTGCGACAAGATTGATATCTTTCAAAGTATATTTATTATTTATTTCATCATATATAAGTTTTTGTTCTAAAATTGAATTAAAAGTTTTTAATCCTTTTAAATAATATTCTTCATCTAGTATACCTAAACGATTTGCTTTTAATGTTGCAAAACAAATTAAACTAGAAGCACTTGTTTCTAAATAATTTCCAGCTTTTGTGCCTTGATCAATTACTTGATAAAAAAGATTTGTTTCTTCATCAGCAAAATTATAGACACTTTGAATACTTTCTTTAAGCATTTTTTCTAAAAATGTTTCATATATCAATTCATTTTCATTGTTTACTTCTAACGTATCAATAACATTAACTAAAGAAACTACAAGCCATCCTATAGCTCTTCCCCAGAACGATAAAGAACATTTAGGATTTGTTTCATTTTCTTTTGACCAAGATTGTAAATTGCTTTCATCATAACCATGATAATATAATCCATTTTCCACGTTGCGCATTTTATCATAAACATATTTATATTGCTTATAAATATCTTCATAATTTTTATGTTCGTTATAAAATGTTTCATATCTTGCATAATAAGGCATTGCCATATATAATCCATCTAACCAAATTTGATTTGGATAATTATTTTTATGATAAAAGTTTTTTCCTTCACATTTAATGCGATTAGAACTTACTAAAATATCATGAGTTCTTGAAGACAAATTAAAATAAGATTCATCTTTTGTAATGCTATAAAAACGTAACAAAACATCTCCAATAGGTATAGAATCTAATTGTCCTCCAGAAGGAGTATATTTCCAAGATATTTTACCTTTATTATTATTTATAAACTGACTAAATTCGTTAATTGCGCTATTTAAATAGTATGGATCATGATTTACTTCATATAAATCTAATAACGCGGACATCATTACTGCATCAGAATAATGAGTTTTATAAATAGGATAATTTTCTTGATTAAATAATTTATTTCCTCCTGAAACAAGTTGATGAATATAATTTTCTATTTTAATACGATTTTCATTAGTTAAATATTCTTTATGATTTCTTCTTGATTTAATATCATAATAAATAGGACAATATGAAGGATTAAAATTGACATCCCAATCTTCTAAATAATCTTTAGAGGAAACATAAATAACTAAAGAAGCATTTTTAAAAGCATTTTTGGCGATTGTTTTTAAAGTATCAGGTATTTGAATTGTTTTAATAACATTATTATTAATAAAGGCATTTTCACTTATTTCCGTTACAGGATAACCTTTATAATAAGAAGGAATAATAGTGTTTTCTAATGCAGTTTCTTTAAAACCTGTTACTTTGTAAATGCCTTGATTTTGATCAAATACAAAATCTAAACCATTGTCATTTATTTCTTTAGCCTTAGAAGCATAATTTAAAATGCTAATTTTATCATTATTTGCATTTTCAATTTTTTCCACAATTTTATAATAATTAAAAGTAACTATTTCCTGAGAATAATATATTTGATTATTTTCTTTAACATAACTTCTTACTGCATAATCAATTGTTAAATCTTCTTTGGGTATTTTTAAATCCGAAGCAAAAGTTATAAAATCATCATTAATGGAAATTTCTTTAAAATTAATTTGATGATTAGTTACTTTTTCATGCGATAAAACAAAATCATTAGAATCCACAATATCCCATAATTTTGTAGAAATAAAGCCAAAATCATTTTCTTTTTTATAAAATGAAGAAGGTATTTTAGCTAGAATTTTTAAATAATAATCTTCAGAATCTCGAATAGAACTTGTGGTTAAAACTTTTAAATCCTCATCAAAAATCCTCTCACTATTTAAATTGTTATTTTGTAAAGGTATCAATGAAAACATTGGTAAAGCAAAACATAATAATTTTGAAAAAGATTTCATAAATTTTTCCTCTAATAATAATTTGACCAATTAGTATCTTCAACCAAGAATGTAATGAAATTAATTTCGGAATTAATTTCCAAAGAAAATACTTCATTTTCATTTACTGTTAAAATAAGTTTTTCATCGATTTGATAAATTTCAGTGAAATAAAATTCACAAGTTATATATATAAAATCAGTAGTAATAGTTCCTTGACCATAATTATTTTTATAATCATATGTTTGTTCTTTTAAATTATATAAAGTTAAATCCATTGTAAAATTGCAAGATTTTAAAATATTTTCTTCAATTTCACTTGTATCAACTGTTGTATTATTTGAAGATGCTTTATTATTGTTGCAACTATATAACATTAGGTAAGACAATAAAAAAATTGCTATAATTTTTTTCATATAAATTTTGTTACCTCACTAAAAGTAATTATAACTTTTAAATTTTTATAAAGCAAATTTATTATAAAAATGACATATTTTATTTTTATTATTCATAAGTATAAGTGAATATTAGGGAGGCATTATGGATACATTACAATTAATGAAGGAGATTTCCAAAAGATCAGATGGCGATGTGTATTTAGGAGTTGTTGGACCAGTAAGAACAGGTAAATCTACTTTTATTAAACGATTTATGGAAGTCGCAGTCATTAATCATATGGAAGAAGGGGAAGAGAAAAAAAGAGCAATTGATGAGCTTCCTCAATCTGGTGATGGTAAAACAATTACTACAATGGAACCAAAATTTATACCATCAAATGCTGCGACGATTAAGATTGAAGATAATTTTTCTCTTCATGTAAGATTAATAGATTGTGTTGGCTTTTTGATTGATTCAGCATCAGGATATTTAGAAGATGGAAAAATGAGAATGGTTAAAACACCATGGTTTGAAGATGAAATTCCATTTGATGAGGCTGCAAGAATTGGAACAGAAAAGGTAATTCGCGAACATTCAACAATTGGTATTGTTGTTTTAAGTGACGGATCAATAAATGATTTTAATTACGAAGATTATCTTTCTGCAGAAACAAAAGTTATGCAGGAAATGTCAGAACTAAATAAACCATACGTAATTATTTTAAATTCTAAAAATCCAGAAAGTGAAAAAGCATTAGGAATAAAAAAAGAATTAGAGGAAAAATATAATATTCCTGTAATTCTTTGTGATGTCACTAAAATGGATGAAAATAAAACAGAAGAAATTCTAAAAGAAGCATTAAATCAATTTTCTATTAATGGAATTGATCTATTGATGCCTTCATGGGTATCCTCACTTATGGAAGAACATCCTTTAAGAAAATCACTCCAAGATTCAATAGATCAAGGAATGAATCAAGCATTTACATTAAAAGATGTTGAAAAAATTAATGAATTGATTGCTCAAAATGAAAATGTTTCTTCTTCTAAAATTGTTGAATTAGATATGGGTAGTGGTTTAGTTACTGTACAAATTGATGTAAAAGAAGGATTATATGAAAATGTCCTTCACGATTTAGTTGGATGTGAAATATCGGATAAAGGTCAATTAATTGCAGTTTTAAGTGAATTTTCGGAAACAAAAAAAGAGTTAGAATTTATTCATAACGCGATAAAAATGGCAAAAATTTCTGGATATGGATTTGCTGAGGCGGACCAACAAGAAATGGTCATAGATAAACCAGTAGTGCAAAAACAAGGGTCACGATATGGTATAAAAGTAAAGGCCACTATCCCTACATATCATGTCATTAAGGTTGATGTTGAAACAACTTTTGAACCAATTCTCGGCTCAAAAGAACAAGCACAATTCTTTGTTGATTATTTATTAGAAAGTTATGAAAAAGACCCATTATCAATTATGGATTGTGAAATGTTTGGTCGCAAATTTAAAGATATAATTAATCAAGGAATAGCCTTAAAATTAGATAATTTACCAGATAATGTAAAGGTTAAATTGCAGCAACTAATTAAAACTATATCTAATAAAGGTAAAAATAATTTAATAGCATTTGTATTTTAATTTATTAAAAAGCCGCGAAATTCGCGGTTTTTTAAGTTTTATGTTACAACAAAAGAATCAAATATTTTTTTAAAATCTTTAAATTAAAAATTTAAAAAATGGCTAATTAAATTGAATTTTTAATTCTTAAATGTTACACTCACAAATGTGCATTAAGGGGTTATTATGAATAAAATAGAATTGGCTGAAAAAGTTGCAGTTACATCAAGACTTACAAAAAAAGATGCTTTAAAAACTGTTGAAGATGTTTTTATGATTATTTTAGATACTTTAGAGCATGGAGAAGAAGTAAAAATTTCACAATTTGGCACTTTTAAAGTTAAAAATAGAAAAGAAAGAACGGGAATAAATCCAATAACTAAGGAACAAATAACTATAATTAGTAAAAAAAGTTTATCCTTTCATCCTTCATTGAATGTTAAAGAAAGGTTAAATAAATAATAAATATGGCAAAATATATTTTTGTTACAGGTGGAGTTGTTTCAAGTTTAGGTAAAGGTATTGCTGCTTCAAGTATTGGAAGACTTTTAAAAAATCGTGGATTAAAAGTTTTTATGCAGAAATTTGATCCGTATATAAATGTTGATCCAGGAACAATGTCTCCTTATCAACATGGTGAAGTATTTGTAACAGATGATGGTGCTGAAACTGATTTAGATTTAGGGCATTATGAAAGATTTATTGATGAAAATCTTTCAAAAGTTTCAAATGTTACTGCTGGAAAAATTTATCAAACTGTGATTAATAAAGAACGTCATGGTGATTACTTAGGAAAAACTGTACAAGTGATTCCTCATATAACTAATGAAATAAAAAATCAAATACGTTTTGCCGAACAAACTTCTCATGCTGATGTAATCATCACAGAAATTGGTGGTACTGTTGGAGATATAGAATCCCTACCTTTTTTAGAAGCAATACGTCAATGGAGAAGAGAAGTAGGAGTAAGTAATACTTTCTTTATTCATACTACATTACTTCCTACTTTAGGCGTAACAGGAGAAGTAAAAACTAAACCAACGCAGCATAGTGTAAAAGAATTAAGATCTTTAGGTATTCAGCCAGATATGCTTATTTTACGTTCAGAAAATGGTGCAGATTTAGAAATTAAGAAAAAAGTATCTGATTTTTGCGATGTTAATTTACAAGCGGTAGTGAGCGCTAAAGATGAGAAAAATTTATATAAAATTGTGACTTCTTTACAAAATCAAGGTGTAGATGAATATATTTGTCAGCATTTTAATTTACAAACTAAATCAATTGATATGAGAGAATGGCAAGCTTTAATTAATAAAGTTGATGCTTTAAATGGCGAAGTAAAAATTGCTTTAGTTGGTAAATATGTGCAACTTCATGATGCATATTTAAGTGTTGTGGAAGCATTAAATAGCGCAGGCTATGAAGTTGGTAAAAAAATAAAAATTATATGGGTTCAATCAGATGATGTTTTTAAAGATGGTTATATTGAACAATTAAAAAATGTTTCAGGCATCTTAGTTCCAGGCGGTTTTGGTTCCAGAGCTACTAAAGGAAAAATGCTTGCAGCAAAATATGCAAGAGAGCATCAAATTCCTTTTTTAGGTATTTGCTATGGTATGCAACTCGCGGTAATTGAATTTATGCGAAATGTTTGCAATTTAGAAGATGCTAATTCTACAGAAATTAATGAAAGTACTTCTAATCCAGTTATTGATTTTTTACCTGACCAATATAAGGGATTAAATTTAGGCGGTACTTTACGTCTTGGATTATATGATTGTAAACTTGTTAAGGGAACCAAAGTTCAACTTTTATATGGCAAAGAAAATATTAAAGAACGTCATAGACATCGTTATGAATTTAATAATAATTACCGAGAATTAATGGAAAGTAAAGGCCTTAAAGTATCTGGATATAATGAAACATCTAATTTAGTGGAAATTGTGGAATTAGAAAATCATCCATTTTTTGTTGGTTGTCAATTTCATCCTGAATTTTTATCTAGACCAACTAGACCTCATCCATTATTTTTAGGATTTATTAAAGCTGCTTTAGATTATCAAAAAAATAAATAAGAAATGTAAAAACTAAATGATATTTTTTTAATGACATGTTTAAAATAAAGTATTAAAATATTTTTGTGAGAAAGGAATTAACATTAAAATGAAACAAATATTAATTGAAACAAGTGCACGTCATGTTCATGTAACACAAGAAACTCTCGAGGTTTTATTTGGGAAAGGTGCCCAATTAGAAATTAAAAAGGAACTTTCACAACCAGGACAATTCGCTTCAAATCAAAAAGTTCAAGTTGTTGGACCAAAAGGTGTCTTAAATTGTTCTATTTTAGGTCCATGTAGAAAGTTAAATCAAGTTGAATTATCTTTGACAGATGCTAGATCAATTGGAGTTAGTATCCCTGTTAGAGAATCAGGAGATGTTGCTAACTCTGGTGCTTGCAAATTGGTTGGTCCATGTGGAGAAGTAGAATTAAAAGAAGGTGTAATTGCCGCGAAACGTCATATTCATATGACAGAAGAAGATGCTAAAGAATTAAATGTAAAAAATGGCGAAATTGTTAAAGTTCGTGTTTTAAATGAAACAGGAAGAAAATTAATTTTCGATGATGTTGTCTGCAGAGTATCTAATCAATATGCTTTAGCAATGCATGTAGATACTGATGAAGCAAATGCTGGCTCATTTTCAGGCTTAGTTTATGGCGAAATTGTTAAATAAAAAATAATGTTAACTACTCAATTATTGAGTAGTTTTGTTTTTTTGTTATGGCTTAAATTATAACTCAATGTTATAATAAATAAAAAAGGAGATTTTATTATGTCAATTTTTACATCCATGGGACATAAACATCTTCATAATATTCATAAGAGTAAAGAACTAACTTATGGAAAAGAAGTAGTAACTTTTAATCCTAAAGAAGTTTTTGTTCCACTTGTTGATCCAGTTAACTCTAAACCAATTAAATTAAATGTTGCAATTGGTGATTATGTTAAAGAAGGAACAATAATTGGTTATCGTGAAGATAATATGATTCCTGTTTTTGCAACTGTTTCGGGAAAAATAGTTCGTGAAGAAAATCTTTTTCATGCAAACATTGGTAGAAATGTCAAACATTTTGTAATTGAAAATGATGAAAAGTATGAAAAAGAACCACCATTAAAAATTTTAAATGAAGATTCTTCAAGAGAAGAATTATTGCAAAGAATGATAGATGCTGCGATTTTAGGACATGGTGGTGCTGGATTCCCAATGTTTATAAAGTATCGTAAAACAGATGGTATTGATACAATTTTAGTTAATGCTGTGGAATGCGAACCTTATTTATCAGATGATCATCATTCATTATTAATAAATAAAGAATACGTTATAAAAGGCATGAGTTTACTTTTGAAATTGTCAGGTGCTAAACAAGCAATTCTTTGCTATAAAGAAGGAAATCCTGATGTTGATAATATTTATCAAGATATTTCACAAAATAATCCAAATTTAAAAACATATCGTGTAAAAAATGTTTATCCATCTGGATGGGAAAGACATTTAGTTAAAGAAGTTTTGAAAAGAACTTATGATCGTTTGCCAAGTGAAGCACATGCAATCGTTAATAATTTAGAATCAGTAGTGCGTTTTGCTAAAGCTTGCTATGATGGTCAAGTTATTACTCGAAAAATTGTCACTATTTCTGGTGAAGGAATAAATAATCCATCAAATGTCGAACTTCCAATTTATACAAGAGGAAGCGATGTGATTGAATTTTTAGGTGGCTATAAATATGATGATGTTTCTGTATCTTTTGGTGGACCAATGTGTTCAAGAGGAGTTATGGATGATAAAGCAGTATTTTTATCTTATACAAGTGGCTTAACTATTCTTCCTCGTTTAAAATTAAACACAATTCCTTGCTTAAGATGTGGAGCTTGTACAGATCATTGCCCTTCATATTTACAACCTGTAGAAATTAAGGCTGCATATCAAGGAAAAAACAATGAGCGAATGATGGCATTGAAACCATGGCTTTGTATTGGATGTGGCTTATGTTCTTATATTTGTCCTAGTAAAATTGATGTAAGTGATTTTGTAAAAAAAGCAAAAATGGTTACTTCACTTCAATTAAAAAAACAAGAAGCAATGAAAGGAGGTAAGAAATAATGAAACTTGCTATTAATCCAAATCCATACGTAAGAAGCCCAAGAAGTACATTTAAAATAATGATGGAATTACTTCTTGGTTTATTGGTAGTTTGGCTTTGTTCAATAATATATTATTTTACTAAAGGAAATGCAAAAGAAGGCTTATTTGCTATAATTAATGTTTTAATAAGTGTTCTTTCTTGTAGTTTAGTGGAAATTCTCTTTTTTATTCCTAAATGGAAACAAGAAGCTAATCATGATATTAAGTCGTTATTAAAAAAAGAATTAAATTCTTTTGGATATATAACAGGTATAATTTTAGCTTTGTTAATGCCAGTTGGTGTTGCTTGGTGGCAAATAATTATATGTTCAATTGTAGCCATTGTAGTAGGTAAAATGCTTTTTGGTGGCTTTGGTCATAACATATTTAATCCTGCGATTGTTGGTAGAATATTTGCTTTAATTTGTTTTAACACATCATTTTCCTACGGATTAAAAGATTTTAATGGATCCGAAAGCATTAATGCAGGTGCGACTATTTTAACTGAATGGGCTGGAAATGGATGGGATTTGCATGCTTTCAATACTCCTAAATGGGATGTTGTACTTGGAAATTATGCAGGCGCTCTTGGTGAAACTTTTTCTATTGTTTTAGTAATAGTTGGAATTATACTTTGCATTAGAAAAGTAATTGATTATCGTATTTGTTTATCTTATTTAGTAATGTGTTCTTTATCAGCATTGATTGTTGGTTGCAGAACATATTATCCTATTAAATTCATGATTTATCAAATTTGTACAGGTGGTATATTATTTGGTGCAGTTTTCTGTTTAACAGATCCTGTAACAAGTCCTACAACTCCTTTGGGCAAGATATTATTTGGCTCTATTGCAGGTTTTGTTACAATGCTAATTAGATTTAGAGGATCATCTGCTGAAGGTGTTGCTTATTCAATTTTAACAGTTAATATGTTAACTCCATTAATTGATAATCTTCTTGCTGGTAGAACAACAGATAAATTTAAAACAAAAGCAATAGTAATTGGTGCGATTTCACTAGTTTTCTTACTTATTTCTTGTTCTTATACAATTGGTGTAAAACAATCAGATCCAGATGTGAATCTTAAACCTGTTTCTAAAGAAGTCGTGGAATATCATGAACCTTCTTTAGAAAATTTGGAGGTCTATTATGAATAAATTTGTAAAATTACCTTTATTTTTAGGCGGAGTAAGTTTAATATTTTGTACTACGCTTGCAATTGTTGTTAATTTTTGCAAACCACAGATGGAAAAGAATGAACAAAAGAAAACAGAAGAAGCATATGCAAGTTTGTATGAAGGTGAAATAAATATTCTTGATTTAGATGAAAAATATTTAGATTTTAAAGATTATAGTCAAATTAAAGATTTGAAAAAAATTGAACACGAAGGAAAAAATTCATACGTTTATTCTTTGACAACTCAAGATCCTCAATCTGGCACTGTTTCTTTTATGCTTGGTATTGATTCTGAGGCTAATAAAGTAGATGCATACACAGTTGTTGCAAATAACAATTCTGGATATGCAAAGCAATTTGAAAATGTTGATGCAGTAAAAGATGCATTAGTTAAATATGGCGATGGTGAAGGTTCTTTTTATCGTACAGCAGGTGCGACAAAAACAGAAAATGCCATGAAATACGCTGTTAATCAAGCATTTTTACACTATCGAAATAATTTTATGGGAGGTAATAACTAATGGAAAAGCAAAGTAAAAAAAGTATTTTCATAAATCCTCTTATTAAAGAAAATGCAATATTAATAAATTTACTTGGAATGTGTCCAGTTTTAGGAGTAACAACTTCTATCAATAATGCTTTAGGTATGGGAGTTGCTGTTATTTTAGTATTATTTTGCACAAATACCTTTATTTCATTAATTAGGAAATGGGTTCCTGACGAAGTCAGAATTCCAGTATTTATTGTTATTATTGCTTGTTTTGTTACTATGATAGAGTATTTAATGAAAGCATTTACTCCAGATTTAGCAAGTAATTTAGGATTGTTCATTCCTATGATAACTGTAAATTGTATTATTTTAGGTAGAGCAGAAGCTTTTGCAAGTAAAAATACTGTTGTTGATTCTATGCTTGATGGATTAGGAACTGGAATTGGCTTTTTAGGTTCTTGTTTGTTATTAGCGTTTTTTAGAGAAGTTTTAGGAACAGGTGGTATTTCATTTAATAATCCTTTTACTGGTAAACAATTATTTTCGTTTTTACCTTTAGAAGCAATTAAGATGCCTATATTTGTGCAAACATCTGGTGCATTTATGATGTTTGGTTTGATTTTAGGCGTTTTCTTTGCTATTCAATTAAAAATAGAAGAAAGCAAAAAATTAAAAGAAAAAAAAGCTAAAGAAAATTTAGCTAAGGAGGTAAAATAATGTCCGCGGCATTTACCTTATTTATGAAAGCATTGTTAACAAGCAATGTTGTATTTTCTCTTCCATATGGTATTTGTTCATATTTAGGAGTTTCTAAATCTAAAAAGAATTCAATAGGAATGGGACTTGCATTAACATTTGTCACATTTTTAGCGACACTAATATGTTTCTTTTTGAATATGCTTTTAGAGCAATTTGAAATAGGTTATATGTCAACAATTTGCTTTATATTAGTTATAGCTAGTGTTGTTCAATTTGTTGAAATGTTTGTAAAAAAGTTCTCACCATCATTATATAAAGCTTTAGGTATTTATCTTCCATTAATTACCACGAACTGTGTTGTTTTATATGTCGTTAAACAAACAACTGATATGTCTGCTTTTTATGGATCATTTAATATTACTAATTCAATGGGTTTACTTGGTGATTTTCTATTTATTTTAATTTTTGCTATAGGTACAGCTTTAGGATACTTCTTAGCTTTATATCTTTTTGCGGTAATTAGAGAAAAAATGGATGCTGCACCTACACCAAAAGGATTTAAAGGTGTTGCAATTGGACTTATTTGTTCCGCTATTATGGCAATTGTGTTTATAAACGGATTTGCTGGAGTATTTTAGAAAATGAAAAATTTCTTTATCGGTATAATAGTTGCTGTAATATTATTTGGAATTTTTATTCTTTCTTATAAATTAAATAATAAAATTCCCAAACCTGAAGGATGTGAAGAAATTGATGAATCATGCATCGATTGTTCAAATCCATTATGCCGTAATAAAGTTAATAAAAAGGAGAATGAGAAAAAATGAATTGGAATTCGGTTTTAAGTGCTTCATTAGTGCTAGTAATTATCGCAATAGTTTTAGGCTTAATTTTAGCAGTTGCAGATAAATTTTTAACTGTAAAAGAAGATCCACGTAAACAAGAAGTTATGAAAAATATGCCAGGTGCAAATTGCGGAGTATGTGGTTATCCTGGATGTTCAGGACTTGTCGATGCAATAATTGAAGGTAAAGTGACAAAAGTTAGTACTTGTAAAGTCATTAAACAAGATAAGAAAAAAATAATTGTGGATTATTTAAATTCTACACCAGATGCTAATGGAGTTACTTTAAAAGTAAGTGAATAAAATGAAACAGCATATTAAATATTTGCCTAAAGGTGTTTGTTCACGTCAAATGGAATTTGATGTTGAAGATGGCTTTGTAAAAAATCTTAAAGTCATTGGTGGATGCAATGGTAATCTTCAAGGTATTGCTAGATTAGTTGAAGGGAGAAAAGTTGAAGATATTATATCATGTCTTGATGGCTTAAAATGTGGTATGAAGCAAACATCTTGTCCAGCTCAATTAGCTGAAGCGTTAAAATCTATAAAATAAAACGAATGAAGTTGTTTTTCTAAATGAAAATTTGGTTAATCAACTTCTTTTTTTATATTTTATTACTATTAAAATAATTTTTTTTAATGCAAAAAAAATTAGAAATTGAGCATAATAATTTTGGTGATAAAATGTATTCAAAAAAAGCAAAAGAACAATTTAAAATGGCAGATTTACTATTTGAAATGGGACTTGATTATGAAGTAATAGAAAAGGTTACTGGAATAACTAGTAAAGAATTATTTTTAAATAAAATTAATATGATTGACTTTGATATACAAAAAAGTGATAATTTAAACGTTAAAAGAAGAAAATCTTCTCAAAGAAGATAATTATCTTCTTTAGGGGTTAAAAATGGCTGTACCAAAAATCTTATTTACATCTGAGTCTGTGTCTGAAGGTCATCCAGATAAATTATGTGATCAAATTTCGGATGCTATATTAGATGCATGTTTGAAAGAAGATCCATATTCGCGCGTTGCTTGCGAATGTTTTATAACTTCTGATTTTTTATTAATTGGTGGTGAAATAACTACAAAAGCAAAAATTAATTATGAAAAAATAGCTCGTCAAGTTCTTATTGATGTTGGCTATACTAAAAAAGAATATGGTATTGATGGATATAATTGCCGCATATTAAATTTAATTAAGGAACAAACTAAAGATATTGCCCAAGGTATTGATAAAGGTTGTATTGAAAAACAAGGTGCTGGTGATCAAGGAATAATGTTTGGGTATGCATCTAATGAAACAGATAATTATATGCCTTTACCTATAGTTATGGCTCATAAATTAGTGAGAGTAGCTACTAAATTAAGAAAAGAAGGAAAATTTAAAGGCGCCCGCCCTGATATGAAATCACAAGTAACTATTGATTATACATTAGATATGCCACGTGTTGATACTGTTTTAATGTCATGTCAACATGATGAAAATATTGATTTAGATGCTTTCAAAAAATATATTAAAGAAGAAATAATGATTCCTGTTATTAAAAGTTTTAATATGAATCTTGATTTTAAAATATTAATTAATCCTACTGGTCGTTTTGTTATAGGAGGTCCAGAAGGTGATTCGGGATTAACAGGAAGAAAAATAATTGTAGATACATATGGTGGAAGTGCAAGAGCTGGTGGAGGTTGTTTTTCTGGAAAAGATCCTTCTAAAGTTGATCGTAGCGCTGCCTATGCCGCGCGTTATGTTGCTAAAAATCTTGTAGCAGCAGGCCTAGCAGACAAATTAGAAGTACAACTTTCTTATGCAATTGGTGTTGCAGAACCTATTTCTATTTCTGTAGAAACATTTAAAACAGAGAAGGTTAATGTTACTAAAATTTTAGAGATTATAAATGAAGTATTTGATTTAAGACCAGGTAAAATTATTGAGAAATTTTCATTATTAAAACCAGGTTTTAAATATGTGGATTTAGCAAAATATGGTCATTTTGGTAGACCTGATATTTCTTGCCCTTGGGAAGAATTAGATCAAGTAGAAAAAATTAAAAGTCTTTTATAAATAGGCATAATTATGGATTTAGAAAAACAAAAGAAAACACCGTTATTAACTGCGATGAAAGAATATGTCTCATCACAACCTATTCCTTTTGATGTACCAGGGCATAAAATGGGACGTATACATACTGAACTAATGGATTTAATTGGTGAAGATGTATTTAAATATGATATAAATGCACCTATTGGAATAGATGTATTATATAAAAATGTTGGAGTAATTAAAGAAAGTTCCGATCTTCTTGCAGATGCATTTAATGCTGATCAGGCTCTTTTTCTCATAAATGGTACAACTTCAGGCATTATGACAATGATTATGAGTTTAGTTAATGCTAAAGAAAAAATTATTTTGCCTAGAAACGTACATAAATCTGTAATAAATGCTCTTATTGTTTCAGGAGCAATTCCAATATTTGTTGAACCAATATATGATGAATATTTGGGTATAGCCAATGGTGTTTTAGTAAGTGAGTATGTCAAAGCAATGGATGAAAACAAAGATGCAAAAGCAATATTTGTTATTAATCCTACATATTTTGGTGTAGCTTCATCTTTAAGAGCAATTGTCAAAGAAGCTCATCGTAGAAATATGATTGTTATGTGTGATGAAGCTCATGGTGCACATTTTCATTTTCATGAAAAATTACCAGTTTCTGCGATGGATGCTGGCGCGGATATTTCATGTCTTTCTTTACATAAAACTCTTGGTTCACTTACTCAATCATCAGTTTTATTAACAAAAGGAAAACGTGTTGATTTTAAAAAAATAATTAAAGTATATACCATGTTTGGATCAACTTCACCAAGTCATATTTTATTAGCATCTTTAGATGCATCACGTAAATTAATGGCTTTAGAAGGAAGAAATATATTACAAAGAACTTTAGATTTAGCAAAATATGCTAGGGAAAAAATAAATTTAATACCAGGTATTCATTGCCTAAATGCTTCATATTGCAAAAATGATAATAATAAAGAATTTAGTTTTGATGAAACAAGAATAGTTATTACTGTAAGAGAACTTGGAAAAAGTGGCTTTGAAATTATGCGTTTGTTAAAAGAGAAATATAATATTCAAATGGAACTTGCAGAAACGTATTTAATTCTAGCTATATTAGCTATTGGTTCTTTAAAAGAAGATGTTGATAAATTAATTAATGCTTTAAGTGAAATTTCAAAATTATATTATGTAGAAAAGAAAAATCCAACTAGAAGGAATTTTCATTTTGATTATGCTGATATTGCGTGTCGACCTCGTGAAGCATATAATGCGACTTCAAAAGTGGTTAAAATTAAAGATGCAGTGGGAGAAATTTCTACGGAATCAATTATGATTTACCCTCCTGGAATACCACTTGTAATACCAGGCGAAATAATTTCCAAAAATATTGTTAAAATATATCGCTTTTATATGGAATGTAAAGGAACTATAATGCAAGATTCAAAAATTGGATATGTAAAAGTTATTGATCGTAATAATTGGAATAAAGGAGAAGGTAATGATGAAATTTAAAAGAAATTTATGTGTATTTCAAAGCTGTGATAAGGAATATGATGAATCGGAGGTAATTATTTTTTCTTCACCAATGGATGCTACATGTTCTTTTCGCCCAGGAACTAGATTTGCAGGATCTGCTATTAGAGAGGATTCAATTGGTTTAGAATGGTATTCACCATATTTTGATAAAGATTTAAAGAATTATAATACTTGTGATATTGGTGATTTAGATTTACCAATGGGAGATGTGGAAAAGGACTTAGAAGAAATTTCTAGAGTCACTAAAGAAATTCTTTCTGATGAAAAAAAAGTTATGATGATTGGTGGAGAACATTTAGTAACTTTAGGAACAATTAGAGAATATGTTAAAAAATATCCCAACTTACATATTATTCATTTTGATGCTCATACTGATTTAAGAGAAGAATTTTTAGGAAGAGAATTGTCTCATGCTACTGTATTAAGAAAGTGTTATGATTTGTTAGGTGATGGAAAAATTGCTCAATTTGGTATTCGTTCTGGCGATTCTAGCGAATTTAAATGGGCTAATGAAGGTCATACTTTTTTACGAAAATATGATTTAGAAGGATTGAATAAAATAATTGAAGCTTGGAAAAATTATCCAGTATATATAACTATAGACCTTGACGTTTTAGATCCATCAATTTTTCCTGGTACTGGTACTCCAGAAGCAGGTGGAATTACATATAAAGAATTACAACAAGCAATACTTGACATGAGAAATTTAAAAAATATTGTTGGAGCAGATATGGTAGAATTATCACCACATTATGATGCAAGTGGAGTATCAACCGCGGTAGCGTGTAAAGTATTAAGAGAATTAGTGTTATTATTACATAACTAATTAGCAATATTGTTTTATATGTGGTAAAATTATTTCTATGAGAGGACATTAATTATGGTATATGATGTAATAATTGTTGGTGCAGGTCCTGCTGGCTATTTTTGTGCTTATGAACTTGTAAAAAAAGCACCAGACTTAAAAGTTTTATTACTTGAAAAAGGACAAGATATTTATAATAGAAATTGCCCAGTCTTATCACATAAATTAGAAAAATGTCCAATAAATAAAAATAATTATTCTGGGTGTTTCCCTTCTTGTGCTATGACTAATGGATTTGGTGGAGCAGGAGCATATTCAGATGGTAAGTTTAATATAACAACTGAGTTTGGCGGTTGGTTAACAGATGTTATAAATGAAGAAAAACTTTTAGATTTAATAAAATATGTTGATGAAATTAATTTAGAGCATGGCGCTACCACAATAATAACAAATCCATATACACCTAAAGTAAGAGAAATTGAAAAGAAAGCCATCGCAGTTGGTTTAAAATTATTAAGAGCTAATGTTCGTCACTTAGGAACAGAAGAAAACTTAAAAATTTTAAAACGTATATATGAAGAATTAAAAAATAAAATAACAATGGAATTTAAAACTTCCATGGAAGATATTATTGTTGAAAATGGTGTATGCATTGGTGTAAAAACTAAAGATAAAGAATATTATGGAAAAAAAGTTTTTCTTGCTTTAGGACGTGATGGCAGTTTAACCCTAGAAAATATTATGACTAATCATGAAGTTGAGTTGATGAATACTCAAGTTGATATTGGGGTTCGTGTTGAAACAAATGATATAGTAATGGAAGAAATAAATGAAAATCTTTACGAAGGAAAATTTATTTTTAATACTTCTGTAGGAACACAAGTAAGAACATTTTGCTCTAATCCTTCAGGTCATGTTGTAATGGAAAATGATTCGGGAACTATTCTTGCAAATGGGCATGCTTACAATAATAAAAAACTAGGTAGTAACAATACTAATTTTGCTTTATTAGTTTCCCATCGCTTTTCAGAACCATTTAAAAGACCAAATGATTATGCTCATGCTGTTTCAAAATTAGCCAATCAATTAAGCTGTGGATCAGTAATTGTTCAAAAATATGGTGATGTACTATTAGGAAGAAGAACTACTGCTTCAAGATTACAAGATGGTTTTGTTAAGCCAACTCTTAGAGAAGCTGTGCCAGGTGATTTAGGATTAGTGCTTCCATATAATACAATGAAATCAATAATTGAAATGATTGAAGCATTAGATCATATTACACCAGGTATTGCAAATGAACATACTTTACTTTATGGTGTAGAAGCAAAATTTTACTCATCTAGACCAAAAGTAAACGATAAATTAGAAATTTTTAACATAAAAGGTTTGTATGTAGGTGGCGATGGTGCAGGATTAACACGTGGTTTAGCACAAGCTGGTGCATCTGGGGTTTATGTTGCAAGAAATATTATTGAATCATTAAAAGGAGAATAATTTGTGAATAAGTTAGCAATTCAAGGTTCGCAATGGGGCGACGAAGGAAAAGGAAAAATTGTTGATTATTTTTCTTCACGTGCAGATGTTGTGGTGCGTTATCAAGGTGGAAATAATGCTGGACATACAATTGTGTTTGAAAATCAAAAATATGCCGTAAAACTTATGCCATCGGGAATTTTTCATAAAGGAGTTAAATGTGTTTTAGCTACTGGTATGGTAATAAATCCAATTTCTTTTTTTGAAGAATTAGAAATTTTAAAAAAAGCAAATTTTGATGTATCTCAAGTTTTTATTTCTTCACGTGCAAGTGTTTTGTTGCCATATCATCAATTATTAGATGGAGCATCAGAAAAAGTTTTAAAAGATAAAAAAATTGGTACGACAGGAAAAGGTATTGGTCCTTGTTATGAAGATAAATATGCCCGTATTGGTTTAAGATTTTGTGATATTATTGATGAAAATCGATTAAAAAAACATCTTAAATCAGCTTTAGAATTCAAAAATCGTGAATTAGAATCTTATTCATTAGATAAACTTGATTTTGATTCTTTATTTAATCAAATTAATGAATATGGTAAAAAAATAAAACCATATGTATGCGATACTTCTAAATTGTTACAAGAAGAAATAAAAAAAGGCTCTAAAATTTTATATGAAGGAGCTCAAGGGGCAATGCTTTGCATCAATTATGGAACATATCCATATGTCACTTCTTCTTCGCCAATGGCTATATCTATTCCGTTAAATTGTGGAATTCCGTTAAATAGTGTTGACTATGTTTTAGGTATTGCAAAAGCCTACACCACTAGAGTGGGTGAAGGACCATTTCCAAGTGAACTATTTGATGGAACATCAGTTTATTTAAGGGAAAAAGGACATGAATATGGAACAGTTACAAAGCGTCCACGTAGAATTGGATGGTTAGATATTAATGTTTTAAATCATGCAGCCAATATATCTGGAGTTAATGGATGGGCAATAACATTATTAGATGTTTTAACTGGGTTAGAGAAAATTAAAATTTGTGTAGGATATAGATATCAAGGAAATATCGTTAATGATATTCCTGCATCACTTGAAGACTATGAACAATATGAACCAGTTTATGAAACTTTAGATGGTTGGAATGAAGATATATCTCATGTTAAATCTTTTTCTGAATTACCTATCAACGCCCAAAAATATTTAAGAAAAATAGAAGAATTGACACATGTAAATATTGCTATGTTTTCTGTAGGACCAGATCGTGAACAAACGGTCATCATAAGTGATCCATTTGAGGATAAATAATTATGATAGATAGATATGCTTGTAAAGAACTTGAAGAGATTTTTTCTTTGAATCATCGTTATGAAACCTTTTTAAAAGTTGAAATCGCGGTAGTTAATTCATATGTAAAATTAGGTGTAATTCCTAAAGAAGATGCAAATAAAATTCAAAAAAATGCTAAATTTAATTTAAATGATATCTTAGAATTAGAAAAAAGTACTCATCATGATGTTGTAGCATTTACACGTGTTGTTTCTCAAAGTTTAGGTGAAGAAAGAAAATGGATACATTATTCACTTACATCTACAGATGTAGTGGATACTGCCATGAGTTTAATTTATCACGAAGCAAACTCTATTATTTTTAAAAATTTAGAAAATTTAATTGAAGAAATAAAAATTAAAGCTTTAAAATACCAAAATACTCCTTGTATTGGAAGAACTCATGGTATTCATGCAGAAATTACATCTTTTGGCTTAAAATGGGCTCTTTTTTATGATATGTTGCAAAAAAATAAAAAAAGATTTTTAGATGCTTCTTCTTCGATTGAAAAAATAAAATTATCTGGTGCTGTTGGCAATTTTGCAAATATTCCAATTTTTATTCAAGATGATGTTGCAAAAACTTTTAAGTTACAAAGTTCTTCAATTTCAACTCAAGTTTTACCAAGAGATGATCATGCCTATTATCTATCGAGTTTAAATTTAATTTCTGTAACTTTAGAACAGATTGCTTTAGAAATTCGCTTATTATCACAAACTGAACTTGGAGAATGTCAAGAAGCCTTTGCCAAATATCAAAAAGGTAGTTCAGCAATGCCACATAAAAAAAATCCGATTTCTTGTGAAAATATTATGGGCTGCGCTAGAATGATGCGTGGCTTTATGATTGCAGGTTTTGAAGATGTAGCTTTGTGGCATGAAAGAGACATTTCACATTCTTCTGTTGAAAGAGTAGCTTTCGCTGATGCGATTGAATTAATTAATTATATGATAGTTAGAATGACAAATGTAATTAAAAATTTGAATGTTGATGAAAACAGAATGCGTAAAAATATTTACTTAACACATGGCGTAGTTTTTTCTCAACGCATTTTAAATGCTTTAATTTCGAAAAATATAAATAGAGAAGAAGCATACGATAATGTTCAACGACTTGCATTAATATCATTAGATAAAGAAATAGGCTTTTATGAATTACTTAGTCACGATGAATATATATTATCTAAATTGTCAGAAAAAGAAATACAAGAATGTTTCCAAATTGAATATTATTTAAAAAATGTTCAAGAAATTTATCATAGAGTAGGTATAAAATAAATATTTTTATAATATTATAATATTATAAAAGCATATATTATAGCATAGAATTTAATATTTACAAGTCTTAATTTTTTATATAAATTTTATTATAATGTAATTAAAGAAAAACAAAAAAATTTGTTTAAGAAAGGAAATAAATTATGAAAGTACAAATTACTGGAAAAAATATTAAAATTACTCAAGCTATGAAAAGTGTAACAGAACAAAAATTATCAAAAATGGATAAATATTTTATTATTGATGAGTCAGTTGTTGCCAAAGTTTTAGCTAGAACATATAAAAATAATCAAAAAATTGAAATAACTATATTTACAAAAATGATGGATTTCCGTGTTGAAGTAACCGCGGAAGATTATTATCAAGCTCTTGATTTAGCTATAGATAAATTAGAAGGTCAAATGAGAAAATTAAAAACACGTTTAGACCGTCGTCATAGTCAATATCTAGGACAATCTATTGCTTTTGACCAATTTGAATCTGAAGATACACCTTCTTCTGAAGATGAAATTGTTCGTGTTAAAGAAATTGAATTAAAACCTACATCTTTAGAAGAAGCAATCACAAAAATGGAAGCATTAGGACATTCTTTCCATGTGTATCTTGATGATGAAGATGGATTAGTAAGCGTTATTTATAAACGTGAAGACCATGGATATGGTTTAATTCAAGTAAAAAAATAAAATATAGAGTCGTTTGACTCTATTTTTAATTAAATAATTTATGAAAAAAAAGTTTTTTATATTGTTTTTAGCGTTAAGTCTTTTATCTTGCCAAACAAAGTACAATATGTATTACATGGTTGGATATGATTTTGGTGTAAATAAAGAAGACGATTTTTACCCTTGTGAATTGGATGAAAATGGTGAAATTAAGGAAATTTTGGAATCAAAAAGTGCTTTTGATACAGAAATTATTTCCTATGTATATTTAAAAGATAATCAAAAAAATGCATTTCAAGATAAATTAAAAAAAGTTAAAGAAAAAGCTATTTACCAATCAGTATGTTTTGATTCTAGACAACTTTATGTAGATAAAAACAAAAATTTAGTTCATAATTTAGCTTATTTAAATTTATATCAAAACAAAGATGAATTTATTAATGTAGAGAAAGAAACATTTAACTTATTAAAAATTGCCTTAGAAATTACAAAATATACAGAAGGATATTTTAACTTTTGTATTGGAAATGTCTCTTTACTTTGGGATAATTTTATTAAAAATGGAAGTCCTATACCAAGTGAAAATGAAATTAATAATGCTTTAAAAAACATTCCTAAATACAATGAATTAGATGATATTTTTATCTTTGATGAAAATAATTGTAGTGTTAAAATTAATTCAAAATATAAAATAGATTTAACTTTTAATGCTTTAGCAAAGGGATATTTTTTAGAAACGATTAAAAATGATCTTATAAATGATAAATTATTGATTAATGCTGGTTCTTCATCCATTTCAACTTATGGAAATAGTTTAAATGGTGATTGGCAAATAAGTATTCGTAATCCAAATTATAATAATGATGAAGAAGAGCAAGAAAATTATTTGAAAATTCATAAAAATGGTATGTTTTCTTTATCGGTTTCTGGTGATTATCAAAATTATAAAATGCAAGACAATATTCGATACCACCATATTATTAATCCTTTTACAGGATATCCTACTTCATTACATAGATCTACAGTAGTAATAGGTGATAATGCTACTTACGCTGATGCATTATCAACAGTTTTAATGATGCTTAAAATAGAGGATGCTAAAAATTTACTATCTAAAATTAGCCAAGAAAAAAATTATAATTTTAAATTTATAATTATTGATGAAGAAGATAGTAAAATTATTTATAATGTACAAAAAGAAATTGATTATGCCTCTTTAAAACCTCAAAAAGATGCTGTAATTTCATACTTTTAAAATTTGAAACATACCTTATAAAAGGTGATGTTTTATGAATTTAGAAGTTATAAAATTTGGTGGTAGTGCACTTGCTACTAAAAAAAATTTTGAAGAATTATTAAAAATTATAACTAGTAATAATAGCAAAAAAATAATTGTTGTTTCTGCGATGGGGAGAAGTGGTTTTCCTTATGCAACGGATAGTTTATTAAAACTTGTAAATGACAAATATTTAAAACAAGAAGAATATCATCGTATTGTTTCATGTGGCGAAATTATTTCTTCGATTGTTTTTAATAATTATTTACGTGAAAATAATTTAAATTCTTGTAGTGTATCATATTTAAAAAATGGCATTATTTTAAGTAATAATAAAATTATATTAGAGGAAAAATATTTAAAAAAATTAATAAATGAATATGATTATTTAATTGTTCCTGGTTTTGTAGCAAAAGATCAAAATAATGAAATAGTTACTTTAGGACGTGGGAATTCTGATTTAAGTGCAGTTTTATTAGCAAAAATGTTTTCTTTAAATGAAGTAAAACTTTATAAAGATGTTGAAGGTGTACTTCCATTTTTGCATTATCCTATTAAATGTGTTTTACCATATGAAATTTTAACAAGTAAAGAATTAGAAATACTTTTAACAAATGGAGCAAAAATCATATCATTAGATTCATTGTCATATGCAAGAGAATATAAAATTAATATGCATATTTTGCCTTTTGAAAATAATAACAAAGGAACATTTGTTAAAATAAGTGATGAAATAAATAAAGATTATATAGGTTTAGTAATTGATAATAAAACTTTTAAAATATTATGCAAAAATCCTGAGGAAGTAAAACAAATAATGCATGAGCAATTTTTAAAAATGCATGTATTAATAAAAAAAGAAGAAATAAATAATTTTGCTTATTCTTTTTTATTAAAATCTTCACAAAATTTACTTTTAAAAAAAAGCATAATAAAGTCTTTTTTTGCAAAATATTTTCTTGATTAACCCTGATTTTTTTTAAGTATTTTTTAATCAATATTGAACTAAATTTGTAGTATTTTAGCATTTTAGTATTTATAATACTATTTGGTGGTGATTGGATGATAAGAACTATTGCTACAGATTTAGATGGGACTCTATTTTACCCTAAAAGTAGGTTTCGTTTAATTAAAGATAAAAATTGCAAATTTCTTGTTCGTTTTTTAAAAACACGTGGTAATAATCTCGTTCTAGTTTCTGGTCGTAATATTACGATGGCTAAAAAAATTCAAAAAAAATTGGAAACAGATAGATTAGCAATGATTGCATGTAATGGTGCATGTGTTTATTATCATAATAAAATTATTGAAGAGCATCCATTATCTAAAGATGAAGTTAGATTTTTGTATGAATATGCTAAAAAAAATGAAAATATCCATATTTTATTATTTTTTACTAATTTAGTTCCGCATGTTATAACTACAAATAATTTATCAAAACCGATGGAAATTATTGGAAAATTAGGTATGAATATGCAATTTGCATATTATGAAAAATATGCAATTGGAGATGAAGAATTTGAAAAATATTTTAATGATCCAAAGTGTAAATTTTATAAAGTTATGCCATGTTTTGGTTTTGGTAAAAAAGCGATTCAACTTGCCAAAGAAGAAATGTCAATATTTCAAAAGGAAATCGGTGATAAATTTGAGCTAATGTGGTCAAATAATACTATTGAAATAATGAAAAAAAATGTTAATAAAGCTAATGCTTTAAAAAATCTTTTAAATATGCTAGAATTAAAAAAGACTGAGACCGCGGTTGTGGGTGACTCGGGAAATGATATACCTTTATTTGAGGAATTTGAGCAGTCATTTTGTATGATGCAAGCACAAGAAGAAGTTAAAAATAAAGCAAAAACACTAATTAAAGGTGTATATGAAATTGAAAAGTATTTATAATTTTTAGAAGGAGAAAAAAATGAATCAAGCAACAAGATATGTATTAGGAATTTATCAATTAGGAGTGTTAATTCGTGATTCTTTTGAATATGGAATTCCTAAAAAAGAATATAATTTGGAAACTTATAATCAAAGAAAAGCTAATATTAAACACTGTGTAGAATCAAATTCACCATTTATGCATTTTTTAAGTCAACAATCTAGTGTACCTGAAGGACAAGAAAAAAGCATTGGGGAAGAAATTCGTAAAAACGTTACAGATTTTATAGATTTAGTTTATGGTGAAGAAGCAAGAGCGGCTCATATTGAAGATAATAAATTAATTGTTGATCCTGCATTTAGCACCCAAGTATTTGATTATATTGTTGGTCTACATGAAACAATTTCAGATATTACTAAAGGTTATGTTGAACAAAGCAAAACTAATGGTACATATTATGATAAACTTGAAGAATTAGTAAAAAAAGACGATGTATTTTTTAGATGTATTTCTTCTTTAGTTTTGACTGATGCAATTCATCGTTTATTTGTTGAATTTAATCGTACAATGAACGAAGCTAAAGGTGAACAAAATCCTCAATCATCTTTTGTTGCTAATGAATTAAATAAAGTTATTGGTTTTTATAATTTTGTGCAAAATCATTCTAAAGTTGAAGATGAAAAATATAAAAACAATGTAGAATTGACTAAAAAAATCTTTTCTTATATAAGTGGAGCAGAAAAATTAGAAGAAGGCAAAAATTTACGTGATGAATTCCAACATCTTCATGAAGAATGGACAAAAGTTTCTCAAGTTTCTGAATTGGATTGGAGAAAAACTTACGTTGAAATTTGGCAAGAATTAGTGGATTTTGAACGTGATTTACAAGCTCAAAATCAAAAAAATAACGAAGATAAAAAAGCAAATTAAATAACCCAAGAATATTTTGAGGTGAGAATATGGCAAAAGAAAAAAAGAAGAAAAGCAAGGAAGAAATTAAAGAATTAAACTGGAAAATTGCTGAAATAATTTGGTATGCTATTGGATTTATTGGTCTAATAGGGGGTCTTGTTTTTTCAACTTTAGGACTTTTAATTGTAAATATGAATGGTAATTTTAAATACCATCCTTTCTATGGTTTATATCAATCACAAGCTAAATTTATTAAGTGGCTCGGATTTGGTTCTAGTTATGCTAATCTTGGAATTATGTTAATTCTTTTTTCAGCAATTTATTTTGTAATAGTCTTCTATATATTTGCAAATCGCTCTGATATTAAAGAAAGAAAAGCTAAAAGAAGTAAAGAAAGATTACATAGTTTTAAATTAATTATTGAAGATAATGGTGAAAAAACTTCAGTAGAAAATAAAACAAAATAAAAGAGGCTTAAAACCTCTTTTTTTAAACCTTGAATTTAGTTTATTACATTTAAATTTATATAGCTTTGACTTCTTTTATTATCTTTATATTTAATTGTAAAGCCACATTTTTTAAAATCATTCAAAGGAATTTTATAGTCTTTAAAATTTGGGTATTGTTTTTTTATTATTTCTATAATAACCGATGTTCTAATTTCTTCAGCATGTTTATTATCTTTTGCTTGTTTTAAAATTTTTAAAATCATTTCTTTTAGATTTTTATAAAAATTTTCATCTTTGACGTTTGTTGCTTTAGGTTTATTATTAACATTATCTTTTTTAACTATTTCATTTTTCTTTTTAGGTATTATTTTTATCTTTTCTTCTTTTCTTATTTCGCTTTCAGGTTCTTTAATTTCTATTTCAGGAAGTAAATCATCAGAATAAATAAAATTATGAAATAAAGGAATGTATTTTTGTGAAGTTATAATTTTTTGCCCAACACCAATAACTTCTTTACCTTGCCTTTTTATAGCGCAGATTAATTCATAATAATCATCATCAGAAGAATAAAGCACAAAAGTGTCAATGTTTTGAGTATATAAAACATTTAAAACTTCAATATATACACGAAAATCGGCATTGTTTAAATTTTTCTTTTTGGCATCTTTGCCTTTTTTTAACACTTTATTAGTTAAAATAGTTAAATGACAAAGTAAATTCAGTTTATATAAGGCGAAATGACTTTTAGTCTGTCAATACCATGTTTATAATAAAAA
>CANRPC010000019.1 GCA_947632435.1 uncultured Bacilli bacterium | reverse complement strand
ACGAACTTTTAATTCGTTTCGCAACAGTTGAAAATTTTTTTCATTATATTTGTTGCACTTAGATTAATAATTAACAAATAAAGTTAAAAAATTAATTTATCCTTTAATAAAAATAAAATATCGAATAAAATCAAATGGTTGGTTTTACATTGGAGCAAGAACAAGAATTCATAATAAAAAGAATATTTTTATTGGAAAAGCAACAAGTATATCTCCAAATTGTTTAATTATTGCAGGTGGCAATAATAGTATAAGAATAGGTGAAAATGTTTTTATAGGGCAATCATCTGTAATCCAAGGAACTGCAACAATAGAAGATAATGTTATTTGTGCTGCATTTATGTTTATTACTAATCCAAACCATGGTTACGAAAATGTAAACCTACCAATATGCCAACTGCCTTATAAAAATTATCCAAATGGTTCGACTGTAAAAATTGGAAGTGGATCATGGATAGGTGCACACGTATGTATAATTGGTAACGTAAAAATTGGAAAACATTGCGTAATTGGAGCAGGTGCAGTAGTCAATAAAGATATACCAGATTATAGCGTTGCAGTTGGTGTCCCAGCAAAAATTATTAAAAAGTATGATTTTGAAAAAAAACAATGGGTTAAGTTAGATTAAGAATCATATATTTTTTTTAATATTTACTCCAAACTTTTTTAACACAAAAAGAATAATAAAAAGAAGAAATGGCATATGATTTTTAATGAAAAAAAGAGAAAAAGAAAATTTTTTATTCTTTACATATGGCATTTTTTTAATACATTCTTTTATGTGCTTATCTTTAAGAATATTAGAAATTTTTTTCCATTCGCGAAAATTAGCAGATGACATCATTTCAATAATTCCAAAAACTATGGACCCCGCATAAACTTCAAAACCATAATTAATTTTAGAATTATGAATTAACTCAACAATTCTTTTTCTTTCTAAAAATAAAGCATATTTGTTATCAACCAAAGAATTAGAAAGAGCTTTTTTCATTGAACCTGATTTTCTAATATAATAATTATATAAACCTTCATTAATTGTAACTATACTAGAAGCATAAACTAATGCATTAGCATTAAACATGCTATCTTCATTTAGTATGATATGCTCATTAAATCTAATATCATTATCTATCAAAAATTGTCTTTTATATGCAACTCTCCAACAAGAACCCCATTCATGTTTTGGCTCAAATGTAGAATTTATTGCCCAATAGTTAACTTGTTCTATAGAAATTCCAATATAACGAGGAAATATTTCACTCATAATTTCTTCATTGGAAAATAATCTATATTCTTTACATGGAAGACATAAAGTTTTATCAATAACATTTTCTAAAGAATCTACATTAATTCGCCAAAATCCATACATAATCATGTCTAAATTTGAATTATATTGTAGTATTGTATCATTTAATTTATTAATTAAATTAGGGCTTATTTCATCATCTGGATCAATAAAAATTATATATTCGCCATTTGAAGAAGCTAGTCCAACATTCCTAGCTGACGATACCCCCCCCCGTGGCTTAGAAATAATGTTAAATTTTACATTGTCATTTTTCTCAAAATTATTAATAAAATCATTGCAAATTTTTATTGTATCATCAGTTGATCCATCATCAACGAGTATAATTTCACATGAATATAAATCATTTTTCTCAATACTTTTTAAACATTTTAATAAGTATTTAGAAACGTTATAACATGGTAATATAATTGAATACTTTAACATCTTATTTATACCTCTAATTATTTTTTGTTTTTAATCATTTAAATAATAAACTGCCATATCTAATATATGTGCACTTGCATTTGTATCTGAATCTATGCCATTTTTAGTAATAGTAAATAAATGTTCCCCAGCTTCATCAAATTCAAATTCATATTTAGCGTATTGATAATTAGATGAAGTCATAACTTCTTTTGATCCATTATCAAATGAAATTTTTCGATATGAATTATCTGAGCCTGAACGCGCTATTAAAACTAATTTACCAGCTTTTAAGGCATTAAATTTATAAGATACATCGCCACTTTTATGATTTATTCTAAAATCGTAAGAAATGCCTTCAAAATCAAAAGGCTGAGCTTCTGTTCCAGTTTTACCATTTGCCCCGATTATTACCATTTGTTTTTCTTTTTCTGTAGAAACAATAAAATCACCTAAAGTTACTTCAAAAGGGCCATTATATGTTTCTTCTTTTTCTAATTTTAATTTTAAATCAGGAACATTATTATATTCATTTTTATCATCATTATTAGATGTAATTGATTGAGTATCTAAAATTGAACTTGTTTCTGATACAGTTGAATTTAATTCTTCTACTGTATTAGAACTAGAAGTTGTTATTCTTTCAATAGCTGAATGAATATCTGAATCTGATTGACTTAAAGAAATAGTTTCTAATGAACTTGATTTTTTATTACATCCAGATAGCATTATAACCATTAGTAAAGAAGTAAGAGTAATTAGTTTTGTTTTATTCATTTAAATCTCCTTGCAATGTCTTTATTTATTCTTAATAAAAACAAACTTAATTAAAAAGTAACATATTAATAGTCTTAAGTCCAAGAAAGTTTGTGAAAATAAAATATTTATTAATGTGCACTTTGATTCTTAATTTAAAATAAGTGTATCAAATATCTTGCACTTTATTTTTATTTTCATAATAATTTTATAAGGTGATAAACAATGTTAAAAGCGGTATTTTTTGATTTAGATGGAACATTACTTCCAATGCAAGAAGAAGAATTTATTAAAACATATATTAATTTACTTACTTCAAAAGCTGAAAAAATAGGATATGAAAAAAAAGAATTAGTTTCTGTCTTATTTCAAGGTTTAAATGCAATGTATAAAAATGATGGAAAAGTTACAAACGAAGAACTTTTTTGGAATATTTTTTCTGATCATTATGGTCAAGAAAAGTTAAAAGATAAACCCTTTTTTGATGATTTTTATAAATATGATTTTAAAAATGTTAAACCTGTTTGTAAAGAGAATCCTTTAGCAAGAAAAATTGTTGACTATGTAAAATTAAATAATATTAAATGCATTTTAGCCACTAATCCAGTACTACCTGGTATTGCAACTTTTACAAGAATGAAATTTGTAAATCTTTTAAAAGAAGATTTTGATTATATTACTTTATTTGAAAACACCTCATATTCTAAACCTAATCCGAATTATTTTATCGAGTTATTAAAAAAATTAAATTTAAAAAATGATGAAGTTATTATGTTTGGTAATAATGATATTGAAGATTATTTATGCGCAAAAAAAGTAGGTATAACTTGTTATTTAATTGATAATACAACCATATTGCATCAAGAAGAACATCTTGATTATCAATTAATTAAAATGGAAGAAGTTATATCTACAATTGAAAAAGAAATTAATTTAAGAAAAGTTAAATAATTTTATGCGATAAAATTTTAAAAACTTTTTTCGCACTTAATTCAACAATTAAAGTTAAGAAAACACAAAGAAATAAAATTCCTAATAAACTTTCAACATCAATAATAGTTTTAGCATTATAAATTAATAATCCTAAAGAATTTTTACTCATCAT
The DNA here is from genome assembly GCA_947632435.1 of uncultured Bacilli bacterium. Taxonomy (GTDB): domain Bacteria; phylum Bacillota_I; class Bacilli_A; order RFN20; family CAG-449; genus CANRPC01. Next base: position 27,094 of record CANRPC010000019.1, on the reverse strand, counting down.
CATATATTCACCCATGATGATGACTTTTAAACCTAAACCAAAACTCATCATAAAACTCATAACTATATTAGGAAACATTAAAGGTAAAATTATCTTAGTAAATTTTTTTAATTTTGAGACATTAGTAATTTTAAGTTCTGAAATAATATCTTTGTTTGTTTCATTCATCGCTGAAATTAAACTTTCAAAAACAAGTGGAAAAATTAACATAAAACTCATTAAAAAGGGTCCGTTTTCATTTCCGAATAATAAAAGAAAATAAACGATAATAATAGCTAAAGGAGAGCTTTTTAAAAATGCAACAAAAGGTGAAAGAAATTCATGACTTTGATGATTATACATTCTTATAAAACATATAAATATCGATAAAATTAAAGATAAAACAATGCAAAGAATAACACTTAACATAGATTTTAAAAGTTTTAAAATAACTTTATCTTTAATTATCAAATCTTTAATACTAGAAATAATTTTATCTAAAGAAGGAAAAAAAAAATTATTTTCCAACTTAGAAATAAGAAGATAAATTAAAATTAAAGTTAAAGTCCCTGATAAGATAAAAAAGTATTTAGAGTGAAAGATAGAAGTCTTCACTTGGTAATTTTCCTCCCATTGTATTACCTAAATCAAGTTCGATTAACTTGTTAAAATAAAATTCAATGGCTTCTTTTTGATTTTCTTCAATACCAAAATGACAATTTGGTAAACTTGCTGTCAAAGCTTCTTCACCAACTTTAGAAAGTGTTTCTTGTTTTAACGCACAACTTACAGTATAAGAAACATCTTTTTCAAGATTTTTAATACTTTCTTTCATTTTTAATAATTCACTTTCTAAAAGAGATGCTTTATCTTTATTCACAAAAATACCTGCTTGAGGATAACTTGCTTTAGATGTTATTTTTTGCCATTCTGTTTGTAAATCTAACGTATATAAAGAAGAATCACTTAATTTCAATTTACTAAGTGAAGGTTCTGCGCCTACAAAATAATCTACGACACCTTGTTTAAATAAAGCCGTAGAGCTTTCAACAGAATCTGTTAATTCTTTTTCATAACTTACATTATTAACTTTAGCCAAAGTCTTCATAATAATATCTGGTGTTTGATTAGTTCCAAAAATAGCAATCTTTTTATTTTCTAAATCTTTAAATGAAGAAATTGGATTTCTTGAAGCAACAAATAAATTACCCCATACAAAAGTTTCAAATAAAACATATTTACTATTTTTACTATACATATTAGCACCCAAATTAACAGGAGCAATAATTACATCTTTAGATGCTGAAGTAAAACCACTTAATAAAGGATCAGATCCATTTACAACTTCAACATTAACATTTTCATTTTCACTTAAATAAGTAGAAATACCAAATAAAGGTGTTCCCGTAGGAACCATCATCGATAAATTTATTTTATTTTCTAAAGAAGAAGAACTATCTTTAGAAGAAACTAAAGATGAAGTAGAATTTGATTTACAAGAAACACCGATTAATAAAACACTTGTTAAAATAAATAAATTTTTTAATTTCATAAATAAAAACTCCTTTTTTACTTTATTATTATATATCAATATGTAAAATATATTATGTAACAAATGTTACAGAAAGTATAAAATTATGAATCTAGTATCCTATTTAAAAAAAGAAGATTATAAACTTGGAACAATCTTAAAATATCCTAAAGGAAGTATTATTAAACAAGAACAAGAAATATGTCAAGAAGCCTATTTTGTCTTAAAAGGAGAAATAAAAATATCCTCTTATCAATTAAATGGAAAAGAAGATATTTATAATATAATAAAAGAACAAGAAATATTTGCAAATAATTTAATTTTCTCTGACAATAATTATTATTTAGGAAATGTTATTGCCTTAAAAGATGTAGAATTATTAAAAATAGATAAAGAAGCTTTATTAAAAATTTTATCTAATAACTTATCGTTTTTAAAAGCATATTGTGAAAATTATGCTAAAGAAATTATTAAAGAAAAAATTAAATTAAAAATTCTTCTTCAAAAAAATATTGAAGAAAGATTATGCTATTTTTTAAATTTAAATAATGGCTCTATTAATTTATCAATAACAAAATTAAGTGAAATTCTTTATTTGCAAAGACCTTCATTAAGTAGAGTTATATCATCTTTAATACAAAATGGAATTATTAAAAAAGAAGGAAAAAGGATTACTCTTTTAAAAGACATTTAAATATTTAGCAATTAAATAAGAATTATAACTTGCGCCCACTCTTAAATTATCAGCAAGAACAAAAAATTGTAATCTTCTATTATCAAAAAGATCAATTCTTAAACGGGTAATTAAGATATCATTTTTATCTTTTTGACATTCAATATCATCAGAAACTTTAATTCTTGTATTGGAAAACAAAGAACTAACTAATTTTAAATCTACTTCTTTATTAAATAAAGCATCTACATATATTCCATGACAATAACTAGCTTTTGTTCTTACACACATCGCTCTTACTATAAGAGATTTATTTAATAATTTCTGCGTTTCTTTAACCATTTTATTTTCTTCTTCAGAATAGTTATTATCATCAATTTTACCAATAAAAGGATTAACACTTTCAAATTTTAAATTTTTCTCGTTTAATAATTTATTTCCTCCACCTGATAAAGATTGATATGTTGCATAATTAACTTCTTTTAAATCAAATTCTTTATCTAAATAATAAAGAGGTAATACACTTTGAATTGTCGAACAATTTGGATTAGCAATATAAGATTTATTTTTAGCTAAAGCTATATTCATATCAGGAATAATTAAAGGAATATCTTTTTCAAGTCGAAAACAAGAAGAATTATCAATAACCTTAACATTATATAATTTTGCATACTCTTTTAAAGTTTTTGCAATTTCACTTGGTACAAAAAAGAATGCCCAATCTAAATTTGAAAAAGCTTCTTGATTAATCATTTCTATCTTATATTTTTTTTTATGAAAAAGAAGTTCTTTATTATATGATTTTTCTGAAGCAAATAAACGTGGTTCAATATAAATTTTATTTTCTTCTAAAATTTTTAAAAATGTTCTCCCAATTAACCCCGTAGCTCCAAATATACCAATTTTCATTTTCTTAATTCTCCATTTAAAGCAACTTTAAAATAATCTTGCTTTGTAGCTTTAGCAATTTTTCTTGCTGGTACTCCATAATATATATATCCTTCTTCCGTATTTTTATTTACAAAACTACTTGCTCCAATAATAGTATTTTTTCTCACTATCACACCTTCTTTAATAACAGCATTTGCACCGATAAAAACATTGTCTTCAATTACTACTGGTTCTAAAGAAATCGGTTCCATAATTCCACTTATTATAGCTCCTGCACCTACATGGACATTATTTTTGATAATTGCCCCACTTCCTACGACTACATTCATATCAATCATAGTATTTTCACCAATACTTGCTCCTACATTAATAACACTACCCATTAATATAATCGCACTTTTAGCAATTTTGACATTTTCTCTAATTATTGCCCCTTTTTCAATTCTTGCTTCATATTCTTCATAAGTGGCATATTTAAATTTTGGATTTAAAGCTTCAATTTCAAAATGATAATGAAAAATATATTTATTATTCTTTTTTAAAAATTCATTTAATGCTTGATAATCACCATAAATTATTTTAAAAGGGTAGACACCAAAAACTTGAAAATTAGGTGGATATATTAAATTAATTTTTTCTTGAACAAGAACTTTAGTCATTTTTTAATATTTCCTCCCAAAGATTATCGTAATTAAATAACCCTTTTTGCTTATTTTTAATAATGTCAATTATTTTTATTACTCCATTAACAAAAGCTAAACGTGAATGAATTAGATGTTTTATCTCTAATTCTTCATTTTCAAAAAATATTCTTAAAATATGTTCTCCATTAATTGAACTACCTCTTAAAGAAAAAATATTATTTTCTTTTACTTTTAATTCTTTAGAAGATCCACTTGGTTTATCCTTTTTAAATTTTTGATGAGTTTCAATTACATAACTATCTTTATCAATATTTAAATTAGAAATGTATTCATCAAATTTTTTTAGAAGATGAAAACCTAAAGAATAATTACTTTCTAAACAAATGGGAATTTTTTTAGAAGTCTTTTTTATTAAAGAAATTTGTTCTTTATTATAATTTGTAGTGCCAATAATTAAAGGAACATTATATTTTAAAGCAAGACTTAAAGATGTAGTAATCGCATCTTTATAAGAAAAATCAATAATAACATCGACATTAGAATATTCCTGAATAGAAGTATATTCATCTATACATTCAAGAATTTTAAAATCCTTATTTTTTTTTTCATAATCTAAGAAAGCTTTAGCTAGATTACCCTTACCAATTAGAAGTACATTCATTTTTTATCCTTTCATTTTTTAATAACTTTTCAATATATTTTTGACTTTTATTATGTTTTATTTTGCATAATGGATATCTTAAGATATCTTTAATCGAGGTAAAATTCGCTATTAATTCTTTAATCATAATTGGATTAACATCTAAAGATAAATAATTAAATAAATTATCAAGAGCGAAATAATCTTCTTTAAATTTTTGATAATTATTTTGAAAATTAACATACAAAGAAGCAAAATAATTTGGAATTAAATTAGTTGATACCGAAATTAAACCATGATTTGTCAAATTAATACCGACAAAAAAGAAATCATCATTTCCACATAAAATTTTAAAATTTTTATTTTGCAATTTTGTTAAATTAAAATAATATTTATAAGAATAAGAGGCATTTTTAATACCTAATATCAATTTTTCTTTACTCAATTTATGAACTAATTTTAATGGCATATCATATCCACATCGAGAAGGAACATTATATAAAATAAGAGGATAAGTGCTGTATTTTAAAATCAATTTATAAAATTCATAAATTCCTTTTTCATTACCTTTATTATAAAAAGGTGTACAAATTAAATACCCATTAGGAGAAAATTCATCAAAAATTTTCATCTTATTTATAACTTTATAAGGATCATTTTCTGCAATTCCAATTAAAATATCTTTATGAAAATATTTTTTAGCTAAAGTAATTATTTTTATACTTTCCTCTATCGTTAATGTTGATCCTTCTCCAGTCGTGGAAAGAATAACAATTCCATCAATATTACTTTTATCTTGTTTTATTAAAAGATTAATTAATGAAAGTTCATCTAAAGTAAAATCTTCATTAAATGGTGTTATTAATGCTGTATACATCTCTTTTAAAGTATCTTTTCGCATAAAGAAGCTCCTGAAAGTAAAATAATTTCATCATTGTAATATTGAATAGTCATTTCTCCTCCTTTATTAATCACTTTTACCTTATTAGAAATTAGATTCAATGTATATAAAACAAAAAATGTCGCACAATTGGAGGTAGAACAAGAAGCAGTATAGCCCACGCCTCTTTCATATGTTAAAATTTCAATTTCTTCTCGTGAATTAATTTTTACAAAAGAAATATTACCTACTTCTTTTATCACTTTTGTTTGAATTCTTTTAATTACTTTTTCTTTATCTAAACCATCTTTATAAAATAATACATGTGATAAAGTACCAACAAAAACTGTATAAAGTATAAGCATTTCTCCATCAACAAAAAAAACATCTTTTTTTATTGGAACATCTTTTTTTGGTTTTAAATAAATTTTGCACATAAAAGGATTATCATTAATTATTTCTGTTTTAATAATTCCAGCTTTAGTTTTCACTTCATTATAACCTTTTGATAAATATCCTTTTTGATATCCATATAATAAAAAGCAACGAAGCCCATTGCCACACATCGTGGCTTCACTTCCATCACGATTATAAATTTGCATTTGCAAAGGATTATTTTTATAAATTATTAATCCATCAATATGTTTAAGTTTAACAATTTGTGCTAAATGCGTTTTTAAATTTAAAAATTCTGTAATTACAAATGTATTATTGCAAGCACTATATAAATATGCATCCACTTTATCACCCTTATTCAAGATATGATAAAAAGCATTTTTTTATTAATCGCTTCATAAAATAATTTTGATAATTATGACAATTAAAGAATTTACTTCTTATTTAAAAAAATACAATCTCAAATATCGCTTTGACATCGGTGAAGATAAAGAAAAAGTACCATTTTCATATTTTTTATCGCTTTTAAAAAGAATTTTTTTTGAAAGGAAAATTAAATATTCTAAAACGCAAGGTGAAGATAAATTAATAAAGGCTATAAAAGATAAGGAAACAATAAATTATCAATATTTAGATAATGCAAATATTTTAATAAGCAATGGTTCTACTGAAGCTATTTTTATGGCAAGTTTCTTTCTTAAATCTCAAATTAATAAAGCTTTAATTTTTACTCCAACTTATCCTTTATATATGCAATTATGCTCCTATTTAAAAATTCCTTTTGAGGAATTTAATTTAGAAAAATATAATTTCAATTTAACTTATGATATTTTTTTACCTACTATAAGTGAAGAAATAAATTTAATTTATCTTAATACACCAAATAATCCTACTGGAAGAAGTTATAATCAAAATGAATTAAAAAAAATAATAAATTATTGTAAAGAAAAGAAAATATTTTTAATTATCGATCAAGTTTATAATGATTTTGATTATATAAATGAAAAGATTAAATTACCAATTTTAGAAAATGTTATTTATGTTAAAAGTTTTTCTAAAAGTTATAATTTGACAGGGTTAAGACTTGGTTATCTAATTGCAAATTCGCAAATAATTTTAAAATTAATCGAATTAAAAAATCATCTAAATATTACAAGTTCAATTTTAAATCAAGATGTAGCTATAGATAGTTTAAAAAGAAAAAATCATCTATATAAAAAATATTTAAAAAATAAAAATTTAATTGAACAAAAATTTAAAACCATTAACCAAGATTTTATATTTATGGAAGGTGGATTTTATTGTTTTATCAATATCAAAAAATATCGTATGAGTGATTATGATTTATCTTTAGATATTGCCAAAAATAAACATATAAGCTTATTGCCAGGAAGTCTATTTTGTCAACCTAATTATTTAAGATTAAGTTATGCTTGTTCATATAATTATTTGAAAAAAGGGTTAAATATCTTAATAAAATATTTTAATGAAATTGAAAATAAGTTAATAACTCAAGCAAGAAATTAAACCCATTTTTTAAATCAGTTTCTTCTAAATAAAATTTGTTATCATGTAAAAAATATTTACTTTCTGTACCTAAAAGGAAAAATAATGTCGGAAAATATTTACTATAAAAGGCAAAATCATCAGCAAGAAATAACGTATCATTTAATAATTTTATATGCAAATTATTAATTAATTTTTCTTCTAATGGATAAGTATTTTTAACACAAGGTATTAAAGAAGAAAATTTAAAGATATAATCTTTATTTTTAATTTGCTTTAAATAGTTTTTAAAATTAAGACTTTTTTCATTATCTTTACCTCTTAAAGATATTTGCATTAAGCTATTATCTGGACAAATATTTCTTTGCTTTCCACTTTTAAAATATCCTACATGAAAAAATAAATCATTTTCTTTAGCCTTTATTTCTAATTCATGCATTAATTTTATAGCCTTTTTTAAAGCATCATTTTTTTCTTGATAAGTAAAAACATGGCTTGCCTTTCCTTTTACTTCAATATCAATTTCCATACTACTTGAAAAAATAGCATTTAAAGAAGTATAAATTAAACCCTTTTTTAATTTTGGAAAAACATGAAGACCAATTAAGGCCTCAATATTATATTTTTTTAAATAAGGTATTAAAAATAATGAACCTCCAATAACTTCCTCTGATGGTTGAAAAATTAACAAAATATTATATTTAAATGTTTTAAAATGCGTAATTTCTTCACTTAGAGCAAGAAGTATTGCCATATGTCCATCATGGCCACAAGCATGCATATTTTCTTTTGCAATATAATCAAAAGTATTTTCTTCTTTTAAAGGTAATGCATCTTCTTCCGCACGAAAGGCTATAGTCTTATCAGCTTGAAAATCAAAAAATGCTAATACCGCGGTTTTATAATGATAAATTTTCGCATTAGTATTTTCTAAACGTTTTATAATATATGCACTTGTTTTAAATTCTAAAAATGATAATTCTGGTATTTGATGTAAATATTTATAATCATCCAATAACATATATTATATTATATTGTTTATATTTTTATTTTATTAATAATTGTTTGTAAAAAGATTTATCTTTAATTATTCTGCTTGTAATACTTCAATATAAGCCATGATAAGTGGTCCTACACCTTTAGCATCATTTTCTACGATTGGTTCTGAAAGATAATATTTTAAAGAACCATCACGATGTAATTTATTTTCTGGGCCAAGACCTGCAGAAAGACAAATGCCACCTAAGTTTAATTTGCCATCCTTTTCACTCAAATATGTATTGCAAAGGCTTTCAAAAATTATTAAACCTCTTTTTTTATCATTATCATCTAAAATTTTTAATCGTGCACCTTTTAAAATAGCATAGGCAATCATCGCAGTACCTGAACTTTCTAAATAATTACCTTCTACAGATTTTTTATCCACTACTTGATAAAACATATGTTTATCTTCATCTTCATATTTTAAAATACCTTTTATGGAATTAACAAAAATTTCTTTAATAATTTCTTTATCTTCACTTGTTTCTAATAATTCATAAACATCAATTAAACTAACGCAATACCAACCAATAGATCTTAACCAGAAATTTTTTGATAAACCCGTATTTTTATCTGCCCAAAATATACTTTTTGAACTATCATATCCATGATAATAAAGGCCTTTTTCTTTATCAAACATAATTTCATAAACATTTTGAAATTGCTTTAAAATATCTTTAATCAAATTTTTGTCAAATTGCAAAGCATACATTAAATAAAATGGTTGGGCCATATATAAACCATCAAGCCAAACTTGATTTTTATACATTGCTTTATGAAAAAAATTACCTTCTTTGGTTCTTGGTTGATTTTTTAATTGACTATATAATAATTTAATCGCTGATAAATATTTTTCTTTATGAAATGTCGCATAAAGTTCAAATAAAACTCTTCCTTCATTAATATTATCAAGATTATAAGTTTCTAATTTATAACCTCTTATAGACCCATCATCGAATATATAATAATCTATAAAATTATTAACAAAATCTAAATATTTTCTATCACCAGTTAAATGGTAAAGATTTAAAAGTGAAGTCATCATACAACCATCAATATAATTCCATGCTGGTTTTTTTCCATCTTTTAAAGATTCAATATTCCAAATTGGCTTGTCAGGTGTTGATTCATTCATCAAGCGATTTATATATTTATTTAGCGCTTGAAGATTTTGTTCAGAAACAATTTTTGTCATTTTTTTCTCCTACATGTTAACCATAAATACTATTAATAAAATAATTCCTAGAATAATACGATAAATACCAAATATCTTAAAATCATGTTTTTTTACAAAGGCCATAAGCCATTTAACAACACATAAAGAAACAATAAATGCCATAAGCATTCCCACGATTAAAAATACAAGTTGATTCATAGCTAATGATCCTGAATTATAAATAAATTTAACAATTTTTAATAAAGAAGCACCTATCATAACAGGAATAGAAAGGAAAAAAGAAAATTCCGCGGATGTTTCTCTTGAACAACCAAGTAACATTGCTCCAAGAATTGTTACTCCACTTCTACTTGTTCCAGGAATTAAAGCAAGTAACTGCATTGCTCCAATAATCAAAGCATTTTTATAAGTTAATTTTTTAACGCTATCGACATTAAGAACACGTTTTTTATTCCAAAATTCCATTATAATAAACAAAATTCCATAAATAATTAATGTGATTGAAACAGTTAATTTATTATATAAATAAGTTTCTAAAAAATCATCAAATAGTAAACCTATAATAGCCGCAGGTACACAAGCAATTAATGTTTTTAGCCAAAGTGTCCAAGTATCTTTTTTTTCTTCTTGTGATTTATCTTTTGAAAATGGCCATAATTTTTTAAAGAAATAAATTATAACTGCAATAATTGCTCCTAATTGAATAACAACTAAAAACATGTCCCAAAATTCAGGACCATAAATTTGTTTTGTTTTTAATAGATCCTCTAAAAGAATCATATGTCCTGTTGAAGAAATTGGAAGCCATTCAGTTATTCCTTCAATAATACCAAAAATTATAGCTTTTATGATTTCTATTATTTTCATAATACTCCTTTATTTAAGATTATCTTCATAAAATTTCTTTATTGCTAAAAAAGATTCTTTTGATAAATCATGTTCAATTTTACAAGCATCAACTTTAGCAATATTAAATTCTACGCCTAATTTAACTAAAATAGAAGTTAATAAGCGATGACGTTCAAAAACATCATTAGCGATTTTTAAACCCTTTTCTGTCAAAGTAATATATGAATTAATATCTATATCAATATAACCATTTTCTAATAATTTTTTCATAGCAATAGAAACACTTGGTTTAGAAAAATTTAAAGAACGCGCAATATCTACAGATCTTACATGTTCTTGTTCTTGCGAAAGCATTAATATTCTCTCTAAATAATCTTCCGCGGATTCATATAAATTCATAAATTTTCCTTCCTTTTAGTTATAAGTAGTATAACATTTAAATTTATTTAAAAAAATAATTTTTCTTGTGAAGTTTATTTTTTTGTAATAGCGTTAGGCAATTAAACTATTAACATTTTTATTATCACATAAATTAATTTGAGGAAGTTATTTATGTTTGAATCATTAAATCCATTATATTTTTATCCATACGTAGATGATGAAAGAGAAAGTCAAGATTTATTTCCTGTCAAAGAAGCTACAATGTATGGAAATTTATTTAAAAATGAATATGTACCTTACAAAAATTATGTTCCAAAATTAAAACAAGCAAAAAATCAAAAAGAAAAATTAATTATGGATATTAGTTTTTATTCTAATGCTAGTCATGATTTAGAACTATATTTGGATGCAGATCCTAGCAATCAAGAATATGCTTTATTACATGAAAAATATTCAAAAAAGACAATGGAACTTGAAAAAGAATACGAAGAAAAATATGGTGCTTTATGTGCCCAAAATGGCAAGTACAAAGATGGATATTTTTCTTATGTGACTCAACCAAGTGTATGGTTAAAAGGAGAGTAAAATATGTTTAAATATGCTAAAAGAAAGCCATTTATGATAGATATTAAAAAAAGAGACACACGAATGGCAAAATATGTTTTAACTCAATATGGAGGACCATATGGAGAATTAGGTGCTGCTTTACGTTATTTAAATCAAAGATATACTATGCCAGACGAAAGAGGAAGAACTCTTTTAACCGATATAGGAACCGAAGAATTTTCTCATGTTGAGATGATTTGCACCATGATTTATCAATTAACACGTGGAGCAAGTGTAAAAGAATTTGAAGAAGGTGGAATGGGCGGAAGTTTTGCAACACATGGAACTGAAATGTTCATGGTAGATTCTAATGGTCAAGATTTTTCAGTCACTGGAATCGGAGCAACTGGAGATCCTCTGGCAGATTTATATGAAGATATGGCTGCAGAAGAAAAAGCACGAACCGTTTATGAACATCTTATTGATTTAGCAAATGATGAAGATGTTATTCAACCTTTATTATATTTAAGACAAAGAGAAATCGTACATTTTAATCGTTTTAAACAAATGTATGAAATTTATAAAAAAGAATTAAAAAAATAATAATTTTAAGATCAAATTGAACTTTAAAGCAATTTGATCTTTTTATTTTTTCCTTTTACGAAGATACCAAAATATAACCAAAACCTCAAATGCCGCGGCTATAATAAAAAGCATCCATAAATACTTAATATTAAAAAACACATCTAATGACAAGTAAATAGCTAACGCTAAAGACCAATTTAAAAAACTTATCGAAATAAATCTTGCCCATGGTTTCCAATATAATTTTGAAAATACAATATAAATAATAGAGATTATAGGTAAAGCATCTATAAAATAAAGCCAAGAAAAAGACACTTTAGGAGCAATAATTTTTGTAAAAGCAAATAAAACAACGGCAATAAATAAAACTAATCCTGCTGCTAAAAGACTTATAACAAATTTATTATACAAAAAACTTTTTTTAATTTCTTTTTCTTGATGTTCAATTTCTTTTATACTTTTTTCTGTTAATAAATCATTAACTGTTATATGAAAAATGTCTGCGAATAAAGTCAATATATAAACATCTGGTAATGCCTCAGCCCTTTCCCATTTTGAGATTGCTTTATCGCTATATGAAATCTTCTCTGCTAAATCAAGTTGCGTTAAATGATTTAACTTTCTATAATACGTAAGGTTTTTAGCAACAATATGAGTCAATTCTTCTAAACTTTTCATATTTTTATGTTAGGATAAATAGGTAAAAAAGTCAACGTTTTCAACAATTCTACAAAATGTAGAGAGGTTTTTTTAAACTCTACAAATTAAAAAACAAGTGTAGATTAAGCTATTAATTAAATAGAGCAACAAATAAAATTTTTTTGCTAAAATAAAATTAACCAAGGAGGGTTTTAGCAATGCTTTATGAAATAAATAAATCAAACTCATTATCTCTTTATCATTTATTCCAAGAAAAAGGTTATCAAGGAAATAAAAATCAATTTGATAAAGAATTATTTAACTCTACAATAAATAATTATCAAAGAACTTATGTATACGAACTAGAAGGACAAATAATCGCCTATCTCCAATATGGCAAAATTAACGGCAATGGATATATTCGTCTTTTTGAATATAAAGATGGATTTGAATATGCCGCGCAGGAAATTCTTTTTAGATGTGCAACATATTTTTATATGTTTCATCTTGATGCTACTTATCAAAATTTCAACACTCATATTGATGAAATTTATCAAGATGTAAACATTTCAAAATACATTTCTTTATTTTCTGAATTCAATATAAATTTAACTTCTAAAATACAAAACAAAAAATTAATTGCCTAATTAATTATATATATTTTCATCAATCACTTCCCAATATCCTTTTTTTCTTGATCCTCTTCTTATTATAATATTATTTTCTTTTAAGAAGAATAAATGTCTTAAAATTGTCGATCGATGTTTACCTAATTTAATAGCTATTTCATCTAAAGTGATTTTTGGAAATTTTTTGATGACATCTAAAATATCTTTATCTACTTCATCTAAATTTATAGTAGCATTTATAGTAGCATTTTTAGTCTCATTTTGCTTTATAGTCTCATTTTTAGTAGCATTTATAGTTCCATTTTGCTTTATAGTCTCATTTATAGTAGCATCATTTTGATTGTTTTTTGATGCTAACACATCTTTGTCAAATGGCAAAACAACATTAATATATTCCTTATTAATTTCAAAAATTTCTTTTCCATAAAGTTTAACAACATCTGGAATTTTTTGACCTGTTTGTTCAACATAATTTAAATCACTTAAAATTCTCATCAATTCTTTGTTTCTAGGTGTACTAACTCCTTTAAAAAACATTTCTTTAGTTTGACCATTAGGAAGTCCTCCATGAGAAATAATTTCTATTCTATCTGAAAATATATATACTGCTGGCTCAACAATAGACCAATCATTTTGAACAATGGCATTAATAAAAATTTCTCTCAAACTAGACATATCGATTAATCTTTTATCAATTCTTCGTGCACTTTTGATAATCGACATTGTATAATTTTCTGATTCCAATCGATTAATCATTCTATCTATGGCTACCAATAAACATTGATGACCATATTCACTTTTTTCAATAAGAACTGATTTATCTTTACCTTGAAATCTAGCTATTTTAATAGATACACCATTAAAATCTGAAAGTAATTCAGCTAAATAATTATATTTATTATTTTTTGTTTTCAATTTAAGATTATATTCAAATGTTTCATCAATTAAATGAAATCCTTTACTAGCATAATAAATTTTAAGTTGATTAAAACTAAATTGTGTTTGATTACTTTCTATTTGAATCATCTCTTTATTTGATTCAAATGTATCTAAAAATATTTTGTTTATTTGTTCTTCAGACATTCCTCTTGTACTTGTTCCAATTCGTATAAAACAACCTTTAGAACTTCTTCCATATTTGTTTATATAATATAATGCATTACCTTTTTTTACATCTACTTCAATAATCATTTTGCCATCTATATATTTTGCTACTGGTGTAATTAATTCTTGAGCATTAGGCAATATTTTATCAGTAATGGTATCAAAGATAGTTTTCATTAATTTTTCAATATCAGAAACACCTATTATAGTTCCATTTTCATCAACACCAATATAAATAACTCCATCACATGTATTTAAAAATGCAACGACTTCTTTTTCAAAAGAATCATTTAAAACTCTTTTTAATTCTACTGATTCTGTTTCTTGAAATTTCATACCATTACCCTTTCTTTTTAATAATTTTATCACATTTTTATTATTTTTTATATTTACTGCAAAAGGACTTAATTTAGATAAATTTATTAAAGAAATTGTTTCTTATTGATTAACATGTGTTAAAATAAAAACAAGATATTAAAGGAGACTTTTAGTGAAATACTTTATATGCATACGTGATGATGTAAATTCTCATTTAATCGCAGATAGATTACATTCAGCATTTCAAGAAAATAATTTTATTTGTGATGAAGAAAATCCAGAATTAGTTATTTCTCTTGGAGGCGATGGAACATTTTTACGTTCAGTACATAAATATATAGATAAATTAAATCAAGTAAGTTTTGTTGGTATTCATACAGGAAAATTAGGTTTTTTCTGTGATTTTACAAGAAATGAAATTGATGAATTTATTCATGATATACTTTATGAAAAGCCAAAAATTTATTCTCATCCACTTTTAAAAATTACTCATCATGATAAAGAATATTATGGTTTAAATGAAGTACGACTTGAAAATCCATTTAACACTATGATTTGTAATGTTTATATAAATGATGCCCTTCTTGAAAATTTTCGAGGAAATGGGCTTAATTTTTCCACTTCTACTGGTGCCTCTGCATACAATCGTTCATTAGGTGGGCCATTAATTGATCCACGTTTAAATTCAATCGTTTTAGGAGAAATTGCATCAATTAATCATAATGCTTATCGTTCTTTAGATTCATTTCTTGTTTTACATGAAAGCAGTAAAATTTGTATTCGAGGCAATTTTAAAAGATGTTTAATTGGTTATGATCATCTATTTGAAAGTATTAAAGAAACCGAATTAGAAGATGAAATATATGTTAGTTTATCTTCTAAAGTTGTTAAAGTATTGCATTATAAAGATGTCGATTACATATATCGTTTAAGAAAGGCTTTTGTCGCGGATTAAAAATATGAACAATTTAAATTTACCATTAATTTTAACTATTATTTTTTCT
Source organism: uncultured Bacilli bacterium (assembly GCA_947632435.1). Classification (GTDB taxonomy): domain Bacteria; phylum Bacillota_I; class Bacilli_A; order RFN20; family CAG-449; genus CANRPC01. The sequence goes on along the minus strand of CANRPC010000019.1, from coordinate 11,681 downwards.
ACACTTCTTGTAATTATTATTTTAGGATTCATAATAAATTATCTTCATAAAAAGAAAAAAAATCAAAATAATATTAATTTAATAAATGAAATTTTTATTTCTTTAGGTGGTAAAGAAAATATTGAAGAACTAACATCTAAAGGATCTAGATTATATTTTAAATTAAAAGACAATACTTTATTTAATGAAGAAAAAATAAAAAATCTTGGAGTTACTTCTATTATTAAAATGTCTTCAAAAACGACAATTGTAATAGGAAGCATCGCCCAAGATATTGAAAAAGCATATAAAAATTAATTATATGGATATTGTTGACTAGTTGGACTCATATAATAAGTAGGGTATTGATAATAATAAGGATAAGGTTGAGGTTGAGCATAATAAGGAGGATAATTATTATAAGGAATATAATTATTTGGTCTTGAAGAAGCGAAAAGTCCGCCTAATAAAGCTCCACCTAAAAAAGGAATTAAAACTCCACCTGCAAATCGCTCATTATTATCATCTTCTACCTCACGATAAAATGGTGGTACATAACGCATAATTTTACCTCCTATTTTAATTTATGGAGAAAATTATATTTATTTTGTGATTATGCCCAATTTTATTAAATCTTCTTTTAAAAATTCAATTGGTAAACCAATTACATTATTTTCTGAACCAGAAATGTATTTTACCAAATTATATTCTTTATCTTGTATGCCATAAGCACCTGCTTTATCAAGCGGTGATAAAGAAGCAATATATGCATCTATTTGATGTTCATCTAATTTATTAAAAAACACTTCAGTATTAATACTTTTTTGAATATTTATATTTTCCAAAGGACAATAAATACAATAATTTGTAATAACATTATGCTTTTTATTTGAAAGCATATTTAACATTTTTTTGGCATCATTTTTATCTTTAGGTTTACCAAGCACTAATGAATCAATAATTACAATTGTATCCGCGCTTATAATTAAATCATTAGGATATTTTTTGCTAATTGCTTTGGCTTTTTCAAAAGCAATATTTTCAATACTGTATTTATTTTCATCAATATTTGCTGGTAATACATCAAAATCTGAAAGAATTTGTTTTAATAATTCTTTTCTTCGTGGAGAATTGGAAGCTAAAATAATTTTCATTGTTCGATTTTATTCATAATTAAAGGTACAACCATAGGGGTACGTTTTGTTTTTTGATAAATATAATGCGAAACAGCATTCCTTACGGTGTTTTTTATTTCCGAAAAAGTAACTCTATCTTTTAAAATAACATTTAATTCTTTTTCTAAATATGTTGCACAATCATCTAACATTCTTTTTAAACGTGAATCAACACACATAAAACCAATTGACTCAATAACAGGTTTTTTAAGTAAAGAATTAGTATGTGAATTCAAAGATATCAAAACAGATAACATTCCTTCACTAGAAAGCAATTCACGATCTTTAATAACCGCGGTTGATAATCCACTTGTATCTTTTCCATCAAGGAAAATATCATCTACATAAACTTTAGATCCTTCTTTAATTTCATGATTGTTTAAAATTAAAGAATCACCATTTGCTAAAACAAAAGTATTTTCTTTTTTAACACCTAATTGAGTAGCAAGTTCTGCATGCATTCTTAACATTCGATATTCACCATGCACAGGCATAAAATATTTAGGTTTAACTAATTTTAAAATTAACCGTAATTCTTGTTTTGAAGGGTGACCAGATGCATGAAGATTTGTTAAAATAGAATTAGTTAAAACATTTGCTCCAATACGGGTTAATTGATTAACAATACGATTTACTGAAGCAGTATTTCCTGGAATTGGTGAAGATGAAAAAACCACCGTATCTCCTGGAATTATGCGAAAGGAAGCATGTTCACCATTAGCAATTCTAGAAAGTGCCGCGAGAGGTTCACCTTGAGAACCTGTACAAATAATACAAAGTTCATTAGGCTTAACTGTTTTAATATTATCAGAAGCCAGAATCGTGGAATCTGGAATTTTAATATAACCATATTCTCTTGCTAAATTAATCGTTGATTCCATAGAACGACCTAAAATCACAATTTTTCTTTTATAAGTTACACACGCTTCTACGATTTGTTGAACACGTGAAACATTACTTGAAAAAGTAGAAATAATAAGTCTTCCTGGAGTATTTGCAAAAATTTCATTGATTGATGAAATAACACTTCTTTCAGAAGGAGTAAATCCTTCTCTTTCTACGTTCGTGGAATCAGAAAGTAATAAATCGACACCTTCTTCACCTAAACGCGCAATTTTTGAAAGTGAAATATCTTGAACTACTGGAGTTAAATCAACTTTAAAATCTCCTGTAGTCATAATTCTTCCTTGAGGTGTATCTATACATATACCATATGAATCAGGTATAGAATGTGTCATATGAAAAAATTGTACTTTAAAAGTATCACGAATACTTACAATTGTATCTTCGTTATATTCCACAATTTTTACTCTTTCACGAATATTATTTTCCTCAATTTTATGTTTTATTAAAGCCGCGGCTAATTTTGGTGCATATATAACTGGTAAATAGACATTTTGTAATAAATAAGGAATTCCACCAATATGGTCTTCGTGTCCATGTGTAATAAATAGTGCTCGTATTTTATTTTTGATACTCTTTAAATGTGTATAATCAGGAATAACATAACTTACACCAAAAATACTTTCTTCAGGAAACATGACACCAGAATCGATAATTATTAAATTATCTTCATCTTCAATGCAGTACATGTTTTTTCCAACTTCTCCTAATCCACCCAAAGCATAAATCCTTATTGGGGACTTCAAGTTAAAAGATTGTTCCATTCTATTCTCCATTTCTTATTTTTTTTAAAACTTATATTAATTCTGAATTATTTTTTCTTTCAAAAGGGTTATTTTTATTAATACGATCATAATATAATATCCCATTTAAATGATCTAATTCATGTTGTAAAACTATAGCTTTATAACCTGTCGCAGTAAAAGTAATTTCTTTGTTTTTTAAAAGATCAAAAGCTTTCATAGTAATTTTATAATAACGATAAACAAATCCCTTTTTATCTTCGTTAACTGAAAGACATCCCTCGCCACCTTCTAAAGCACAAAGTTTTGTAGAATTAGCAATAATTTTTGGATTAACTAGAGCATATTGTATAATCTCATTATTTTCATCTTGATAATAAATAACAAACATTCTTTTTTTGATGCCTATTTGAGGAGCGGCTAAACCAACACCTGAACGCATATGGTGTTTTTCTGCATATTCCTCATCTTGGGATTTTTTTAAATAATCCAACATTTTTAAAAGAACTACTTCGTCTTCTTTGCTTAAAGGCAAAGAAACATTGTCGCAAATCTCGTGAAGAGTCTTCGACGAATCATCGTAAATTTTAAGCACGTTTTTTGACCTCGAAAATATTTTAACAAAACAAAAACATATCTTCAAGAATTAATAAAATTACTTTTTAATTTTAAGAAAACGGGCTCTCGCCCGTCCCTTAATACATATTATTGTACGGAATGTTTGAATTATTATTACGGCAGTTGCAGCCAATAATAACTAAAAGGATGAATATTACAAGAATAAAGGCAAAAATTCCTCCCCATGCATTATTATTGTGTTGATAATTATAGCCATAACCATAATTAGGATAACCATAATTTGAATAATACATATAAATTCCTCCATTCAAATTAATATATGCAAAAGATTTTATTGTGAAACTTTTAAGCTACTTTTTCAAATTAATGCATAAATTTATAATGGGTGATATTATGCAATCAAATTTAGAAAATTTTAAAGAATTTATAAAAGACAAAGAACACCTGCAAAGAAAAGTGCATGAAGGTAAAACAACATGGCAAGAGTTATATGAACATTATGACTTATTTGGCGAAGAAGATGAAATTTTTAAAGAAGAAGAAAAAAATGAAACTGAAATTAAAAATGAAGATAAAAATAACGAAGAAAAAAAAGATGATAGTTCTGTTGCATCATTATTCACCTTACTTTCGGGCTTAGATGTTGACAAAATTTCTGATGGATTAAATGGAATGAAAAAAATTTTAAATATTTTATCAGAAGTTACTAAACAAGATGACAATGTAACATTTTCCAAAAGAAAACAATCTAGACCATATCAAAAGGAAGATGACTAATGAAAAACGAAATCATAATGAAATTAGAAAAAGATGAAGATTATTTTATTTTTTTAAGAGAAAATCCTATATGGCATAAAAAATTATCAAGAAATCCTGAAGAATTAAATGCTTTTTTAGATGAATATAAATTAAAAAGAAGAAAAAGATTTAAAGACAAAATGGATGATTTATCAATGATGATAACACTTGCTAAAGAATTAATGTAATTAATTATAAACATAGTAGTTTGCTTTAATAATTATTCTATGCTAAACTTTGAATGCTATGGATAATTACGAAACATTATTAAATAAATTAGCTAATTTATTAAATCAACAAGAAGATAAAAGAAAACTTCATGAAATAGAAAATAAAATATTTCTTGATAAAGATGCTTTAAAATTAATAACAAATTATCAAAAAGCTCAAGAGGATTATAATTTCGCCATTGGGCATTTTTCTCATGAAGAAAAAATTGTGGAAAAATATCAAAAACTACTTGTAAATGCTAAAAGAAAAATGGATTTATATCCCGCAATTGAAGAATATAACAAACTATATCTAAAAATAAGTGAACCAACATTATATTTAGAAAAAGAAATACATAAAATATTAGATTTAAAGGATCATGAAAAATGTTAAGAATTATCGCTGGAAAATATCGCCATATGCTTATTGATTCACCTAATACTATTCTTACTAGACCAACAGAAGATAAAGTAAGAGAAGCAATAATGTCCGCGTTAAATTATCAAATTGAAAATAGTGTCGTTTTAGATTTATTTTCAGGAAGTGGCGCGTTAGGTATAGAAGCTTTATCTCGAGGAGCAAAAAAAGCATATTTTGTTGATAATGGATCTCTTGCTATTAAAACTATTAAAAAAAATTTAGAAAAATTAAAAATTGAAAATGCAGAAATATTTCATTATGATTATAAAAAAGCTTTGGAATATTTTAAAAACGAAAAGATTAAATTTGATTTAATATTTTTAGATCCCCCATATAAATTAAAAGAAGTATACCCTTATGTTAGAAAATATTTATTAGAAAATGATTTATTAAATAAAAACGCTATACTTATTGAGGAATCTGATATTAAACTAGAAGAAGAGTATGGAGAATCTCGTTATTATAAATATGGAAAAGTTTATGTAAAAATTACAAAGGAGATAAAAGTGTGAAAATAGCAATGTATGCAGGTAGTTTTGATCCTATTACTAATGGGCATCTAGACATTTTAAAAAGAGGAATCAAACTTTTTGACAAAGTATATATCTGTGTGGCAAATAATCCAAACAAAAAATACTTATTCAATATTGAAGAAAGAGTTGATTTAGTTAAAGAAAGTGTCAAAAATTATAATAATGTTGAAGTTGTTTTTACTGAAGATTTAACCATTAAAAAAGCCAAAGAATTAAATGTTAATGCGCTTATAAGAGGATTACGTGCTGTCACAGATTTTGAATTTGAATTTCAATTAGCTTCCTCTTATCATTTTATTGATAAAAATATTGAAATGGTATTTTTAATGTCCTCTTTAGAATATAGTTTTATTTCTTCTTCAACAGTCAAAGAATTTGCTCAAAAGCATGTCGATGTATCGACTTTAGTACCTTTATGTGTAGCTAAAGCCTTACAAGAAAAATATAAAAAATAATCCTATAGAAACAATTGCAATAAGTGTTCTTTTTTTAAGATGATTTAATAAATTATAATTTTTATCAACATAAATTAATTGCAAAAATATAGATATAGAACTCATTGAAGTTATAATTAATAAAACTAATGATTTATAATTAAAAGATAAATTTTTGACATATGTTCCTGCATAAGAAAATTCATATGGCATAATTAAATAAGGTAGTTTTTTATAAACGTTTAAATTAAAAATAAAAACCATATTCATTAAAAGTGTTGTAAAAAATATAAACATTAATGTTTTTAAACTTATTATCATGCTTTTTTGAAAACTACTTTTGGAAACATTTAATTTTTGAGGAACAATATTTGTATTTTCTATTTTAATATTAATTAAATAATTAAATAATTCTACTGTTAAAATAATTAACATAATAAAATAATTATTTTTCTTATTGCCATAAATAAAAAGATAACAAAGATAAGAAAAAGAAAAAGTAGCAAATGAACTTACTAATTGATATTTTTTTTCTTTAGTTATTAATGATTTTTCCTCCAATTTTTGTAAAATTATCATATTAGCAGGAGCACCTAAAAGGATACATATTAAAATTAAACTAAATTCTTTTAAAAAATTATTTTTAACTAAAATCTTTTCAAAGACATTAAATTCAATAAGTAAATTTAACAAAAAAACTAAAGGTAATAATGAAGGAATAATATTGTTTAAAAAATTATGAAAAAGATCGCTTGTTAAACTAATAACATTTTTGTATAAAAAGATACTTAATAAAGTTAAAACTATTAAATAAATAACAATAATTTTTTTCATATTTGAATATATGAAAAAAGGAACTATTAAAATGATAGTTCCACGATTTTATTTTCTTGAAAGGTTTTCTTTAAATCAATGATTCTTTGATTAGATGATCCTTTAAAATATAATTCTTCATCTTTTAATGCTAAAATAAATCTCCCATCAACTAAAACATCAATTTCTTTTAATAATGAAGTAGTTATTTTATCATTTCTTGATAGTAATTCTTCAAATGTATATCCTGTATAACACCAATAATTTAACTCTGGGCGCATTTTTTTAATTTTCATTAATAAATCATAAACAGTTGCAACATTTTCTTCACAAAGAGGTTCGCCTCCAGAAAAAGTAACACCTTTAATAATAGAGTTATTATTAATTCTATTTAAAATATTTTCTTCATCTAAAATAGAACCATAATTAAAATCTTGTGCTTTTTCATTTTGGCAAGAAGGACAATGATGAGGGCAACCCGAGACAAAGATGACAAACCGCCATCCTAAACCATTAGAAATACTTTCATCATAAATACCAGCAATATTCATTTAAGCGCCTTTTATTTCATCACAATTATGAGTAACACGGTCTTTTAATTCTGCAAGTTTTGCTGAATTCCAACGAGAAGTTGTTCCTACTAAATACCCTGTAATTCTTTGAATAGTATCTATATCATTGCTTCCACATTTTGGACAAACTTCTAAATCTGAAGATGAATTTTCAAAACCACATGTCATACAACGTGATCTTGTATGATTTACACTGCCATAACCCATGTTATATTTATCAAGTAAATCAACAATACCAGAAATAGTAGATGGATTTTTAACAGCATCACCATCTAATTCTATATAGAAAATATGACCAGCACGAGTTAATTCATGATAAGGTGCTTCAATTTTAGCTTTATGATCAGCACTACACTTATACCATACAGGAACATGATTTGAATTTGTATAATAATCTTTATCAGTTACACCTTTTATAATTCCATATTCTTTTTTATCTATACGAGTAAATCTACCAGATAATCCTTCCGCAGGAGTTGCAAGCACAGAATAATTTAAATCATATTTGTCAGCATAACCTTTACATAAATCACGCATAGTTGTAACAATTTTAATACCTAATTGTTGAGCAAATTCATCTTCAGCATGATGTTTACCAATTAATGCGACAAGACATTCTGCTAAACCTATGAATCCAATTGATAAAGTTCCTTGTTTTAAAACTGGTTCTACACAATCATTAGGTTTTAAATTTTCAGAACCATTCCACATTCCTGCCATTAATAATGGGAATTGTTTTGCAAGCGCGGTACATTGAAATTTATATCTTTCATAAAGTTGTTTAGCTGATAAATCACAATAATAATGTAATTTATTCATGAAAATTTTTATAACTGTTTCTTTATATAAATCAGTAATATGTTCATCAGATCCTTCTCCAATGATGAAATAAGTACCTATTTTATCCTGAGCTTCATGGGCTGATTCTATAGCAAGGCGAGGTAAATTTATAGTCGTAAAAGAAAGATTACCTCTTCCTATAGAAGATTTTTCACCAAATCTATTTTCAAAAACTCTGGTACGGCAACCCATAGTGGCGCATTCATAACGATATCTTTTTGGGTCTTCTTTTTTCCAAAGATCATTTTGATTAAATGTTGCATCTAAGTTTATGAAATTTGGAAAAAAGCGTTTTGCAGTAACTTTACAAGCAAATTGATATAAATCATAATTTGGATCTTCTGGTAAATAATTAATACCTCTTTTCTTTTTCCAAATTTGAATTGGGAAAATTGCCGTTTCATGATTTCCAACACCTTCATAAGTAGCATTTAACATTTCCCGAATAACACATCTACCTTCTGCAGAAGTATCAGTACCATAATTTACACTAGAGAATACAACTTGATTACCCCCACGTGAATGAATAGTATTCATATTGTGAATAAAAGCTTCCATAGCTTGATGAACTCTATTTGTAGTTTCATTAATTGCACATTGTATAACTAATTCATCACCTGATAAATCATCAGTTTCTTTTTTTAAGTAATCTTTAATTTGATAGTCATTCAAATAAGAAAAATCTTTATGAAAAACGTGTCCAAGTTTAACTAATTCCTCAATATAAGTTTTTCTAACATAAGGAGCTAAATAATAATCAAAAGCAGGAATTGCTTGTCCACCATGCATCTCATTTTGAATTGTTTCCATAGAAATACAACCAATGATTGCCGCGGTTTCAATTCTTTTAGCAGGTCGAGAAGAGCCATGTCCAGCTTTAAATCCATTTTCTAAAATTCTATCTAAAGGATGTTGTAAACATGTTAAAGATTTTGTTGGATAATAATCTTTATCATGAATATGAATATAACCTTTTTTTGTAGCTTGACGAACATCATTAGAAAGTAAAAAATCATCAACGAAAGGTTTTGTTGTTTCTGAAGCAAATTTCATCATCATACCTGCTGGAGTATCAGCATTCATATTAGCATTTTCACGAGTAATATCGTTTGCTTTAGCACCAATAATATCAAGGAAAATATCTTTTGTTTTAGATTTTCTTGCAACATCTCGATTATAACGATAAATAATATAGCATTGAGCAACCTCTTTACGAGAGGAATTCATTAATTTTTTTTCAACCATATCTTGTATATCATATACCGATACTTGTTTTTTATCAGAAACTTGTTTTTCTATATCTTCGGCAATTCTTTCAGCAAGTGTAATATCAACACCTTTTTCAGTTCTTGACATTGCTGAAGAAATCGCTTCGACAATTTTCGCTTTATTGAAGTCGCTTAAACGACCATCTCTTTTAATTACTTTCATTTTCCACTCCTTATTTTTATGTTTCATTCGCTTTCTAGCGGATAATAATATTTTATAAATTTATTAAAATTTTATATGTTGCTGTAGCAACAAAAAATAAAAATTTATTTTGCAATAATAAAAAATAATATTTTCAATTATTTAGTAAAAAAATTAACAAGTAACATTAAAAAAGCAGCCAAATCTGTTGCAATAGCAACAAAAAATAAATAAAATATTTTCAAGAGGTAATTTATGAAGGCCAATATTGATACATTAAAATATGGTGATGAACTCTCAAGAAGATGTGAATTAACATCAAAAAAACATTTTAAAAAAAATGAAATTATCACTACTTATCTTCTTAAAAGAAATCAAATTTGCATTTTATTAAATGGTGAAGCCTATATTATAAAATATTTATTAACTGGTGAAAGAAGAATTTTATCTACATTATATAAAGGTGATGCTTTTGGAGAAGCACTTTATAAATTGAATTCTAGTAGAGAAATATTTGTTGTAGCAAAAAAAGATTGTGATGTTTTATTTTTGCCTTATGACAAAATAGAAACATGCCCTAAAGATTGTTTCTTTCATCTTCAATTATTAAGAATGTTACCAGAAATATTTATGCAATCAATAGGAAAAACAAATCAACGAATTGAAACAATGACTTATAAAGGTATTAGAGAAAAATTGCTTGCATATTTTAAATCATTAGCAAAAAAGAATAAAATTATTTTACCTTATTCACTTACAGATTTAGCCGATTATTTAGTATTGGATCGTTCTGCGATGATGCGAGAACTTTCAAAAATGCAAAATGAAGGCTTAATTAAAAAGGATGGACGAACAATAATTTTAATTGAAAAAGAATAATTGCAATAAATAAACTTAATGAGTTAAAATAAAAGCATGCAAGCATAGTTTAGTGGTAGAACTTCAGCTTCCCAAGCTGACTGTGCGGGTCCGATTCCCGTTGCTTGCTCCAAATATTTTAAATGCCAAAAAGTGGCATTTTTTTATGTTTTTTTAGTGTTTTTTTATTTTGGGTAGCAAAACGGGTAGCAAAATGAGTAGCAAAAAAAATTTTAAACATTAAAAAAACTACCTTTTGAAGTGGTAGTTTTCGGTAATCTTATAATAAATCATCTAGGTTTTTCTTTTGCTTTGATTTAGTATAGTGAATGTAATATTTCATGGTTGTTTCCATTGATGAATGTCCTAATTGCATTTGAACTTCTTTCAAGTCATATCTGGAATTTTAAGCGAAGAAAAAATTGATGTTTATAAAGATGTGCTGTGCTATCGACAATTAAATTTTACTATAGAGAATCATTAATAATAAAAATAATATTATTTCAGGAATTTGTTTTTTAAGAAAATATTTAGAGCATACTAATACATGAACTATTTCCAAACAAAATGCTTATAATATTTTATCATCACTAATTCATGGCAAAAAATGCCAAAAAAAATTAAATGATAAATATTATGATATGGAATTAAATGACATAAGTTGTGGTGAACAGTTTATAAAAAAATACATACAAGATTTTGATAGTAATAATAATAAAAAATTCATTTATCATTAATACTTATAATTCTGAAATAAATAATTATAAAAAAGTGCAGTTGTTTAGAATTTATTTAGAATTAACTAATAATCGAAGGAAATTGAAAGAAAAAAACAATATTTTGCTAAAATTTATTGATGAAATATATCATATTGAAAATGATTATATTTTTTCTTTAGATTTATGTAAATTTGACATTATTCCAGAATTTATAATGGATGAAATAAATCGTTTTATGTCTAGTTCATTATGATAATTATTGAATTTTATCATATTTGTTAGCAATCACATTCATGTTCGTACAATGCATAAAATGTTCTTTTCGCTATGTTGAAAGAACCAAATTGATACAGTGTATCATCCTATTTTTTATTAAAAAGTAGCAGTTAAAAGGGCAAAAAATAAAAAAATTTTAAAAATTGCCCCTTTAAATCTACTTAATTCAAAAACGTAATGGGATTAAACATGTTAACTTAATGGAATTTATTAAAAATAATCAAGATTTTTAAAATGTAAAAAAACAATGAAAAGTATTGTGAGTTAAATGCTTATTCAGGGTATGTTTTTTTGATTTTTTTTTTAAAACACTACCCTTAAAAGCCAAATAACGTTGTAATGATGATGATGAAAGAAGATGATATCATGATTGATAAAATATATCCTAGAGAAAAATACTTATCAAGAATAAGACCTTT
>CANRPC010000018.1 GCA_947632435.1 uncultured Bacilli bacterium | reverse complement strand
TGATATTATTGCATTCCTGCTTTATTTTTATTTTTATTTCCTTCGGTTTATTTAATGCGTTGCTACGGAAAACGGGAGAAATATTTAAAAACTCTTTATGTATCTTCTTGATATTTTAAAGAGTTTTTATTTTCTTTAAAGGTAAAAATTTTATTGAAAAATAAAATTAAGAAAACTAATATTATTATGGCAATAAAAAAGCAAATAAAAATTTTAAAAAAAAATTTAAAAAATCCAATAATTTGCTTTAATAAAAAGTATTAATAGAAAGGAGTAGGAAGTGGAAGAGGAATTTAAAGAGTTACTTAAAGGTAACATGGACTACTTTGACTCTTTTTATGAACAAACTAAGCGCAAAATCTATTACAACATCTTTGCCATTTTAAAAAATAGGGAATTAAGTGAAGATGCTTTACAAGAAACTTACCTACGCTTTCTTACAAATTTACCTTCTTTGAAAGAAGAAAAAAACGTTTTAGGATATCTATTCGTTATTTCACGAAATATCGCATTAGATATATTAAAGAAGCAAAAACGTCATGTTGATATTCAAGAATTTGAAAATACTCCTTTATTTCAAGTTAATGAAGAATATGAAGATGATGCACTTTTGAAGAAAGTAAAAGAAATTTTAAACGATAAAGAGTATGAAATCGTTATCTTGCATTTAGTAAATAATCTCACACACAAAGAAATAGCTAAATTAATGCATCGCCCATTAGGAACAGTTTTATGGGCATACAATAATGCAATTAAAAAGCTGAAGAAAGGTATTGATATTAATGCGTGAAGAAGAAAAAATTATCCAAGAGAAACTTAAATCATCATTAGAAAAATATGAGATAAAAACAACTTCTAAAATGATTGAGAATAAGTTTGTCATGCAACCTAAAGTTGAAAAAATTGAGAAAAAGAAAAAGAGATTTAATTTTAAAGTATTAGTTCCAACTTTGACTTTTGCTTTTTCTTGTGTGTTATTATTTGTGGTTATCAAAGATATAAATTTTAATCATACTCCTACTAATTCAAATTCTTCTTATCAAAGTTCTAATTCCATAACTTCTTATGATGTTTCATTTACTGATTCTTTACCAAATAATGTTAAATTATTATCTTCTAAAGAAGCATCAACACTTTCCTATCAGACAGTTTCCTCTCTTGTTACCTTAACAAATCACACCTTTACCCCTTTAAAATTTAAAAATCAAATATCTGAGGCTTCTAAAAATAAAATAGAAGAATTACTACCAACGATTGATCTTCTTGTCAATAATGCTTCATTTAAAACAGTTATTAAAGAATCTGATTTAGAAGAATATTATGTGAAACAAGAAATAACTTATTTAGATTTAACAAATAATTCTAATACGTTCTTTATTTATTATAATGTCAGTGATACTGAAAACGAAGTAAAAAGTAATGATGTAGAAATCGTTTCTTCTTTACAAGGAATAATTATATTTGATGATCAAGAATTTGCTTTTGAAGGACAAAATGAAATTGAAAAAGAAAAAAATGAAGAAGAGGAAGAATTAAAATTAAAAATTTACGTTGATGAATCAAAAGCTAATTATTTAAATGTAAAACAAGAAATAGAAAAAGAAATTGATGAAATTGAAGAAGAATATAAATATGAAGTTTATGAAAATAATTCTTTAGTATCGTATTTTGCATTAGAAAAAGAAAATAAAAAGCAAAATGAAGAAAGCGAAATAAAATTATTACTTGATGATATAAAATATTCCTTTGAATTTTATAAAGAAAATGATGATGAATTTATTAAAGTAAAAATTGAAGGTGATAAAAATTCTCAAGAAGTGATTTATAAAAAGATTATTACCTTTATTGATGAAGAAGAAGTAGCTTATTTTCAAGAAATTTAAAAAAATTTAAAAAAAATCCAATAAAATTAATTAGAAAAAAGTATTAATAGTAGAAAAGAAAAAAAGGAGAAAAAAATTATGAAAAAAATTAAATTATTACCATTTGCAGTTTTAGGACTTGCTTTAGTGGCATGTGCTACAACCACAACTTCTAATGAGGATAAAAAATCTCAACAAGATAATAACAGCAATGTTGTTATTGAAGATTTACCTAATAAGGATGTTGTTTTACCAAATAAAAAAGAAGCATCAACACTTGCTTATCAAACAGCATCATCTGTAATTACATTAAATCATCATTCATTTGCACCTTTAAAAATGAAAAATGAACTTACAAGTGAAGGTAAAGCAAAAATTGCAGAATTACTTCCAACAATTGATTTATTAATCAATAATGCTTCATTTAACACTGTTGTTTCAGCTTCTGATAAAGCAGGATATAATGTAAAACAAACAATTAATTTTGTTGATTTATCAAATCAAGAACAAAGTTTTTCATTATATTATAATATGGTTGATTTTAATGCTCCAACGCAACCTGAAGAATCATCTCAACAAACAACTGAAGAAGCAACTACACCTACAGAACAAGTAACTACTGAAGAAAAAGATATAACAAGTGAAGTTACAACTGAAGGAAATAGTGAAGGCGAACAAGTTACAACTGAAACAGAACCTTCATTACCTGAAGAAAGTTCTAGCGGAGAAGAACAAGTTTCTAGTGAAGAAGTTCAAACAAGTGAAGAAGTTCAAACAAGCGAAGAAGTTTCATCTGTCGAAGAAAATAAACCATTAATGCGTGATAAAAAAGATGATGACGATGATGACGATGAACAAGAAATTAAAATTACATCTGAAATGAATGGTATTGTGGTCTATGGTGAACAAGAATATCAATTTGTTGGTAAAAATGAAGTAGAACAAGAAAAGAATGAACAAGAAGAAGAATTAGAACTCTTTATCTACGTCAACGAAGAAAAATCCAACTTTATTAAAGTTAAACAAGAATTAGAAACTGAAGATAATGAAGTTGAAGAAGAATATGCTTATGAAGTATATGAAAATAAAAAGAAAGTTTCATCATTTGCTTTTGAAAAAGAAAAAGAAGCTCAAAAAGATGAAAGCAAAGTTAAATTATTACTTGATGGAACAAAATATGCTTTCTCTTACTATGAACAAAATGGCGAAACCTATATCAAAGTAAAAGTTGATGGATCTAAAGATGAAAAAGGTTCTGTAACTTATAAAAAGGTTGAACAAACTGTTGAAGGCGAAACAGTTGTATCATTTGAAGAAGTTGTTAAATAGTTATTGCTAAATAACCCCTTATATAAAAAAGTCGTTAGTTTATTACTTTCGACTTTTTTAATGGTTATTATTAGATTTAAATATAATAAAGTGAGTAATAGAAAACAATTGAATATATATAATTAATATTAGATTCATAAATAAACAAAATATACTAAAAAACTCCATAATTTTAAGAAGTTATATGGAGTTTTTATTTATCTTTAGTGATTTATTTTTTATGAAATTTAAATATATGAAATTTTCTTATAATAATATCAATAATAAATAAAATTAAGGCTGTTAGCATTAAGGAATTACGAGGATTAATTACCACTTTTTTATTAAAATAACTTAAAAATATATCATCTACAGTATAAATAAATTTGCTATAAATTATATCATCTTGCATTGGTCTAGTTGAAAGATTAAGAAGTAAGTTTTGTCCATTTTTATAAGCATCTTCATCAAGATATTCTTTAGAATAAGAAAAAGTACGATATGAAATACTTTTATCAAGAATTTCATTTTCTTGTATATCATTTAATGATTTTATATTTGAATCCATGATATTAAATTGTTTATTAACTTTTAAAACAATAATCGTGTATGTTCCAGGAACAATATTTTCAAAACTGAAACGATTAGATGTTAAAGATAGAGTACTTAAATCAAATTTTTTAACTTCTAAGTTATTAGGTTGATAAAGTAAAGCCACTAATTTGTTGTTTAATTCTTGTTTAGCATCAAATCCAAAAATATTAACTTGGGTTGTTAAATTTTCTTCAACTAAATCTATTTTCAGTTTTTCTATAGGGTTTTCAACTTTCAAAGTTAAATTTTTAATAATATTATCAAGTAGTTTTAAACCACTTTTATTATTAAATAATTCATTAGACCAATAACCTTCTAAATCTAACATTAAACTGCCAACTTTACCATTTCCAAAATCCCATTCAGCGTATAAAGGTGAAGCATTCGCAGTTAAGGCTACTTTTATATCAGCATTGATTTTCTTTTTTGATGGGAAAAATCCACCTAGAGTTAATGATTCTATTTCTGAATTTGTTATACCTTCCATTATTTGAGCACTTGAAGCAACTTTTGGGTTATAACTTTGCATACCCATTTCTTCTTTTAATTCATCTAAATGAAGGTCGTTATATAAATATTTTTTAAGATTTGTTTCGCCATCACGCTTTACAAATATCGAACTTCCTGCACCTAGTTTTGCTAAATTGTCTAAGTTATCTTTATTTATTTGAGCACCTTTAACAGTATAACTATGATTATAATAATATGGAGTATCAAAATCACCATCAAAATATTCAACACTTTTATAATAAGTCATAATAGTTATAGTAATACCATAATTTTTATGTGCTTCTTCAATAGGGGGAGCATAATCAGAATATTTATCACCTGGTCCTCCATCTGAAAGTAAGACGATATGTTTAATAGAAATATCACTAGGACAAGTTTTTAGCATATCGATCGCATGTATTAATGCAGGTCTATAAGCAGTTGCTTCATTTGTTGTTGCTTCTGCTTTATCTAATGCTTCTTCTATTCTTTCTCTTTGAGTCATCGATATCATACTATCAGAAATTTGTTCATAATCTTTTTCTAATACCATAACACCTACATAATCTCTTTTACTTAATAGATTCAGCGATTCTTTAGCATCTCTAATCGCAGCATGAATAGGTGCATTAGTAACTGTTGACATTGATCCTGAAACATCAATAACAAAGACAACACCAATCGCAGGAGAATATTTTTCAAATGTGACAGGTAACATTGATCCATATAAAGAATCAGCCATATCATCTTGTTGATAAGAATGGGCAATAGGAACTAAAGTATTTTCATCTCTTTCTTTAGGTCGCATTTGAATTTGATTATTTTCGTCTTTTTCAAAGCCACCTACAGTAAAGATTCCACCTCCAAGTTCATGACAATAACTATAGATATTTTCTTGAAATTCTTTTGTCATGTCTTTTTGAACGATATTATAAAGAATAATTTCACTATAAATTGCTAATTCATCTAAAGTCATATCTTGAACATCAGATATTAAAGATCGAGTAATTTTATAACTTTCATTTTTTAAATTAGCATTTAATTGAGATTCAAGTTTACTCGCTTCGTTTAAATATGTTTCTAAAATTAAAAGTTTATTATTTTTCAACACATCATAGAAAGTAAAATATAAATTATTTTCTTTAATAGTGTCTAAAACATTTTCTGAAGAAATTTTAAATGATAACTTATGAGTACCAAAATCCAAAAAAGAATAGGGTATTTTAATATTTTGAACACCTAATTTTATAGATACATTATTGAAGATATTTGTTTTTATTTCTCCATTTTCATTTTCATCTTGAAGTTCTATTTTCGTTTCTATTTGTCGTGAACTTTTAATATTTAAAAGGAAATTAAATTCATCTTCTTGGTGAATTATATTATCTGGGAAAGTAACATCTAATATACTGATATCATTTTTTTGACTAGAAGCAAAAAATGATGTATCAATTTGTATTCCAGCATTAATTATATTTTTGCAAACACTCAAAGCATCACCATCAGTTTCTAATCCATCACTAATTAATAAAATTTTTGCCGATTGAGGATTAGTAATAATGCCCTTACTAGTTTTGACATCATAAACATAATTTAAAGCTGAAGCAATATTCGTGGCTCTATTATCGATATTATTATGCTCTCTAGCTATTAAAAAAGTTTTATAAGCTTCTTCATCATTATAATAATCTAATGGTAATATAGTTTCTTGATTATAAGAAAATAATACTACTGCGATTTTTGAACGATTTTTATTATTTGTTAAAATATCATGTACATATGTATTTGTTTCTTCATAAATATTTTCAAAGCTATAAGATTGATCTAATAAAATTACTAATTCATTTTGTTGATTTTTAACTTCATAAGCATAAATTGGTCCTGATAAACAAACAACACATAAAATTATAATTATGCATTCTATAATCGCGGAAAGAATTTGATTTAAACTGCTATGAAAATGGCTTTTTCTATTAAAAATGAAAAAAGCTAAGATTATTAATAAAATTAAAGGAATAATTAAAAATAAAATATAAGGACTAATAAGAAATTCAAAATGAGCATTATACATAGTTGTAAATCTCCTAAATAATATATTTAAATTGTAAATACCAATCGAGTAATAATAATACTAATAGACTAATTCCTAGAATATAGAATAAATCTATACCATAATCTGATTTTAATTCTTGATTATTTAAAATTATATCAAATGATTCATTTTCAAATATCGAACTTTCTTTTTTTGATGCGCGTACATATACGCTTCTTAATTCATTTGATTTTGAAGATGAAAATTTTGTTATAAAAGTATATATACCTTCTTTTTCAAAAGTATAAGTAGAAGGAAAAGTGTTAATTTCTTTAATGATTTTATTATCATAAACCACATTAATTTTTTCACCTTTACAATTAATTATTGCTTCAGAATTTACTTCATAATTAAATTTTTCTAAGGTAACAGGTAAAAAATAATTAAGCAAATTATAAAGAAAAATTTGAAATTCTTTGCCATAGAAATTTGACATAGAAATACTAAAATTCAGGACAAGAATTTTTGATGTTGAAGTATTTTTTAAATAAATTAATGGATCATCATTATACATTAATATAGGTAAAAAATCTGAATCTTTTTCATTATTTAATTTAATGTATTTACTAATACCAATTTTTTGATAATCAATATAATTTAATATAGGATTATCAACTTTAGAAGTACAATTTGATAAATTTGCCAAAGATATTTCATTTTCATATGTTAAACCGATATTTAAATTATCTAAACTAGCATCGGGATTTACAAGAAGAAGAACTCCATCATTTGGAAGCCCTTTTTCAATAATTTGAGAGGGAACACATCCTTCAAAAATATAAAAATCATATCCTTGATTTTCAATACCATTTCCACTTTCATCATAGATTTGTTTAAATGTTATTTGGCGTTTTTCTTTCATATTATTTGCCATATTGTTAAATCCATATTGCCAAAATACTTTTGATTCTTTTGACCAATATTCAATTTTAATTCTATCTTTTATCCCACCATATAAATAATATTGATTATCTTCTTGATAAGAATCATTTAAATTTAACAATGATAATTTCACATATTCAAAACTAGAAAAAAACCAATTTTCTTTTCCATTGTAAATTTCATCACTAGCTTTAAAACTAATGGTCTTGTGATCTTCATATTTATCAAGGCTATTTTTAAAAAATAATGGGACATTAAGAATATAATTATGCAAAGTTTGATCATTATTTTCAGCATTGACAATCTCCACTTGCATATTAACATCTTGACTTATATTACCATAGCTTGCTAAATCAACGCTAAAAACATATTCATTATCAACGATTTCACTTGTACAATCAAGTATACCTATATTCCATTCTTTTTGAAAATCGGCAAAGTTATAACTAGTAAAGGCATCACCTAAATTATTTATTTCTTTGTCACTATAAAGAAAGATTTTAGCACTTGGATTAGAATCCAATCTTTGCTTTGCTAATAAAAGAGCTTTTTCTATATTTGAAGATGTAGATGAACAAGTTAAATTTTCGATTAATAAATCAATTTCTTTTTTATTTTCTTTTTTTAAATTTGAAAATAGATAATCGGGATCATCATCAGCGACAATTAAAGAAATCATTCCATCTAAATGATTATCAAAGTGTTTATCAATATCTTTTAATAATGCATCTTTAGCTTTATTAAATCGAGTTGAGTCTTGATTAATTGTTTTCATGCTAGAAGAATTATCAATGATGAAGATATGTTCATTATCTTTTAATGTAGCATTTTTAGTAAATAAAAATGGTTGAGCTAAACTTAAAGATAAAAAACAAATTATTAATGTTTGAATAAGAAAATGTAAAAAATTATTTAAAAGAGGTAAACGCTTTTTTTGCTTAGCTAAAACTTTTTTCCAAATATAAGTGCTAGTAACTTTCTTCATTTTATATTGTACTTTAATAATATAAATTATTAAAAGTAAAATTAAAGCAAGTAAAGCAAGAAAACCTATAGGTAATAAAAACTTCAATATCATTTTTATAACCTCTTTACTGTAGGTTTTAAAATATCATAATAATCACCAAGAAGATCTTTAAGATCATCAGGAATAGATAAATCATCACTTAAATCTTGATCTGCTTTTTCACGATCAAAATCATCTTGATAATCTTTTGTACCATCAATCACAGAATTATCATCTCTTCCTTCACCAACATCATCTTGATCATTACCATCTACTTTTCCACCACTTGAATCGGGCTTTTTATTACTATCGTCTTCTTCATCTTTATTATCAGTATCTTCTTTATCATTTTTTGAGGTATCTTCATTACCTTCTTTATCATCAGGATTTTCAGAAGGTGAATCCATATTTTGATCATTTTCATCATCTTCTTTTTTTTGGAAAATAGCTACAATATCCATATTATCTTGAATATTTAAATCCATTCTTGTGGCTTCTTGATTACCGATAGGAATTAAATCTAAATTTGTCCAAGCATAAAAAACATAACCTTCAAAAGGAACAGCTTTTACTTGCTTTGTATATCCACCTTTTTTAACTTTTTGTGATGCAAGTCCCTCTATTGTGCCTTGCTTTTCATCTAATACACCATAATTAACAATGAAATATTCTGTTTCATTTTCTTCTTTTTCTTCTTGATTTTGTATTGGATCTATTGATGTAGAGGCAATTACTGAATAAGTCATAAAACTTGAAGCAAAGATAAAACTAAAAATAATCATTATAATAACTTGAATAGGAAAAACAAAACGAATACTTTTAACAGGTAAATTTTTAAGTTTTTCATCGACATCTTTTTTTAATAAATCGGCAAAAAGCGAATTATCATTTTCTATTTCTTTTAAAGTAATTAAACGTTCTTCTAAACCCATTTTATCTAATTGTGAATATAATTTTTTATTATTTGGATAAAAGAATTTAAAAAATATAGCAATAGTTAAAATTAATAAAAGTGATAAACCAATACTTAAAGTTAAAATAATAATAAAACTTAAAGAAGCATTACAAAAATAACTAATAAGTGAAATGACACCCATAGAAATAAAACTTGGAATTAAAGCAATTAAAAATGCTTTAAAAAGTCCTAAAATAATTAAACGTTTTTTATATTTATTAAGGATTTTCATTAGTCAACTTCCTCCTTTTAATTTTCTTTTAATTTTTCAAGTTCTTGGAATAAAACCTTTTCAATTTTATCACTTGTAGAAATAGAAATAAATGAAACTTTTCGGCTTAAACAATTTTTTTTCATATTTTCTATTTCTTCTTTTAATATCTTATGATATTCATTTAACATTTCATGGGTAATTTTGATTTTTACATTTTTTTCATCACCAATAGATAATGACTCGCTATCTAATAAATGATATTTACCCGAAAATGAAGGATTAATTTCTTCTTCATCAAGAACTTGCAATAAAAGAATTTGTTTCTTTTGATATTGTAAAAAATTAATTGCCTCAATATAGCCACTTTCTTGAAAAAAATCAGAAATAATAATACTTAATCCATCATTAGAATTAGAATTTTCTATCGATGAAATTGCTTTAGCTAAATTAACTTCTTTTTCAAATGTTATTTTTGATAAATCATTAAAAATATTAAAGAAAGCATCTTTATCAGTTATAGTAGAGCCTAACGATTCAGCTTTATCACCTTTTAATAAATAAAAGGTAACTTTATCTCCATTGTTAAGCGCTAAATATCCTAACGCTAAAGAAATGCTTAAAGCGTAATCTTTTTTTGTAACTAAAAGTCCCATTGATGAAGAGCAATCTAAAAATATTTGTACATGCATTTGTCTTTCATCAGTATTTAATTTCAAAAAATATTTTCCAAGTCTAGCATACAAATTCCAGTCAATTTTTCTTATATCATCACCTAATTCATAATTTTTGTAATCGGCAAATTCAATTGATTGTCCATATTTTTTTATTTGATGTTGACCACCTATATAACCTGATAAAGAAGTACGCAAATTCAATAAAAGGTTATCTAATTTTGCAAAAAATTCAGCATTTAAGTAATTCTTATTCATCTATTGCCTCCATTTTTGTTTTTAGCGCATATATCAATCATTAATTTAATAATGTCATCGGGTGTGTAGTTATTTGTTATTGCTTCAAAACTTAATTTGAGTCGATGTCTTAAAATTGGATATATTAAATGATCGATATCGCTATAAGAAACATTATAACGACCTTTTAAAAGAGCTAAAACTTTAGAAGAATTAATTAATGCTTGAGAAGCTCTTGGACTTATTCCTTGCGTTAAATATTGTTTAATGCTTTTATTTGTATTAGCCATAGAACATAACGACAAAGCATAATTTAAAACAGGTTTAGCAATAAAAACATTTTTCGCAACTTCTCCCATTTTAATAAGTTCTTCTTTAGAACAAACTTTTTGTGCATTTTCATGCATATTTATTTGAGTCATATTAACAATTTCTTTAACTTCTTTTAGATTTGGATTTTTAATAATTAATTTAAACATGAATCGATCAAGTTGAGCTTCAGGCAAAGGATAAGTAGAAACTAAATCTAAAGGATTTTGTGTTGCAATGACAAAAAAAGGTTCATCTATTTTGTAAGTAATTCCATTAACACTTACTCTATGTTCTTGCATTGCTTCAAGCAATGCACTTTGTGTTTTAGCATTTGCTCTATTTATTTCATCGGCAAGAATAATATTATTAAAAATTGGCCCCTTTTTAAACTGAAATATATTATTAGAATTATTTTCATTAATAATTAAATTTGTTCCAATTATATCATTTGGCATTAAATCTGGAGTAAATTGAATTCTTACAAAGCTCAAATCAAAAAGTTGACTTAATGATCTAACAAGTCTTGTTTTACCAACACCTGGAACTCCTTCAAGCAAAATATTTCCCGATGAAATTAACGCAATAATAACTTCTTCGACAATTTCTTCTTGGCCAATAAAATCTTTTTTTAATTCTTGAAAAATTTTTTTACTCAAGTCATTAAATTGTTGAACATCATTTAAATCAATCATTGATAACTCCTTGTAAATTAAGCATACCATTTTCTATTATAAATAGCCATAATTAAAAAAATTACAAGTATAAAATATATAAAAAAGTATTTAAATTGCTTTCAATGTTTAATTCAAATTAAACTTTTTTAATAACAGTAATTAGAAACTTTATTCTATCAAGATATCATAGTTAAAAATGAACTACATTTTTTATAATATTGTTTTTGTTTATATAATTTGTTTTTTATCTTTATTATGTTTATAATTATTTGTGTGAGATGAATTGTATGGATAAAGATAAGAATTATTTTATTTTAAATGGTGAAGAACCTAATTTAGAAATTGTTAAGTTTATTAATAAAGAATATTCTAAGCCAAAATTAGTTATTAATAATGTAAAAAAAATAAATAGTTGTGCTTTTTATGGAGCGAGATTAAAAGAAATTATTGTCGAAGAAGGCGTAGAATGTATTGAAAATGAAGCATTTAATGGAACATTTGATTTAGAATATATTTCTTTACCAAGTTCAGTGACTTATTTAGGTGAAAAATCTTTTTATTTTTCAGGTGTTAAGAAAATTGATTTTGCAAGAGATATTAAATTAACAACAATTAAAAAAGGAACATTTGAATATAGCGGACTAAAATCAATAATAATTCCTCGAAGTGTTAAGAAAATTGAAACCAATGCTTTTTATGAATGCCAAAATTTAAAATATGTTTACATTCCTAAAACATGTGAAATTATTGAAATTGATGCTTTTAAAAAATGTCCAAATCTAAAAGGTATATATTTAGAAGATAAAATTAAAGAAGGATATTTTGAAGAAAAAGAGACAAGATTAGTTAAAGAAAGAGTAATTGTCGCTGGATGGGATTATCACACTCATGTTGGTGATCCTGATACAGAAATTGTGGAACATGAAAAAACATTTGTAAAATCATTTAAAGAATCATTTCATAAATGTTATGAATTTGTTAGTGAAGAAGAATTTAATTCTATTTTAGCAAACGATAAATAAAATATTAGGAGTTGATAATTATGATTAAGCATTTAAAAACAATTACATCAGGCTTTTTAGCAGGAATTTTAATTTCTTTAGGAGGATTTGTTTCAACTTATATTAGAGCTAATTTAACTAATTCATTAGTAATAAGTGCCATACTTTTCTCTTTTGGTTTATTAACTATTTGTATTTTTTCTTTTTCATTATTCACTGGAAAGATTGCTTATGTTATAGAAAAAAGAAGTTTATCTTACATTATCGATTTATTAGAGATGCTTTTAGGCAATATTATTTCTTGTATTTTAATGGGATGTATTACAAGATTATTAAGAGTTTTTCCTTCTATGGAAAACACATTAATTTCCATGTGTGAAGCTAAAAATAATGATACGTGGTATTCATTATTCTTTTTAGCGTTTTTCTGTGGAATTCTAGTTTATTTAGCTGTCGAAATATTTAAATCTAATACTCATTATTTTACAAGAACTATTGGTTTAATTTTTTCTGTATCAATTTTTGTTATTTTAGGATTTGAACATGTTATCGCAGATATTTATTATTATAGTGCTTCCTTTATGTGGAGTCTTTTATCTTTAAGAAATATTTTAATTATACTTGTTGGAAATTCTTTAGGTGCTTTAGCATTTCACCATTTAAAATTATTTGCTTTAAAAAATAATGAATAATTATGGAGAGAATAAAATGACTAAAATTAATTTATTATATGTTTTTTTATTATTTTCTTGTTCTTTAACTTTTAAAAATGAAAGTAATAAAACTTTAAAATTAAAAGATGTCTTAGATGGATTTGAATCAACCTCTATCGATGATATTAATTACGTTAAAATAACTACTTATACAAATGGTATACAACCTGGATTTTTTAAAAATAATTTAACAAGTACTGATTTAGCCGATAAAAAAGCTATATATGATTTTATAGTTAATACTCCTATTGAAGAGGTTGATAGTTCAGAAGGAAGAATTTATGGAGGTTCATCATATAATTATTTTATATCTAAAAAAAATGATTATTTTGCAATTAATACAACGCAAAGTTATTTTAGTATTGATAATAAATATTATAAATTATATGATGATTGTTATTTAAAAAATGGTGTTTCTACTAATTCAATAATAACATACTCTAATGAAATTGAAATTTATGAAAACGACATTCAAATATATGAAGGACAAAATATATTTTTCAATATGGAATTTGAAGTTAATATAATTGAAAATTTAGTTAAAAGTGAATACAAAATTGTTACTGATTTTGGTGATTGTTTTCTTTATGGTGATTCAACATTTTCTTTTATAAGCCCTAATGAGATTATCTATGAATGTAAAATAGTTAATGGCAATAATTTTGCTGCAATTTTAAATTCGATTAGTTAAATTTGCAATTTTTATAAATACAATTTTTTATTTATTTCTAACATTAATGAATAAATTTTATTTTTCCCATTTTGATAATTAGGTAATATTGCTCCTTCATAAGGATAATTAATTTTATAATCAGTAAAATTATGAAAACTAAAATATTCAGTAATTTCTTTTAATAATTCTTTATTACAAGATTTATCATTATTCACTCCAATACATAATAAAGGAAAATGATTATCATCTTGAAATACTTTTGCCATATCATCATTAAAAGAATGTATATCTAATATTAAAACATCTTGTTTAATATTACATGCCTTTATCAATTTTTTATGATGTAAATTATAATATTTTTGACCCTTTTTGCAAAAATTTTTTTCTTTTTTATGTAATGGATTACCATATAAATCTTTTTGATATATTGCGCCCATTCCATATTTTGCCATAATTTCTTTTTTATCATCCCAATATTTTTCTACATCAACATACAATCTAGAATACTTAGCAATAATTTTTTTGTATGGCCAATTTTTAAATAAATCTAATAATAAAACATCACTCATTTTTAAATTCAAAAAATTAAATTCATTTTTTTCTATATATAAATCTTTATATATTGATTTTTTAACTTTTAAGGATGAATGTGGAAAATGCATGATAATTTTTAAATGATGGTTTTTGGCAAAATTAGATATTAAATCTAAAAATGTTTCTTTTTTGAAATTGTTTTTATCCATAAAAACTCCTTTTAAGCATAACTTTGTTAAATTAATTTAATTGTAACAAAAATATGATAAAAAGAATATTTATTTAATTCCAGAAAGAAGTAAAAAATGCTGGTTCATCCATTTTTGATGTTGTTAAGTTTTCTTTTGTTTGGCATTCTATAATATTTAATAATGATAAATTTTTTGCTCCAGCATCGACATTTGCATTAACTAAACCATTTTCTATTTTAATAATATCTTTAAAATCATTTGAATAGTTTACTCCATTTGGTGTTATTTGATTTACTAAACCAATATTTGAAGCATAATAATATTCATCTTGGTAAGTAATATTACTTGCTATAAAATTTTTATATTGACGAATAGCGTATCCATAATTTGTATAAACTAAGTTATTTTTTAATGTTAAATTATGAGGTGTTTTACTATATTTATTATCTCCAAGGCATAAATTAAAATAATTATTTAAAAATGTATTATTAATAATTTTAGAATTATTCGTGGTGCATTGTCCACTTCCTGTTACATTGTCTCCTGAACCATTATGGAGCACAATTCCTCCATAAAATGTTGAGGAATTATAAGGAATTCCAGAAATTAAATTATTCTGAATAATTTGATCATGACCAAATACGCGAATTCCATTTCCATTTTCAATACCATCATTTAAGATGATATTGTCTTGAACAATATTAAAGGCTCCTTGTCTTAAAGTAATTGCCGCGGTACATTTAATAATTAAATTTCCTTTAATTAAATTGTGTTGTGATTTAATGGAAATAAGTTCTGGTTCAGAAGTAATATTTTCAAAAATATTATTTTCGATAATCGAATATGAATCACCTTCACCTCCAGATACTCCAATACGAATAGTTTCTAATTCATTAGTGTATTTTTCTGGATCTGGATTTTGATAGTTACCAAAATAATTATTATGTATATAGGCATAATTAGGATTATTATCATATTGATTTTTTTCTAAATATAATAAAACCCCTGTTGAATGTTTTTTATTAATAAAAGTGCAATGGTCAACTTCACAATATTTTCCTGTAGACATGATTTGAATCCATAAACTTTTTGTAATTTCACTATTTTGATCATGATTATCAATAATAATATTTGTTAAACGGCAATGAGTTCCATAAATTTTAAATATTCCTGAACTTGGAGCAATTCCATCCTTAAATTTTAAACCATTAAATAAATAATAATCGCCTCCAGAAGAAAGATGAGTTGTTGAATTATAATCGCCAATTTGAAATTGAATATTTCCTGTAAATATAGCTTTTCCTACGTGTCGAGCCATAACTATAATTGGTTCATCTTTACTACCATTTTCTTTTAATTTATATATTGTATTATTAGAGTAATTTCCATCTTCTAAAACAAGCACCATTCCTTTTTTTAAGGTTTTCATTTTACTATCAAAATCGCTTGGAGTACAAAAAATTGCATTGCTTGGTATATCTTGTTCATTTTCATGTTCATAAATAATATCATTTTTTAAAGTTGGAACTTCAATATTTATTTTTTCTCCTACTTCATCTATAAGAGGAAATTCACTTTCTTCTTCAACAAGTGGATCCTTTGGAGCATTTAATTCAATTTCTAAATTTCGTGAAAAGGTAAGTTCATTAACATAATAAGAATAACCTGTTTTATTAGAATCGGTATAAAAATTAATTTTTGAAAGTTCTAAACTATTTTTATCACAAGTTAAATCACTTCCTAATTTTTCTCCATTTAAATAAAAATCGACATGAAAACTATCATTTACTACTTTAAAAATAAAATCAACATCAAACCATACATTTTCTTTAAATTTATTTCCTAAATTTGTATTATTATTACTATATTTAATTTTTGTTGTGTCAAACTTTAAACGTGTAAACTGTTCTCCATTTTCATCATAAAATTTAATTCCAAAAGCATTTTTAGTAGAACTTGTTGCGGCTAGATTAAAACTCATTTTAAAATCATTTTGAATTGTTTTAAAACTAAAATAATTACTTTTTGCTTCTTGATTTCCTGTAACTTTTAACATTGAATCAGCACTAATTATTTCATTAGTAATTTCGCCATTTGTTAAAGACCAATATTCATTTTGTTCTTCAAGAAAATTATCAAAAGGATTTTCATAAATTTCATTACTTTGACTTGTTTTTGATTCACTTGAAGGAGCACTTATTGATTCACTTGAAGAATTACTTTGTTCACTAGTAGTTAAATTATCACTAGTCGTAGTTTGAGTAGTAACTTGAGTAGTAGTTTCACTAGTTCCACTTTCTGAAGTACTAGAAGAATATTTGCTTTCAATTGAAGATGATGTATTTGTAGAGGTGCAAGAAAACAATAAACATGCTACCGACAAAACAAAAATACTTTTTTTCATAAAAAACTCCTTTTCAATATATTCCGTATATGCGAACATAGTTCGGAAATGTTCTTAAAAGAAATGTAAGCGTTTTCTTGCTTACACCCTTATCATAATTTTACTAAAATATAATGTCAACTATTTAAATTTTTAATATTGAATGATAAAACTAAAGAGTTAAAAATAATAATTACAAATTTTAAAAAACCATTTTTTGTTTGATGAATAGATAACTTTCTTATTATGATGTTATTGAAGGTTTTATTTAAATATCAAGTGAATATTATTTAAAATATTTATTATTTAGATGTTATGAGTTATAAAATTTAATTTCTTAAAAATTGATAAAAAGTACTTAATTTTGCATACTTAATTAAGTTTTTTGATTGTTAAATGAAAAAATTAACATTCTACTTTTAAAATTAACATGATCATAACATTATTATGATTAATAATTAAATTGTAAAAGGAGAATTGTAAATGAAATTTAATGCGAAATTGAAATTATTAAGAAAAGATCATAATCTTACACAAGTTGAACTAGCAGAAAAATTATATGTTAGTCGTTCACTAGTTGCAAGATGGGAATTTGGAGATATTTATCCCACGATTGATAATCTTAATAAAATATCATCGTATTTTAATATTCCAATAGGTGAATTATTATGTGAAGATGAAAAAACAGAAATAATAGTTCGTCAAGCTAACCTAGAAAGAAAAATAAAAAAAGTATTACGAATATCATTGTTAACATTAGTTATTGTTTATTCAATTGTTTTACCAATATCATATTGTCTAAAGATATTTTCAATAACTGCTTATGATTATTCAAGCAATATTGCAAATTTAAAGGTAATTCATTATTCGGTATTAGATTGCATTAAGTATGAAGATTCATGGTTATTAGTTGTTTCACCATTAACCAATTTAATATTAATCATTTTTGCTATTTTAACTTTTATCATTAAAAGAAAAAAATTAAATAGAACTTTTTTAATTGCGACTAGTATTTTATTAATCATCTCGTTGATCTTTGGTGTTTTAACATTTGTTCTTGGAACAAAAGATTCATTTGGAGTACTTCCAAAATTTATTTAAGTAGCAAGCAAAGGAAAAAATTTAAGTGAGTTATTCTTTGTAGCAACAATTTTATTATCAGCTCGATAGAACTATATGTGTTTAGATAATATTAAAATCAAGTTACATTTATAGAAAGCTAAATGTTTAAGTTATTAACTTTGTCAATTGCATTAAATAAATCTATATTTAATTAAGAATAATTATTATTGCATGAAGTCTATCATAAATTATGAAGAATAAACTCATTTAATTTTAAACATTAAAAAGTCATATCTAAATAAAACATTTCATAGTTTTAAATGAGGTGTCATATGAAAAAAATTTTAATCTTTTGTCTATTAATTGTATCATTTGTTTTAACAAATTCTCCACTTCAAAAAGTAAATGCTGAAGAAGAATTAGATTTAAATGCCACAAGCGCGGTTTTAATGGAACCAAAATCCAAAAAAATAATTTATGAAAAAAATAAAGATCAGAAATTATATCCTGCTTCTATGACTAAAATGATGGGTTTAAGTTTAACTCTTGAAGCCATTAATAATAATAAAATTACTTGGGATGAATTAGTTACAGTAAGTGAATATGCTTCAAGTATGGGAGGCACTCAAATTTATTTGGAAGTTGGAGAAAAAATGGCAGTAAAAGATTTAGTTAAAGCTGTTGCCATTAATTCCGCAAACGATGCAATATGTGCACTTTTAGAGCATATTTATCATTCACCAAGTGCCTTTGTTAAAGCGATGAATGACAAAGCAAAAGAATTAAAAATGGTAAATACAAATTTTAAAAATGCAACAGGTTTTGATGATAAAGAACATTATACTACAGCTTATGATATGGCTTTACTAGCTTCTTATTTAGTAAGTTTTGGTAATGAAATTCTTCAATTTACTTCATTAAAAGAAGCATATATAAGAGAAAATTCAGATAATCCATTTTGGCTTGTCAATACAAATAAATTATTATCATATTATGATGGTATGGATGGTTTAAAAACAGGTTACACTAAAGAAGCAATGTATAATTTAACTGCGACAGCATCAAGAAAAGGTGTAAGATTAATCTCGGTTGTTATGCATGAAGAAACGATAGAAAAAAGAAGTCAAGATACAATAAGATTATTGGATTATGGATTTAGCAAATATCAATGTGTAAGAATTTTTGAAAAAGATGCAGTTATTAAAGAATTAGATATTAAAACTTATAATGATATTAAAATTAATCTTATTGTTAAAGATAATGTCGATATTATTTTGTTAAAAGAAGAAGACAAAAATGATTTAAAATATGAAATAGAATTATATGAAGTTGAACCTCCAATTTCTAAAGATGAAATAATTGGTAAATTAAGAATTACTACGCCATCGAATATGATTTATGAATATAATTTATATTCTTCAAGTGAAGTAAAAAAACCTGATTTTCTTTCTCTTTTAATAGAAAACATGTTAAGTTTCTTCTTTGCTTAAGTTCATTTTCTTTCCTTTTATAAAATTAATAATGAGTAGCAAATTAAAAGAATATAATTTAAAAAGTTAAATAAGTACAAAATTAATACTTTTTAAGCTTTTATTTTCAAAAAATAAGATGTTTTTAGAGGTTTTGTCTAAAGCATTTTTTTTTAAAATATTTCTTTTATAATGGCTAATGGAGGCAAAAGGAAATGGAAAATAAAATTAGAATTTCACCTTTTGAGGATGGACTGCTCATAAAATTCTCAGGTGATTTAGACTCATCAAAGACGCTTTTATATCGAAACCGAATTCAAAAAGAAATGATTAAAAGCGCTCCTCGTTTTTTATTATTTGATTTAAAAGATTGTTCATTTATTGATTCAGCAGGAATTGGTTTAATACTTGGGCGTTTTAATGAGATAGAAAAGGTTAATGGAGCCTGTGGATTTTTAAATCTCTCAAGTTATGCGCGTAAAATAATTAAAATCAGTGGGCTTTTATCAATTATGAAAGAATATCAAAGTTTAGGATCATTTAAGAAAGAAATGGGGGTAATCCTATGAAGAATAAAATGGAATTAAAATTTGCAGCAACGTTAGAAAATGAATCATTAGCAAGAAGTTCTGTATCTATATTTATTGCTCCACTTAATCCAACACTTGAGGAAATTGGGGAGATAAAAACTATCGTTTCAGAAGCTGTATCTAACGCTATAATTCATGGTTACAATTTTGACGATGAAAAGTATGTTACTTTGAAATGCGAATTAAATGGAAATCTCTTAAGCATTGTTGTTATTGATTATGGAAAAGGAATTAAGGATGTTGAAGAAGCAAAAACTCCGCATTATTCAACAAGACCTGATCTAGAACGTGCCGGCATGGGAATGACAATAATGGAAACTTTATCGGATTATTTTGAAGTAGTTTCGGTCTATGGTATGGGTTCTAAAATCATCATAAAGAAGGAACTCCAACATGTTGATAGCTATGAAGGAGAAACAATATAATGAAAAGGAAGTACTCAAAAAAGCTAAAGAAGGTGATGAAGAATCACTAATTTATCTAATTGAAAGACATACACCTTTAATTTATTCTTTACTTAAAAGATATCATTATCAAAAAAGTGAGGAAGAAGATTTATTTGCCTCAGCTCGTCTTGGATTAATTAAAGCGATAAATAAATTTAATCTCGATTTAGGTTTTGAATTTTCTACATATGCTGTTCCTATGATTCTTGGAGAAATAAGAAAATTTTTTCGTGATGGAAAATTAGTTGCAATTTCAAGAGTTGCCAAAGATAATTTAAAAACTATTTTAAGTGTCGTCGATTTATCGAATACATCATTATCTATAGATGAGATAGCTAAATTATCACATTTGAGTCAAGAAGAAGTCATTGAGGCCTTAGAAACTAATATTAGATATACTTCTTTAGATGCTCCACTTGATGATAATAATGAAATTACCTTACTAGACACCATTTCTAATGGTGAAAATCAGGAATTTGAATACTATGATTTAAAAGAAGCAATATCAAATCTTAATAAAAAAGAACAATTATTTGTTCAATTAAGATTTTTTGATGGCCTTTCTCAACAGGAAATTGCCACACGCTTTTTTACAAGTCAAGTTCAAGTTTCCAGAATGGAAAAAAAGATACTTTCTTGCTTAAAACAGTATATAATTGAGCATACTTCACACAATAAAGTGTGAGGTGAATATTTTGACATATACTAAATATCAAGAAATAGTAAAAAAAGAAACTCCAAAAAAGAAATTAGCTCAACATTTATTATTTGCCTTCATAAGTGGAGGGTTAATTGCTACGCTTGGGGAATTATTTTATAACTTTGCATTAAATATTTTACATTTTCCTTTAGAAGAGTCTTCTTTCTTTGCGGGAATTTGTCTAGTTAGTTTAGCCTCAATATTAACGATGTTGACGTTTCATAATGATCTTGCTCAACTTTGCGGTGCTGGAATGTTTTTACCGACTACAGGATTTGCTAATTCACTGACTTCTGCTTCTATGGAAGGAAGAAGTGAAGGCTTAATTCAGGGAATCGGTGCAAGCATATTTTCTTTAGCGGGAAGTGTCATTTGCTATGGAATATTAATATCTTGGTATTTTGCAACTATATATTATCTTTTGAATCTTTGGGGGATAAATATATGGGCATAAACATTAAATTAGACAATTGCTACATTTATTCATGCGGTGTAGTTGCTACAAAAGAAGAAGCTCTTCATTTATCAGATTATCTTGATATAGTTCATGATTCGCTTTTTGCTGATGGCAAATATTATGTTGATGGTGAAAAGCAAATGCTTATTGAAGCAATTAGTTTTGCTTTAACAAAAGCTCAACTTTCAAAAGATGATCTTGATTTTATATTAGGAGGAGACCTTTCAAATCAAATTACCACATCAACTGAAATAGCGACCCTTTTTGAAACATCTTATCTAGGATTATTTAGTGCTTGCGCTACAAGTGTTGAAGCTATTAATATTGCTTCAATTATACTTGAAGGTAAAAAAGCCAAAAATATTTTAGTTTATACTTCTTCAAATTATGGTGTTAGTGAAAGACAATTTCGTTATCCTACAACTTATGGTATTCAAAAAAAACAAACATGCACGACCACAGTTAATGGCGCAGTTGCCATTATTTTATCTTCAAAAAAAACGAAGATTAAAGTAAGCGCTGTTACTTTTGGAAGAGCAATTGATTCTTTAAGTTTAAATGTTAATGATATGGGATCTTTAATGGCTATTGCAGCTTTTGATACTTTAAAAAAACATCTTAAAGCAAGTGAAACAAACTGTAAAGATTATGATTTAATTTTAACTGGTGATTTATCAAAAGTTGGAATAAGTGTTTTAAAACAAATGCTAAAAGAAGAAGGAGAAGATGTTGATAATATTTCTGATGCTGGCGAATTAATATATAAAGATAATGAAAAAAAATTAGCAGGTGGAAGTGGCCCTGCATGTTTACCACTTGTTGCCTTTTCTTTAATTATTAATAAGATGGAATCATCAGAATATAAAAAGGTTCTTCTAATTGCGACAGGAAGTTTACATAGTAAAGTTAGTGTTGCTCAACAACATAATATTCCAGTAATAGCTCATTTATTAGAATTGATTAAAGAGGAAGAAAAATGACATATTTAATGAGTTTTCTTTTTGCTGGAACAGTTTGTTTATTGGCACAACTTATCTATGAATTTACAAAATTGACACAAGGTCATATTGTCACTTTATTTGTTATTATTGGTGCAAGTTTATCTTTTTTTAATATTTATGATAAAATAATTGAAATATTTCATTCTGGTGCTACTTCATTAATTATGAATTATGGTCATATGTTATATCAATCGGCAAAGATTGGTGCTAAAACTAATGATTATTTTCAAATTTTTATAGAAATTATGAAATCGACATCAGGGCTTGTTTCTTATGCCATTATTTTAGCGTTAATAATTTCTTTTATTAAGAGGCCAAGACCATGAATGAAGAAATTTTTGATGAACTTTTAAAATGTGATAAAAGTTTAGATCTTATAAAAAGAGAAATAAATTTAAAAACAAAAATAATTCTCTATTATATAACTTCTTTAATAGACAATTTGCAGTTTAACGAAATTATTCGTACTCTTTTGCAAACAAAAAATAAAGATGAATTTTTTAATTGTTTATTAAATCCAAGTAATATGGTATTAGATAGTCTTGATAAAGCATTGTATTTTTTATATTCTGGTTCAGTAATTATTCTATATGATGAAACTATTATTGCTATTGATATAAGAATGTATCAATTACGTTCAGTTCAAGAACCTGAAGCCGAAAAATCAATAAGAGGAAATAAAGATGGTTTTAACGAATCTATAAATACTAATCTTTCCTTATTAAGAAGAAGAATTAAAGATATTAATTTTCGTGCTGAACATTTTATTGTTTCTAAAGATTCCAAAATTTCTGTGGTTTTAACTTATCTTGAAGATAAAGTTAATAAACGTGTTTTAGAAAAAATAAAAACAAAATTAAATTCATTAAATATTAATTCTTTGATAATGTCAGATAGAGCTTTAGAGGAATTATTATTTGACCAACAAAAAACAATATTTCCTTTAGTAAGATATACAGAAAGACCTGATGTAGCTTCGATTTCGATAATTAAAGGTAAAATTATTATTCTAGTTGATAATTCTTCATCATCGATGATAGTTCCTACAAATTTATTCGATCATTTTTGTAATGTTGAAGAATATCGTGAACCACCTTTAAATGGTACCTTTACTCGTTTTATTCGTTCAATAAGTATCATTGTATCGATTATTTTGATTCCCGTTTTCATCTGCTTATCATGTGATAGAGATATTAATAATGGATTAATAATTTTAAAAGAACTATCTTTATCTAAACCTGTTTTGACATTTCAAGTCCTATCATCCATTTTTGTCATGGAAATTTTTCGCATTGCCTCGATTCACACACCTAGTTCTTTAGTTTCTAGTGTATCTTTTGTCGCAGCAATAATACTTGGAGAAATTAGCATGAGCTTAGGTATTTTTTTACCAGAAATATTGCTAGTTGTTTCTATTTCTATGATTTGTAGTTTTGCTACACCTTCATATGAATTAAGTCTATGCAATCGTATTGTTATGTTAATCTTGACAATTCTAAGCATTTTCTTTGGCTATGAAGGACTTTTAATTGGTATAATACTTTTATTCATTCATCTTTTAACATTAAAGACATTTACTTATCCTTATTTATATCCATTATGTCCATTTGATTTTGAAGCTTTTAAAAATATTTTTTATCGTAAAAGTGCTAAATTAAAAAAGAATTTATAAAAAAAAACTAGGCTTGACACCTAGTTTTTAAATGTTTATTTTTTAATCTTAATATCAATATCAATTTCATTATCTAAGCAAGAAGAATTTATTTTCGTTTCATCTTGATTAATAACTTTTTCAGGTTCTTTTAAGTATGTAGTTTTATACATTTTATTTAATTTCATTACAATAGGTAATAATAATGCTGTAATTACAAAATCAAATGGCAATGAGATAAATACATATGGAGCATTATATGCAAATGCGGCACTAAAGGTGTATTTATATAATATTACAGAGTCAATAGATCCAGCAAAGAATCTAATTGTTGCCCAAATGGATAAAGTTATAGCAAGAAGTATATAGGAAATAATTTTTCCGTTCATCTTTTTAAATGATTTATTAATATAAGGAGCAATAAATCCTACGATAGATATAGAACCAAAGGCCACAAAATATTCTAACGGATAAGTTTGAATAACATAATCATCTAAATAGCAAGTTATAATTCCATAAACTAAAGCTGATGCAATAAATCCTTTAAATGGACCATGTCTTAAACAAATGATGATTAATGGTACCATAGAAAAGTTAACAGAGCCACCTGTACTTCCTACAGGAATTTTAATAAATGTATCAAAAATGATAGCTAAAGCACAAAGAACTGCAATCTCTGTGATGTCATTAAGACTAAAATCAAATATTCTTTTCATTTTACCTCCTTTAAAAAAAATATTGATTTTTATAATGTTAGTAAGAAAGCAAAATAAAAAATCCTTCCGCTAGCATTACCTAGATCAAGTTCGGTCGAAACTAAGAAGTTTCCTCTCAGCCTAATTTCATTAAGCTCCCAAAGAAAAATTATCACAATTAAAATTAAAAAACAACTGAAAATTTTACTTTATAATTTCAAATTTGTTTGTTTAAATCTTTAATAAATATATTGACATTTTTTTGTGAAATCAATAATATATTATTATGATATCAAAATGATATTAAATGGAGGTTGTTATGGAATCAAATAAAATTTATGAAGAAAAAGTGCTTCAACCTAAAAGTGGATGGGCAATGCTTGCAATTATTATTTTTCTTCAATTAGCTACTGTTATTGGCTTTATTGCTTGTATGGCAGGAATTTCTGAAAATGGTAATGTGACATATGCATTATTATTAGTAATCTTTTTAATTCTTTTTCCTTTTACCATTTTTATGATTAAAGGATTTAAATTATTAAATCCAAATGAAGCTGTTGTTTTGACATTATTTGGTAAATATTATGGAACAATTAATAAAGAAGGATTCTTTTATGTTAATCCATTTTGCACTATGGTTATACCAAATTGTGAAATGCAAAAAATCGATGATTCATTAAGTGAAAATTTACCTGTACCCACAACAAATGTATTAAGAAAAAGTTTATATAATACTCGTAAAAAAATTTCTCTTAAAGCTATGACTTTAGTAAATCGTAAACAAAAAGTTAATGATCAAGAAGGTAATCCAATTGAAATTGGAGTAGTTGTTATTTGGCGAGTTGTTAATACAGCAAAAGCTATATTTAATGTTGATAATTATGGAGAATTTGTTTCTACTCAAACAGATTCAGCAATAAGACAAGTTGCAAGATGCTACCCATATGATATATCTGAAGAAGGCGATGAAAAATCTTTAAGAGGAAGTTCACAAGAAATTTCTGAAGAGCTTAAAAAAGAATTACAAAATCGAGTTGATATTTCTGGTATTGAAATCATGGAAGCACGTATTTCTCATCTTGCATATGCACCTGAAATCGCAGCTGCTATGTTGCAACGTCAACAAGCTAAAGCAATTATAGATGCTCGTCAAAAAATTGTTGAAGGTGCAGTTTCTATGGTTGAAATGGCTCTTAACAAACTTTGTGAAAATAATATTGTTGAATTAGATGATGAAAGAAAAGCGCAAATGGTATCTAATTTACTTGTTGTTTTATGTGGTAATAAGGATGCTCAACCAGTAGTTAATAGTGGTACCATCTATTAAAAATGAATAAAGAAGAAAATAAAAAACAGATACTATTACGCTTATCAAAGCCATTATGGGATGATATATATAAATGGGCAGAAGATGAATTTCGTTCAATCAATGGTCAAATAGAATATATTTTAAACGAAGCCATAAAAAAACATAAAAAAATTAAGGAAAAAAAATAAATATTTAAAAAGGGTGTTAATTATTAAATTAGCATTCTTTTTTTCATTTTATAAAACGATAAAAATTTTTTGTTAAAACAAAAAAGTAATCTAAAAATATTTAATTTTACTATTATTTATTGTATATTTTTCTTATGAAGAACAAGAAATTATTTGCTTTATTTTTAAGCCTTTCAATTATGATCTTTATAGTAATTATTTTACTAAGCCTTACTGATGGTAAAAAATCTGGAGTTCAATCATCAGAATTTACTGATGCTTTAAAACCTATTTTACCTCCATCTAGTATTGTTGATGGAGAAAATGCAACGACTCCTTATTACGATACTAATACATTTAAAGGTTTTATTAGAAAATTATTTGGTCATTTTGGTTTATTCTTTGGCTTTGCTTTGTCGGTTAATATGACATTTGTTCAAACTAAATTAAAAAAGCATATTATGTTAATTTCTTCATTTGGTATAGGTCTTTTTACTGCAATTTTAAGTGAATTAGTTCAACTAATTCCTCAAGAAAGAGGCCCACGTTTTCAAGATGTATTAATTGATTCATCGGGTTATTTATTATGTATTGTGGTTTTCGTAATTATCTTTATAATAGATCAAAGGCTTTTAAAGAAAAAAGAAAATAAATAAATTAATTTTTAAAAGGAAAGATATATGAAACAAACAAAATATTTACTATTTCCCCTTATATTATTAGCTAGTTGTTCTTCTAATTCATCTAGTAGCATTAAAAGTAATAATACTTCAGTTACTGAATCTACATTTAATTCAGTTACTAATTCAAATACCAATACTTCATCGGCATCTACTTTTATAAGTGATAATACTTCAAACGATAAAGAAAAAAATCTTTTATCTGCTGGTGGTTATGTTAAAGATAAGTTAATTGATTTTACTCAATATGAAAATACTTCTTCTTATGTTAAAGTTAAAACCGCTAAAGAATTTTTAGATGCTTTAATATTGGCAAAATACGATTATACTTCTTCTTATAATGAATCAACTGGTCAAATAGATCAAGTCTTAAATAAAGAAGGTTCAGTTCATGTAATTGAAATTGAAAATGATTTAGAATTAGGATATAAAACTTTAATTAAAGAAAATTGTGATGTTTCTATCGTTACTGATTTTGCAAGTAAAAGTGAAA
The DNA here is from genome assembly GCA_947632435.1 of uncultured Bacilli bacterium. Taxonomy (GTDB): domain Bacteria; phylum Bacillota_I; class Bacilli_A; order RFN20; family CAG-449; genus CANRPC01. The sequence continues at coordinate 6,401 of CANRPC010000018.1, read as the reverse complement.
GTCTTAGACCATATTTATATATTGATCCATTTGTTGATACTTATGGTGTATCACAAATCAAAATAGAAAATACATCAAACTTATTAATATTTTCTAAAAATGGCTCTAAATTAACCCATTGCGGCTTTAAATTAACAAGTGATACAAATGTTGTAATAAGAAATTTAGCATTTGATGAATTATGGCAATGGGAAGATACATCTACAACTAATTCATCGAAAATCGGAGATTATGATTATTTTGGTTGGGCATATTTTAAAATTTCATTTTGTGAATATATATGGATTGATCATTGCTCATTTGGAAAATCTTATGATGGACAAATAGATTATTCTAATACTATATATAATAATTCATCAACTGCTTTCAGAGCTCCTTATGGCGCCACAGGAGAAAATGGATTGCACATTTCATATTGCGATTTTCATGCTGGAGAAGATGATAAAGATGGATACATTTATAAAATGATGTCATCTATTGAAGAAGATTATCTTCATGGTGAACAAAAAAATTTACTTTATAAAAAATTAAGAGATAAAGGTTGTACTTTTGAAGAAATATTATATGGTACAGCATTACCTCAGAAAAAAGGCTTTTTGCTTGGTGATTCAGGTGATGGAAACGTTGAATATGATTACAATTTATCTTTGAATGTTTCATTTAATTTTTGTCGTTTTTTAAATTTTGAAGATCGGATTCCTAAATTAAGAGGTGGTAATGCCTATCTTTATAATTGTGTCGCTGATTCATTAAATTATTATGATTATAGGTCTAAATTAATAAATAAAGGTGGTAAATTTTCCGATAGTAATTTTAAATCTGCTTTAGTTAGTCAAGGTATTTTATGCGGTAATGGAGGAAGTATAAAATTAGAAAATTCGATATATCGAGGAATTGAATCATTTTTAAAAAATAACGATAGTTCTTCAGGCGATAAAGTAAAAGGTGGATATAACATAACAAATTGCATTTATCAAAAAAATTCTTCTAGCAGTGAAATAAAAGGATCTAGTGATATAAATAATCCATTTACATCTTCTAGTTCGACTTTATCAACTGATTATTTTTCTTGGCACACTAAAGATGGTAATGCACCTTTTGTTCCTGAATTAATAGATGTTGAAGATCTAGAACTATCTTTAAAAGAAGGAACATTTAAAGTAGGAATTAACAAAATATTACAAGATGATTTATTAAAAACAAAATATTAAAAAATAATTCTTAAAAATTAAAAAAACCTCTAATTGTATTATTGAAAGGAGGTTTTTTTATATGTTTCGTGAATTAACTGATGTGGAAATGAAGTCTACAAAAGGAGGTGAGATAATTACTATTGCTGTAGTAATGGCGGTTTTAGCAACGGCAATTGTCGCAGTAATTGTATATCGTTTATTTATGTCGCGAGAAGGTACTGCGACAATACCTGGTGGTTTTAAATTTACATGGGATGACTAAAATTAAAGATTTACCTCTTAATGAAAGGCCACGTGAAAAAGCAAATATTAAAGGAATTGATTCTTTAAGCAATGCTGAACTATTGGCAATTATTATTTCTTCAGGAAATAAAGGCTTTTCTGCTTTAGATATCGCATATGAACTTTTAAAACACTTTGATTCCATTAAGGGACTTGCTAATATTTCTTTATTAGATTTAAAAAAGATTAAAGGTATTAGTGATGCAAAAGCAATAAGAATACTTGCGTCTTTTCAATTGCTGAGAAGATATGAAAAAGAATTAAAAGGGAAAAAAACATATATTAAATCAGTTCAAGATGCATTAGATTTACTTTTGCCAAAAACTATTAATCTTTTACAAGAAAACTTTTTGCTAATTTATTTAAAAAGTAATTTTGAACTTATTAGAATTGATACTTTATATAAAGGAAATAAAAATAGTCTTCAAATTTCTCCATCTGATATTATAAGAGAAGTTTTTAAAGCAGGGGCTAATAGAGTCATAATAGCTCATAATCATCCATCAAATAATGTTGAGCCTTCAAAAGATGATATTGAAACTTTTAAAACATTAACTTTATTTCTTGGAACATGTTCTATTGATCTTATTGATTCTTTAATTTTAGGTATTGATGAAAGTTATTCGTGTAATGAGAACAAATATTACTTAAATAATTTTATTGCTTAGAGTTTATAAATGTGTAAGTCGATTGATTTACACATTTTTTAAAAATATCAAATTGTAAAAGTAGATTGTTTACTATAAATTGATTAAAAAAATTCTAAATAAGCATTTTTTATCATAAATGCACCTATTTTGTACCCAATATATTAAATTTTTTTGAAGAAAAAAACTATTAATTAAAAAAGAAATGAGTTTTTATGGACATGGTGAATATTATGGAAAACTTTCTTAAAAAATCAAAAAATGATAATTTATAGATGTTAAAAAATTAGATAATTAATTGGCTATTTAATTATCTATAAAGATAAACTTTCTTGTTTTTTTAATACTCTTCATATAGAATGATTATGTTATTTAGATAAATATTTATTTATCTCTTAGGAGACTTACTATTATGACATTAATTGAAGAATTAAAACAACGCGAGTTATTTTTTGATACAACTGATGAAAATATTGAAACTTATCTAGAAAATAACAAAGTAACATTTTATTTAGGATGTGATCCTACAGGTAATTCCTTACATGTTGGGCATCTTGTAACTTATTTAGTAGCTAAAAGACTTCAAGATCATGGACATAAACCTATTCTTCTTATAGGTGGAGCTACGGGATTAATTGGTGATCCAAAAATGCAAGGAGAAAGAAAAATGCTTGCACTTGAAGAAGTTCAAAATAATGTAACTTGTTTAACATCTCAAGTTAAAGAAATATTTTCTTTTGATAATATTGTCAATAATTATTCATGGACTTCATCTTTATCCTTAATTGACTTTTTAAGATTTTATGGAAAAGAATTTAATGTAAATTATATGATTAATAAAGATACTGTTAAATCACGTCTTGAAAAGGGTATATCATATACTGAATTTTCATATCAAATATTGCAAGCAATGGACTGGTATATTCTTTACAAAGATTATAATTGTCAAATGCAAATCGGTGGTCAAGATCAATGGGGAAATATGACTTCTGGAACTGACTTAATACATCATAAATTAGGTCAAGATGCAAAAGTTTTGGCATTTACTATACCTTTAATTTTAAAAAGTGATGGAACAAAATTTGGAAAATCAGAAGATGGAAAATCCATTTGGCTTGATAAAAATCGTACAACTCCTTATGAATTTTATCAATTTTGGATAAATACTCCTGATGAAGATGTAATTAAAAGATTAAAACAGTTTACATTTCTTTCTTTAGATGAAATTAAAAATATTGAAGATCAATTTAATCAAGAAAAAGAGAAACGTTTAGCGCAAAAAATTCTAGCTAAAGAAGTTACAACATTTGTACATGGTAAAAATTGTTGTGAACAAGCAATTAAAATTTCTGAAGCATTATTTAACAATTCTATTTCTTCATTAAGCGCGGATGAGATTGCTATGGGATTTAAAGATTTAAAATGTTGCAAAGGTGGTAAGTCTTTAATTGATACTTTATTAGAATTAGAACTTGCTTCTTCAAAACGTGAAGCAAGAGAATTTATTTTAAATGGTGGAATTTATTTAAATGATAATAAAGTTAATGATATTAATTTAATATTGGATTCTTCTCTTGCAATTGAATCTCGTTATATTGTGTTAAGACGAGGTAAGAAAAAATACGCTTTAGTTTCTTTTGAAGGTAATTAATATGAAGATAAAATTAGTTAGATCGGTTATTGAAATTCATTTCTTACATGAGGAAGAATATTTAAAATTCTTTTCCTCATATTTAGTTGAAGATGGTGAAGTTGATTTATTCATCTATCAAGATAAATATGAAGAAGATGAAGATAAAGGTGAAAGAAAAATTGAATCTAAATATTACGATTTGTTTATTAAAAATAATCAAGAAATACAATATCAAAAAGATGAAGAAACTTCTTTATATAAAGGAAAATTGATTTATGATGAAAAATCAATGCGTTTTGCAAGTGTTGATGAACATGATTTTTATTTGATAATTCTTTTAGTGCAATACGCGGTTACAAGATTTTTACAAAATAATTATGAATGCATTTTAATGCATGGAAGTTCAATCAGTTATAAGGATAAAGGAATTATTTTTACCGCTCCTTCAGGAACTGGAAAATCTACACATGCTCGCCTTTGGAAAAAATATTATGATATAGTTTATATAAATGATGATAAAAATTACATAGTTAAAGAAGATGGCAAATTAAATCTTTATGGTAATCCTTGGTCAGGTAAACATCATTTAGATAATAATATTATCGTCAATTTAACACATTTAGTTTTTCTTTATCAAAATAAAGAAAATGTTTTAAAAAAACTTGATAAAAGAGAAGCGTTTTTAAAACTTATGACCCAAGTTGTTACACCTTTATCTGAAGATGATTTTGATAAATGGAATGACATAGTTGATGCATTGTTAGAATTACCTTGTTATTCTTTAGGTTGTAGAATTGATAAAGAGGCTGTTGACCTTATAAAAAATGCAATTGAGGGAGAAAAATAAAATGAAATTATCAGGAAAATGGAAATTAAAAAAAATAGGTAATGATTCTATTCTTATGCCTATTGGGCAGAATGCACTTGATTTAAGACGTGTCATAAATTTAAATTCCACAAGTTTAGAATTATATGAACAATTAAGTCTTGGAAAAAATGAAGAAGAATTAGTAAGTTATTTATTAGCAAATTACGATGTTTCCAAAGAAGAAGCAAGTAAAGATGTACATGAATTTATAATAAAATTAAAAGAAAGCAAAGTTTTAATTGATGATTAGTTCGATGGAAAACCTTTACCCTTTAATAAAAGAGGGTATTGAAGCAAATCAAGAAGTAAAAATAAATGTTTTTGGACATTCTATGGAACCATTTATTTACAATGGTGATAATGTTACTTTAAAAAAATTTTCGGAATATAAAAAAAACGATGTTATTCTTTATAGACGAGTTAATAAAGCTTTTGTTTTACATCGAATTTATAAAGTGAAAAAAGATTCATTTGTTCTAATTGGTGATCATCAAACACAAAAAGAATATGGTATAACAAAGGATCAAATAATAGCTAAAGTAATTTCTTATGAAAAAAAAGGAAAAACAAAATATTTAAAAGGATTTAAATACCATCTTTATTTACTAATTTGGAATCGTTTATTAATTAGAAAAGTAATTTTGAAATTACGTCGTGTATTTTTTAAAAAATAGTATTACAATAAAATTATATAATTTAATAAGGAGATAAAAATATGGATATTCGTTATTGTTCACATCCTGATGATTCAAAATATTACACTACTGAAGAATTAAGGGAAAAATATTTGATTGAAAAAGTATTTGAAGATGATAAAATTTTACTTACTTATTCACATCAAGATAGAATGATTGCAGGTGGTGTGAAACCAGTTAATAAAAAATTAACTTTACAAGCTCAAGATGAGTTACGTGCTGATTATTTTTTACAAAGAAGAGAATTAGGTGTCATCAATATTGGTGGTGAAGGAATTATTACTCTTGATGGTAAAGAATATGTAATGAAAGAAAAAGATGGATTATATGTTGGAATGGGAGTAAAAGAAGTTGTTTTTGCTTCTAAAGACAGTAAAAATCCAGCAAAATTTTATATTAATTCTTCGCCAGCACATGTAAGTTATGAAACAAAACATATTCCTTTTGAAAAAGCAAGAAAAGTTCCTCTTGGTGATGAAAAATCGATGAATAAACGTGTAATTAATCAATATATTCATCCTGAAGTTTTAAAATCATGTCAGTTATCAATGGGAATGACTGTTTTAGAAGAAGGTAGTTCATGGAATACTTGGCCTTGTCATACACATGAAAGAAGAATGGAAGTTTATATGTATTTTGATTTAGGTGATGATGATCGTGTATTCCATATTATGGGAACACCTGAAGAAACTCGTCATATTGTTATGAAAAATGAACAAGCTGTAATTTCACCTTCATGGTCAATTCATTGTGGATTTGCTACGAAACGTTATGCCTTTATTTGGGGAATGTGCGGAGAAAATCAAACATTTGATGACATGGATGTTTGTGATTTAAAAACATTCAAATAACTATCTCAAATTTTACTCGGTTTAATTTATTTTAATTTTGGATTTAAATATTTAAACCGATTTTTAATTTAAAACAACATTTTCTTTAGTTTATGATAGCTAATAATGACAAAAATTGTTGTTTTATGAGTTTAATTAACATAATATGGTTTTAGAAAGCGCTTACATTGCGTTTATATTTTCGAATTGGAGGAAAATTAATTTATGAGAAATAAAAAGATATTACTCTTAA
>CANRPC010000017.1 GCA_947632435.1 uncultured Bacilli bacterium | reverse complement strand
CTCTTAAGTTTAGCATTACTAGGAGTCGTAGGTACTTCTATAGGAATGAATAGTTATCAAAATGTTGTGAATAAAGCGGAGGCGGCAGAAAAATTAGAAACTAAAGAAATTTATTTTAATACAGAAGATGATTTATTAAATAATTTTGAAATAGATGCTGCTCCTAAGGAAGAACTTGCTGCTTCAGTTGAATCTGGAAGTTATTTTGGCTCACCAAATTCAAATTATCTACATTTAAAATGGATTAAATCAAGTAAGCATTATATATTAACAACAAAGGAATCTTTTAAAAATATTGAAAAATTTGAATTTGATTACTACGTTAATAATTCATCTAATCCAAAATTTACTATTCATATTGGTGAAACAGAAATGTGTAAAGATATGAATTTTTCAAGTAATGGAACCAATATGAAAAAAAATTTACAGTATACGATTTTGGTACTAGTAACGCACCAACTAGTTTGACTAATAATAAACCTTATACTCTTATATATGACAAGGAAAAAATTGATACATCAATAGACGGTCAATTTAAAATTGATTTTTTGGCAGGTTCACAAAGTATAGAATGTGCAATAAAACGATTAAAAATTACTTATAGTGTTGAATCTACTGAACCAACACAAGAAGTTTATGCAAATAAAGAAGTAATGTTTGAGTTAGGTTTAACTGGAGTTACTTCTATTAATGATGATGCAGGTATAAAATATTCTTTTGAAAATTCTTCAGCGTGTTTAAGATTTAGTGTTCCAGTTTTAAAAACTTATATTGATAATTTAGAAGATAAAACTACTTTAGGAACTATTAATTTTTCAGCTCAAACAGCTCCAAATTCAGATTCAAGACCAATCACTTTAGATAAGTCAAAATTAAAAGAAACACCAAGTAAAACTGGTGAAAGTAATTCTTATGATATTGATTTTGTATTAACTAATATAACTAAATATGATGTTGAAATAACTGTTTCATTTACTATTGATGAACAACCTAGTGGTTCAAAAAGTAGATCAATTAGTGGTGTTGTTGCTGATTACATTAATAAATCAACAGATCTTGGTTTAACAGAAAATGATAAAGAAATGCTTACACAATATCAAAGTTATATTAATAGTTTAAATGCTTAATTTGGGAGAGATTAATTTATGAAAAAAATATATGTAAAACCATCATTAATTTTAAATGATGTTGAAATAAATGAAGTATTAATGACTTCTGTTTTAAATGCCATTGATCCTGATCAAGCAATGGGTCAAACTGATTTTGGTAGTTTATTTGGTGGATTATTCAAATAAAAATGTCTAAAAAAATATTCTTAGTAATAAGTTTAACATTAATGTTATTACTAGGATGCACAAATAAAGAAAATAGTAAAACTAGTTCAAGTAATAATTTAGATAGTTCAAATACTTCTTCATCTGAAGTTACAACATTAATAACTGAAGATAATTCAAGTACATCATCTTCAGTTACAACTAGTGAAGATGAATTAACTTCATCATCTAAACTAGAAACAAGTAGTGAATCAAGTATAAGTATTACAAGTGAAGAAGAAACTATAAGTTGGTTTCCAAAAGTATAAAAAAATAGGATTGAAATTTTAGTTAAAAATAGCTAAAGTATTCAATCCTTTTTTTATTGGAAAAATATAAATATATTTTTAAATATTTATTAACCTACAATTACAGGCGGTTCCCATATACCACTATCTAGGGAAGTAGAATTTACATCTAATCCACCTTTTGATGTTGATGAAATATTAGAACTTGTTTCCTGAAGTGATGTTGAATAATTACTAGAAGTTATCTCTTCTGAAGTTGAAGAAGATAAAGAATTATTTTCTTTAGTTGTGGTATCACTTAATGAATATGATTCTATACATGAATTATTTTCTTCATTTTCACTTTTAGTAGATAAACTTGATTCATATTCTTTTGAAGATGAATTACTTGATGAAGAATTTTCTTTATTAGTACAAGAAAATAGTAGTAAGAGTGAAATTCCTAAGATAAAAATTTTTTTCTTTTGCATATTTGCTCCTTAAATTTTATGTTTTTTAGTATTTTAAATTTTGCTGTTTATTATACGTAGTATAATAATGCTGAAAATTAAAAATTTTTTGGTGTCAAAAAACATCAAAAAAACCACCGAAAAACCCATAAAATAATGATAATTTCATTTTTTTGAGTTAGCATTGTGCTTTGGCACATAATTTTTTGTTTTGAAAAAAAGCATATTTACAAAGCAAATAAAAAAGCATAATTTGGAAATATAAGTAAAGCGCTTACATTTTTGAGCGTGACTTATTTATAGGAGGGATTTATGAAAAATAAAAAGATATTACTCTTAAGTTTAGCATTACTTGGAGTCGTAGGTACTCAGATGGTATTACCTAAGGATAATGTTGTAAATAAAGCAGAGGCGGCAGGAATAAAATCTATTGTTACTACAGTTTTTGATAATGCTGATGAAAGTACATATAATGATGTAGCAAACAATGTATTACCTGAAAAAACTGTTAATATTGATGAAGTTGAAGGTGCATCTTGGTATCGTTCTGCGGAACTTAAAATACAAAATGGAGAAGCGCCATATAAAAAAGTAATAAATACAGGCGGTGCAAGTAAGAATAGTGGTAGTAGTAAAAAGAAATATTTTGCATTTGTTGTTCCGTTGAATGTCACAGCATCAATTTATGTTGAGATGTATTCAAATGGGTCTGCCAGTCGAAATTGCTCTATAAGTAGTAGTAAAAGTGATGCATATGATAGCAATGGTATTTTAACTTTACAATCAACAAAAAAAACTGATGTTGTTAATGGTACTGCTGAAAACTTAACAACAGGAACATATTATTTACATTGTGATAATTCCATAAATTATACAAAAATAGTGTTTACTTTAAAAGTTCCAGCAAAATGTTCTGTTACATTTGATTTAAACGGGAACGAAGATGTAGATAAACCAAATTCACAAAACATTGATCAAGAAACAGGAAAAATTACTATTCCTGGACCAATAATTGATACTATTGAACATAAATATGTTGAGGGTTGGTATGAAAATCCAGAATGCTTAAAAGAACAAAAATGGGATTTTAATAATTTTGTTCCTGCAGTTGATACAAAAATTTTATATGCAAAATGGGAATCTCTTCCATATGCAACATTTGATGCTAATGGTGGTACATTTGCTTCGGATTTTGAATCTTTTAATATAAAAAAAGTTTTTGCAACAGTTGAAATTCAAGATAATGCATATTTGTTAAAAGAATTTGTAAATGCACCAAATGATATATCTAAAAAAGAATCCAAATTTCTTGGATGGTCTGAAATACAAAATGGTGATTTAGTTTTGACATATTCAATAAATAAAACTTATTATGCAAAATGGGAAGAAGCTGTTTATGCAGATACCATAAAAATTAATAAAGAAAGTTTTACATGGTCTGATTATTCTAAAGAAACTGATCAATTAACTGTAGAAACATCTAATTCAAATGGTCAAGAAGTAAATGTTGAACCAGTAGTTAGTTGGTCTACAGATAAAGCTGAAATTGTAAATGTTGATCAAAAAGGTCAATTAACTTTAGGTGGTAAAAGTGGTGAAGCAGTAATTACTGCAAAAATCTATGAAGGAACAGATAATGAAAAATCAACAAGTATCACTATTACAGTAGAAAAGACAAAATTATCAACAGTTCAAAAAATTATGGAAGTAGATTTTGCTGCAGAATCAAAAATTGTAAAAGATGACGGAAACTATAGTGAATATGTAATTTATGATAGTAGTAGTCATTCTAATGATTATGAGGATTATCAAAAAGGAAAGGATTTTGGCGGTTTTGTACATTCTGGTGGTACAGATATAAAGTGGAATGGTGATAGTAGCAGTAGAAGCAACTCATTAATGACGAATGGTACATTTACATTTAAAAATGTAAAATCTGGAACTTTAACTATTATTGCTGAAACTTCTAAAACAAGTAGACATTTATTTGTTGATAATGAACAAAAATCCTTTAGTAAAGAAAACAGTCAAGAAAAATTTACGTTTAATATTGAACCTGGAGAGCATACAATTTCTGGTAATGGAGATAATTTATACTATGTAAATTTAAAATTTGTAGAGGATGCTGAAACAAATTATGTTGATACAAATGTACATATGGCATATCAATTTGGTAAAACGGATCCAGTTAGTGAAAAGAATGATTCTGTAAGATTTATTGGATATATTGCTAAAGAAGCATTAGAATATTTAGATTATTATACATTTACAGTTGAAATTAATGGTAAAGAATTAACCACAAATCATCAAACAACTGTTTATACAAGTGTCTATTATTATGATGGAAGTAATGCTGCTCAAATGTTCCAACCAGAAAATTATGATAATTATTATTATTTCACTGTAATTGTTAAAGGTATACCAAGTGAATTTAGCGGTGAAATTAAAGCAACTGCTAATGTATATGATGCAAATGGAAATGCTTATAGCTTAACCGCAACAGCACAATTTAATTAAGAGGTGTGAAAAATGAAAAAATATATTAAACCTGAATTAGTATTAGACAACATTAAAATTGATGACATTATTTTATTATCACAAGGTGGTGTAAAAGAAGCACAAGATTTTGATGAGGGATTTGATTTTGATTTTGGTGATTTCTCCAAATAAATCTAAATTGCAAAAATAATATAAAGAGTGTGTCTTAATTGATGCACTCTTTTTTTCTAAAATGATTTAAAATCGATACAGTTTTAAGAAAAATGATTAATTTAAATAAATAAAAACCACTTTAGAATATTTTTTAATCTAAAGTGGTAATTAATATTTTTTAATCTTTTAGACAACCTATAGGAATTACATAAACTCCATCTTTACGTTTATATCCATACTCAGTTCCTGTAATGATTAATTTTAAATCTGGTAGATGCATTGGACATTGTATTTCTTTTTTGTTATATTCTTTTATTAAATTTTCTATTTCACATAGATGTTTAGCCGCTAAATCAATTTCACTTGATCCAAGTTTAAATTCAATTAAAGCATATTTACCATTATTTAAATGTAAGACACAATCTGCTTCAAGACCATATCTATCGTGATAATATGAAACTTCTCCACCTAAAGTAGAACTATAAATTTTTAAATCTCTTATACATAGTGATTCAAATAAAAATCCTAAGGTTTTAAAATCGGTGTTAAAATATTCTGGAGAAAGACCAAGTGCTGCTACGGCAATTGATGGATCAATAAAATTTCTTTTAGATGTTGCTCTAATTGCACTTTTTGAACGTATTGCAGGACACCATGCTGAAACATCATCAATAATATATAATTTTTCAAGTGCATTTATATAATCAGCAATTGTTTTTTCAGAAACATCACATGTTGACATTACATCTTTATATATTGTTTTTAAATTTGAAAGTGTGCAGATATTTCTAGCATATGAATGTAATATGGTTTTTGTCCATTTTGGATTTCTTTTAGTTTTATCAATTTTAGATATATCTATTTTACAAGTTTGTTCAAATAAATCCTTTGCAATTTCAAGTTGATAATCACTAACATCTTTAGATATACTTGCAGGCCAACCACCACGACAAATAGCAAATATTAATTTGTCAATTGTTAAATTTGAAGTACAATCATTAAAAGATTTTGGATTATTAAATAATTCTGATAATGAAACTGTTCCATTTGATTCTTCACTTTCATATAGACTCATTGGATACATTTTTAATGTGGATATACGCATCGTACCAGTATGTGGAGTATTAACAATTTGTGAAGAAGAACCAGTTAAAATATAAAGTCCTTTTTCTTGACGATCATCAACAGATTTTCTTATAGCACCCCAAAGTTTTGGTGCATCTTGCCACTCATCAAATAAGCGAGGATTTTCACCAATTAAAAGTTTTGATGGCATTTCTTTAGCAACTGTTAAATAGTTTTCTCTTTTATCTTCATCTTGAAATTCAATTATGCTTTTTGCTCTTTGCTTTGCACTTGTTGTTTTTCCACAGCCTTTTGGCCCGACAATTAATGTTGCTCCAAATGCTTTTAATTTTATATCTAACAACTTATCAGTTATTCTTTTTTTGTATATCATTTTTTTTCCTCAGTTGCAATATAACAAAAAATTAAACATTATTCAATCATTTCCATAATTTGTGGTAAATAATTTCTATTATTTGTGGTATTTTGTTTCCATAATTTGCGGTATTTTGTTTCCATTATTTGTGATAAATATATTTTTAATGATTATTTAAACTATTTTTATCAAGTAAAAAATCATATAATCCCATATACATTATACCTTGATCATCATAGGCTAATTTTCTTCTTGAATCGGTTATGATAATCTTTTTAAAGAAGTCTTTTGTAGCTAGAAGTGGACGACGTTCGATGCTTATTTTTCTTCATTTTCTAAATAATAAGCTGATTGAATATAATCATAGATTGACAATAAAATTAATTTCATATTTTTGTTATTTAGTTGAAAGTTACTCCGTGGACGGAGCTACTTTCAATTAAATTATGATAAAAGTTAAATAGTTAAATTTAAGATTTATAGTTAAACAATTTAATTATAAATATGTTATTAATTGAAAGAGATATTAATTTTTAACGTAAAAATTTAATGCTCATAATTAAAATTTATATTAGCTATTGCACCAAATCTTCCTTCTAAATAGGCTTTATCTATTTTTTTATCAAATTTTGCAATATCTTTATATTCCTCTAATGAAAATATTTTTGATTCTCCGTTTTTATTTTTTTCAGCAAACCAAATTTCATCTCTTCTTACTAAATTAAAATCTAAGATTTTTATTTCATTGGTAGTAATAATTAATTGATTAGTAGTTTTTGAATTTAAAAATATTTTTAATAATCCAGAAACTAATAATGGATGTAAACTACTATCTAATTCATCAATTAAAAATAATTTATCATTAGTTAATAAGATGTCAATTAATTCTAAAATCCTAATTGTTCCATCAGATTCTTCATAAGCACCAAAAGAATTATTGTTATTGTGTATGAATTTTAATGAACAAACATCATAAGTGTTATCAGACTGCTTTTTAATAGTGTATATGTCATTTTCAATTCTTAATGTACAGCTTAAATTTTTATATCGTAAAGAAAGAGTATCAATATCGTTTATTAAATTATTAAAACTATTATCAGGTAATTTTAATTTTATATTTTTAATATCACTAAGTTCAGTAATATAATCAACAATGTCAATATCTAAAGCTTTTAAAATTTTTTCTTTTTGCTTTATATAATCTATATCGAATAGTTTATGTGTTGAAGGTCTTATAATAATTGTATCATGCATGAGAAATTTAAAAACATTGTAGATATCATTAAAAAATTCATCATTATTATTAGACATAATTAATCTTCTTACCATTTCACTTAAAAATAGATTTTGATTATTTAATTTCATTTCTTCTAAACAATTACTAAAATTTGAATGTTTATTGTCTATAATATCTGAATAGTAAGTTTTTTCTTTTAAGTTTCTTTCAAAAATCTTTTTCTCTTTATTTTTTGTCATATCAATTAACCATTCAGAAACTATTTCTTTTTTTAAAATATTAATTTCAAAACCATAAGAATATAGTTTATTATTAAGTGCTAATTCATATTCAAAATAAGAATCATCTTTTTTATTACTTCCAATACCACGAAAATATAGATTATTAAATAAAGATGAAATTCCTTTTTTAATTATATTTTTAACAATACTCATTGCTAATATTAAATTAGATTTACCTGAACCGTTAGCACCAAACATACCAGAAAATTTTAATATTTTATGGTTATTTTTTTCTATAACGTGATTTTCATTATTTCTAACTTTACTAGCAGTCATTGAAAAATATTGTAAGTCCTTAAAAGATTTAAAATTTCTAACCTTAAAACCAATAAGCATAATTTTTCTTCCCCTATTCTAATATTAATTTCTATTTGCATTGACAATAATATTACCAAAGATGATCTTTTAAAAAATACAATAGATATTTGTAGTTAAATTATATATTTTAATTCATAAAATTTAAATATTTGTTACAACTAATTAGATTCTAAATTTAAAAAAATTTTTAATCGGATGCATATTTTAATTTGCATCTAAAAAATGCTATATATAATTGTTTAAATGCTTTGTTTTCCCATATTATTATGGTATAATGTCCAATAGAAGTAAACATTATGTTGCATAGGAGAATGATTATGGCATCTTCTTTAACATCGAATAAAATTTTGTCAGAATTCAAATTAAGTCGATCAACTTTTTATTATCTAATTAAAAATGGACTTATTAATGTTCCAACGACTTCAACTGGGCGTTATATATGGGATCAAAACACTATTTCTAAAATTCGTGAAATTTTAGATAAGAAAAATGAAAAAACTTTAAAAGAAACTTTAAAATTTAAAACTATTAATATTAATAATCGTCGTTATTTAGGAAATAAATATAAGCTTTTGAATTTTATCAACTCAACAGTTTTAAAAGAATGTCAAGGAGTAAATACTGTCGCAGATATTTTTGCAGGAACGGGTTCAGTTGCATCAGCTTTTATAAATAAAAAACTTATTACTAATGATTTACTATATTCTAATTATATTTGTCATTTAGCATGGTTTAGCTCTGAGCATTATGATGAAGAAAAGATACAAAATTTAATCTGTTATTATAACGCTGTAACTTCGACAGATGAAAATTATATGTCTAAAAATTTTGCCGATACATTTTTCTCTTTAGAAGACTGTAGAAAAATAGGTTTTATTCGTGAAGATATTGAAAAAAATTTTCAGCAAAAAAAGATTAATACTCGTGAAAAAGCAATATTAATAACATCACTTCTTTATGCAATGGATAAAATAGCAAATACATGTGGTCATTATGATGCATATATTAAAGGAAAAAAATTTGAGAAACATTTAGAGTTAAGTGTTCCATTAGCCTCAAATAATAATAATGTTAATAATCAATGTTACAACGAGGACGCAAATGTTCTTGTTGAGCATATTGAAGCAGATTTAGTATATATAGATCCACCTTATAATTCTCGCCAATATTGCGATACATACCATTTGCTTGAAAATGTAGCTAAGTGGGAAAAACCTAAAGTTTTTGGTGTAGGGTTAAAGATGAATCGTGATAATTTAAAAAGCGATTATTGTACTTCAAATGCAGTAAAAGCATTCGAAGATTTAATTAGAAAAATTAAAGCAAAATACATTCTTCTTTCTTATAACAATATGGCAGAAAAAGGAAATGGGCGTTCTAATGCTAAAATAAGCGATAATGATATTATGCGAATTCTTTCGCAAAAAGGTCGTTTAAAAGTGTTTTCAGAAAATTACCGTGTTTTTAGTGCTGGAAAATCTAATATTAAAGATAACGAAGAAAGATTATTTCTTTGTGAATGCTATGATTATAAACAAAAAGAATTAATTCAATCTCCACTTAATTATATTGGAGGTAAATATAAGCTTTTGCCTCAACTTTTACCACACTTTCCTATAGATATAGATTGTTTTGTTGATTTATTTTGTGGAGGATGTAATGTTGGAATAAATATTCCTTGCAATAAGGTAATTTTTAACGATAATAACTCATTACTTAAATATATGTTTAATACATTTAAGAATAATGATAAAAAAACTACATTTGAATTAATTGAAAATATTATTGAAAAATATGGTTTATCTAATTCAAATAAATATGGTTATGAATATTATGGATGCAATAGCGAGGATGGTTTAGCAAAATATAATACTCCTCAATTTATGAAATTACGTGATGATTTTAATAAATGCACGAATCATGATTCTTTATACTATATTACTTTATATGTCCTTATAATTTATGCATTTAATAATCAAATTCGTTTCAATAAAAAAGGAGAGTTTAATTTACCTAGTGGCAAACGTGATTTTAATAAGAAAATGCAAGATAAACTTTCTATGTTTATTGATAGATTAAAAAGTGGTGATTATACTTTTGAAAGTTATGACTTTAAAGAATTACCAAATGAAACTTGGAATGAAAAAACTTTTGTATATGTTGATCCTCCATATTTAATTTCCTGTGCTACATATAATGAACAAAACGGATGGAATGAAAATTTAGAAAAAGAATTACTTAACTATTTAGATAAGTTAAATGAAAAAGGAATAAGATTTGCTTTATCAAATGTTTTACATTCAAAAGGTAAAGAAAATAATATATTACTCGATTGGGTAAATAAAAATATTGATAAATATCGGGTAATTTATTTAGATTATTCTTACGCTAATTCAAATTATCAGACTAAAGACAAAACATCAAAAACTGATGAAGTTTTAATAGTAAATTATTGATATTAAAGGAGAAAAAATGTCCACTTATAAAAGCTTTTGTTGGTCACTTGGAACAACAAGTTTTAGAATGATTGAATTTAATCGTAAAATTGAAAAACAACTCGCTTTTCTTCATGAATTTTGGCTTAATCCTAAATTTGATTCACAAAAATGGTCAGAAAATGAACCTTTACAAGAAGCATATTATGATTTTTTAAAAGCAAAAGATTTTATATTAGGTGATGCTTTAAGAAAAGCAAAAGATGCACGTGAAAAAACTTCTGGACTTGTTGATTTAGGATTAATTGATGATGAACGTCATTTAACTAAAGTTGGTGAAGCATTATTAAAAATTTCCAATGAACAAAATTTTAATTCTGATAATATATTACAAATCCCTGCAGATAGTTTTATATATTTTAAACAAATGTTAAAAGTATCTTGCTCATTAGATGGAAATAATTATGTTCGTCCATTTTTAATTTTTGCTATTGCACTTAATCGTCTTGGTGAACTTTCAGAAGAAGAATTTACTTACCTTTTACCATTTGCCATCAATAAGAAAAAAACAGATTATATCTTAAATGCAATCGAGGAAATTCGTCGAGGAAAATTAACAATTGATGAAACGATTATAACTATCTTAATGGATATGGATAATTATTATGAAGCATATTTGACTTTTTTAAAAGGAGATCTTTCGGAAAATTTATTCATGGAAATAGGAATGAATCGCAAAAGCAAAAATTACGATAGACCATACTACAATCTTTTTCTAGCGATTTTAGATGTTTTTAACACTCATTCTAACGAATCAGTTATTAAACTTTTTTATGCTACTAAAAATATAAGTGGTAAAAATGCTACACTTTGGAGACAATATTTATTTAATAATAAATCTAAAAAAGCTGTGGAGAAAGAAGGTTATTCTGCTTTAAATATTAAAAAAAGTCTTTTTTGTTGTCGTGATGAAATAGAGTTAAGATCAGAATTTTTTAAACTTTTACACTTATTCAAAGCTAAAAGTCTTTTTTCTGATTACTTTGATTTAAACCGCAGATATTTTAAAATAACAGATACTATTTTATTTCAAGACAATAAAGTTAAATTTGACATTATTCCAAATTGCTTTTTTAATTTAATAGCTAAACAATTACCTATACTTGCATATAGTAAAGATTTTACACTTGTTTCTAATATTGATTTACCTATTATTACTGGATTAAAAATTACACATGAAGCACTTTTTGCAAAGGTTGAAGAACTATATGATGTTCAAGTTAAAAATTTATACGATGTACAAGAATTTGTTGAGCAAAAAAGATATGATAGGTTCAATCGATTAATTGATGAAAAGTTTACTGATGAAAAATTGATTTTACTTATGACACTATTTGAAGAAAGAAGAGATTTAGAAATTCAAGAAATGGTTACAAATAATGCTGATATACCGACAATTTTTGAATATATTATTGCAGTTGCTTGGTATAAAATTTCTTTTAGACAAGGTAAAGTTCTTGAATATATGAATTTATCCTTAGATTCCGATTTGCTACCTATTACTCATGCATCAGGTGAACATGAAGATATAACGTATCATTATAAAGCAACAGAGTTTTATCCAGCACATACACTTTTAATTGAAGCTACATTATCAGGTGGTACAAATCAACGTAGAATGGAGATGGAACCTGTATCAAGACACTTAGGTGAATATCTTCTTTCTCATGAAGAAGAAGCATATTGTTTATTTGCAACAACATATTTACATATAAATGTCATTTCTGATTTTAGAATGCGAAAAAATAATCAGTATTACTCACATGATGGATCAAAGGTTGTCGATGGAATGAAAATAATATCTTGTCAAACAAGTGAAATTAAAACCATATTGCAAAAACATTTCACTTATGCCCAATTATACAAAATATTTGAACAAGCTTTTCAATCTAATACCGCTCCAAATATTTGGTATCAACAAGAAATTGTAACAAAATTATAATAAAGTAGAAATCATTTACATTTAGCAAAACTCGCTTGTAAAAACCTTAAATTTTATTGAAAACTCGCTTGTAAAAACCTATAATATTAGTATAAACTCGCTTGTAAAAACCTGGAGGATACAATGTTTAGAAGGAAAATAGAAGATCAATTAAAATTATGGAAAGCAAATTTAAAAATAAATAAAAAGGCTTTTGTTTTAAAAGGATTAAGACAAGTTGGAAAAACATTTATTGTTAATAAATTTGCAAAAGAGAATTATAAACATGTGATATATATTAATTTTAAAGTAGAAATAGATATGAAATCTTGTTTTAAAGGAAATCTTAATGTTGATGAATTAATTAAAAACATTTCAGCAAAAAAAGCAGGTTGTTTATTTATTCCTTTTGAAACGGTATTAATTTTTGATGAAATTCAAGAATGTTCAGGTGCTAGAGCCGCATTAAAACCATTAGTTGAAGATGGAAGATTTGATGTAATTGCTACAGGATCATTACTTGGAATAAGAGGTTATAATTTAAAATATTCAGGTGGAGTTTCAATTGGATTTGAACATGTTTGTTATATGAAACCTATGGATTTTGAAGAGTTTTTATGGGCCAAAGGGATTAAAGAGGATATTATAGAATATTTAAAAAAGTGTTTTGATAATAAAGAGATTATTTCTGAATCTATTCATACTTCTTTATTAAGATATTTTAAAGAATATATATGTGTAGGTGGAATGCCTTCGGTAGTAAATGTTTTTATCAAAACAAACGATTTTAATCAAGTACGAATAGAGCAAAGAGATATTTTAGAAGGTTTTAAAGATGATTTTGCAAAACATTTAGATGAAAATGAATCAGAAAAAGTAGATAAAGAACTATTAGCTAGAATAAATCGTGTTTTTGATTCAATTCCATCACAATTAGCTAAAGAAAATAAAAAATTTATGATTTCTAAAATTGATAAAAAATCATCAATTCAAAAATATGAAGCTGCGATACAATGGCTTGTTGATTATGGACTTATTTGCTTATGTTATAATTTATCTATTCCTGAATCACCATTAGAAGGAAATAAAATTAACAATATTTTTAAGATATATTTATGCGATAGTGGACTTTTAGTAGCGCTTCTTGATGAAGAAACTGCAGGTGAGATATTATTAAATGATTTAGGTATTTATAAAGGCGCAATCTATGAAAATATTATCGCGGATGCCTTTTCGAAAAACTTTAAACCTTTATATTATTTTTCAAAAGATAGTGGCTTAGAAATAGATTTTATTACAAAATATCAAAAAGAAATTACTTTAGTAGAGGTAAAAGCAAAAAATGGAAACACTAAATCTGCGAAAGAAGTTCTTAGTAATAAAATAAAATATCCTGAAGTAAACAAATTAATAAGACTTAAAGAATGCAATATTGGTGAAACAAATAATATTTTAACAATTCCTTATTATATGGCTTTTCTTATTTAAAAAGATAAAAAAATATTATTTGTTGCACTTAGATTATAATTAACTTAATTGATACTCATAAGTCACAGTAATTGACTTTTAAGTCACATAATGATATATTAATTAAGGAGTTTTTATATGACTATGTTAAAAGAAATAATAGGAAAAAGAGTTAGAGATTTACGAATAATTCAAACTAATTTAAATCAAGAAGAATTTTCAAAAAAAATCCATATTGATAGGACATATTTATCAAGAATAGAATCAGGAAAACAAAATATAACAATTGAGAATTTAAATGCTATTTGTAATGGTTTAGGTATTACTTTAAAAACTTTTTTTGAACCTTTTAATTGCGAAATATTTTTGTCTAATAAGGGAGAATAAATTATGAGTAAAAAATTTACTTATATTGATTTATTTGCAGGAATTGGTGGTTTTCATATAGCGATGGATAATTTAGGTGGTGAATGTGTTTTTGCTTCGGAATGGGATGAAGATTGTAGAAAAACTTATACAGCAAATTTTAGTTCAACATCCACAAAAATTTTTAAAGATGGTCATCCTAATGAATTTTATGCAGGAGATATAACTAAAGTAGATCCTAATTCAATACCAAATCATGATGTTATTTGTGCAGGATTTCCTTGTCAACCATTTTCACAAGCAGGTAATAAGAAAGGATTTGAAGATACAAGAGGAACACTTTTCTTTAATATAGCTAGTATTATGAAAATAAAAAAACCTAAAGCAGTTTTTTTAGAAAATGTTAGAGGACTTTTTACACATCAAGGTGGAAAAACTTTCGAAATTATAAAAAAAACAATAGAGGAATTAGGATATACAATGTATTATCAAATTGTTAAAGCATCGGATTTTAATTGTCCTCAACACAGACCAAGATTATATATGATTTGTTTTAGAAATGATATAAATGGTAGCTTATTTAACTTTCCTAAACCAGTTCCATTAACAAAGACAATGAGTGATGTTTTTGAAGGACATGTTGATAAAAAAATAGGTTTTACTTTAAGAGTTGGTGGAAAAAATTCACCGATTAATGATAGGAGAAATTGGGATGGTTATATCGTTGATGGTATTGAAAGACGTATAGGTCCAAAAGAAGGAAAAAGAATGCAGGGATTTCCCGATTCCTTTGTCTTCCCAGTTTCAAAAAGTGCCGCAATGAAACAATTAGGAAATTCAGTTGCCATTCCTGCTATTCAAGCTATTGGTGAAAAAATGATTGATGTAATTATTAACAAACAATGAGGAAATAATAATGAACAGTTTTAATCGTGGAGAATGGTCTGAAATTTATGCTATATTGTCTATGCTTTTACATCCAAATCTTTCGATTGGAAATTCTGAATTAAAAGAAATTAATAATGAATTATATTATTTAAAAAAAAATAAAAATTGATAATCCAAATTCTAAAGGAATAATCGAATATGCTTTAAATAATCAAAATGATATTAAGGTAATATATGATAACGATTTAGATAGTATAATATCCAAGATTGAGTTAGCTGAAAATAAACATAAAATATATGAAGCTATTTTAAATGCTCCAAGAGGTAATGGAGCATTTGAAATTAAAGATGTAAATGATATTCTTGCTAAATTAACAAGAGGAAAAACTATAAAATCTAAATCTTTTAATAAAGAAGATTTAGAAGCAACTATTATAGATCATCATTTAGAAAAACAAATTGAACTTAAATATAGCATAAAATCATCTTTAGGAAGTCCTGCTACGTTATTAAATTCAAGCCGACATACAAATTTTTTATATTCAATTAAAGGATTAGATGAAAAATATATTAAACGAATAAATAAAATAAATACAAAAACTAAATTAGTAGATAGAATTAATTTTATAAAATCTCATGGTGGTAAAATTAAGTTCGAAAAAATTGTTGATGAAGCATTAAATTATAATTTAA
Organism: uncultured Bacilli bacterium; assembly: GCA_947632435.1. Taxonomy (GTDB): domain Bacteria; phylum Bacillota_I; class Bacilli_A; order RFN20; family CAG-449; genus CANRPC01. The sequence goes on along the minus strand of CANRPC010000017.1, from coordinate 20,064 downwards.
AAATGATTGATTCCAAAATGCCAGAATATCTTGCAAATGTTTTAGTACAATCATATATTACAGGAAACAAAGACTTATTTTCATTATTTGTAACTTCAAATCAATTTGAGGATAAAGATTTTGCAATAAAAAAATTAGGGGATTTTTTAGAAGGAATTTCTTTTTGCTTTTTTCCAAGTAAAAAATGGGATGGAAATAAAAAAGTGAATGGAGGTTTAGTAATAATAAAAAATAATGGCAATATTGTTATCCTTGATTTAATTTATTATAGAAAAGAAGTTATAAATTATTTAATAAATGAAACAAAGCTTGATTCACCTAGTACTTCTAGATTTCATATGTTGGAATTATATAAAAATCCAATAGATAATAAAATTTATTTTACTTTAAATCTCCAAATTAGATATAAAAAATAACTTAATATATATGTATATATAGTATGTAATTTTATTTTTTTTAAATGTTAAAATTAGATAAGAGGAAATAATTTCATGTATACTAATAGCTATTTAATAGAATTAATTGATATTTTAAGAAAAGAAGATACTGAAACAGAGTGGTTAGAATTTAAACTTGATTTTCTTTCTAATCAAGATTTAGGTAAAAATATATCAGCTCTTTCTAATGGTGCAGCACTTTTTAATAGACCTTATGGATATTTGATTTTTGGAATAGATGATAAAACACATGAAGTTATTGGAACAAATTATAATTACCGAAAACAAAAACAGGGAAATGAAGATATTGAAAATTGGCTTAATCGTTTAATTGAACCTAAAATAGGTTTTAGTATTTATGAAGTTGAATATGCAGCTTTAAAAAAAATTGTTTTCGTGGAAATTCCCGCAGCATTTAATCAACCTACATCATTTAATGGGAAAGAATATGTTCGTGTAGGAAGTTATAGACAAAATTTAAAAAAATACCCTGCAATTGAAAAAAAATTATGGTATTCTTTTAAACAATTTTTTTGGGAACAAGAAACTTCACCTGTTCAAAACTTACACTTTAAATTTCTTTCGCTTGCTGCCCAAAGTAAAGGAATTGAATTTTCTGAAGAAAAATTTGCCGCGCTTAAATTATTAGATAATAATTCTAAATTTAATAATTTGGCTTATCTTTTAAGTGATGAAAATCCTCATGTTGTAAAATTTGCAGTATATCGTAATAATATGATGGATTTTGCTGTTAAAAAAGAATTTAAAGGATCTTGGATTACTATCTTAGAACAAGTTCTTGAATATGTTAATATTTATAATGAAACTAGTGCAAGTGTAATAGGCTCTAATATAGCAAGAAAAGAAATAAAAAATTACCCAGATCCTTCTTTGCGTGAAGCAGTAGTTAATGCTTTTGCGCATTTTGATCCATCATTTCCTTCGGATATTAAAATAGAATTCTTTAAAGATAAGGTGGTAATTGGTTCACCAGGAAACCTTTATCGCATTACAATGAAAGATGTACTCAATGGGAGACAATCCTTTAGAAATCCTAATCTTGTATTTGTTTTAAATAAATTTAATTTTATTGAAAATTATGCAACAGGAATAAAAAAAATCATTAAAGCATATCAACCTTATAGGCTAAATCCAATAATTGAAGAAACAGATAATTTTTTTATTGTTACTTTACCAAATGTTATTTTTAAAAATACATATAAATTAAGTGATACTTTAAATGACACTTTAAATGATACTTTAAATGAAACTTTAAGTGATAATGCATATCAAGTATTAAAAATAATGAACGCAAATCCTAATATTATGATTTCGGATATAATGATTACGACAAATAAATCACGTTCGACAATAATTAGAGCCATTAGTGAATTAAAAAATAAAGGCATTATTGAGCGTGTTGGTTCAAAAAAACTAGGTAAATGGAAAGTCCATAAATAATTTTAAAAGTCTTTTTATATTTAAATTTTGATATAAATTATTTCACTTTTAATAACTATTTTTACGCTTTTAACTTATAAATTCTGTTTCTGTTTTCACCTTCAGTAACAATTATGCCTTCTAAAACCAATTCGCCAAGCAAACAGCGTGCTCTTGCATTCTTTACACCAAGTAATTCAGCAATTTCTGTAGTTTTGGTAAACCTCTTCTTGGTTAAATAGTTAATAACGGCTTGTTTTTGAATTTGAGATTTGTTTTTTATCGTTTTATCGCTACATTTTATCGCTACTTTTTTATCGCTACTTTTTCCAATGAGTAGCGATAACGTAATTCTATCTGGTTCAAAACTCTCGTCAATAATAGGAATAGGCCAATCTTGCTTTTTCCAAACATTGAAGATATTTGGAATACCGCTACCTGCGCGTTCACCTATATCAATAAGATTAAACATCTTGATGAGCGTGCTGTTACGAGGATCGGAAATACCACCACTTTTTGCCGCTTCAACATCGATACGGAAACCACCAGGATTAGAAAACGTGATAATATTTTTTTTCTTAATTATGACAATACCTTGTCTACCATAATAATCAGCATTTATCAAGCAATTGGCAAGAGCTTCTCTAAGCGCCTTATGTATTGGTGTATCATCAATTCGATCGCCAACATCAAGTTTGAACGGAACTTTAATATCCTGTGTAATTTTGTTAAAAACACGGAAGTAGAAATCATAAATATTTCCACTCCAATTGCCAGATGAAGACACGATACGATCTGTCCAACGGGTGTTTGAATCATCTTGCTCTTGATAATCAAGAAAATATGCAGGAAATTCTTTTACAATCTCATATTCATAACCGAACATCAAAAGACCTGCAGCGGTTGGATGCATTTTCCCATCATTAGATCTTCCAACTGCACCGAGTTTATAAAGAAACTCAATGTCTTCAAGCTCTTCCCACACGTGTCCTGGGCGGTAATTTTTCATTCGGATACGGTAACGCTTCACGCTATCATAATCGAATGCATCAAGTCTCATATTTTCAAGTACAAGCATATCCTGAGTCTTGATAGCGGCATCACGCATCATTGCTTGGACTTCTTCTTTGGTACATTTGTAGTCGCCTTCACCATTGCGGCGGTAGCTTCCTGAAAGAGGATTGCCATCAATATATACTGGTTTATCACTACGTTGTGCACGAGGAACACGGATAGCAACAATGTGTTTACCATTGATATTCTCAATGGTTACGTCTTTGTCTGAGAGAATGTTTGCGCTCACTTTGTTCGTGTTATTTACAATATTCCAAAAGTCCTTTATTATCTTTTTTGGGTCGGGCAAATCCACAGGATGCAAAGACTTGTCAGCGAGTTCTTCAACACCAAGTAAAATAATACCCCCAAGAGTGTTGGCAAATGCGGAATAGGTTTCCCAAATACTATGTGGCAAACCACCAACTGCCTTTTTTGCCTCAATACGATTATTTTCTTTATATTTTTCTATATTGGTAAAATCAATCATTGTTAAGCCTCCATATTTATGCATTTTCATTTGGAACAATTTCCATAATATCTCCGATTTCACAGTTCAAAGCTACCGAAATTTTTACAAGAACATCTGTCGTTATAACAGTACCTTCTTTTCCCATCTTTGTAATAGTAGCAAGACTAACTCCTGCACGCTCAGCAAGCTCTTTTTTCTTCATATTACGATCAATCAAAAGTTTAAATAATGGTTTATAACTTGCAATCATAACTTACCTCAAAAAATTCATTATAGTATTATATATTATATCACATAATTTGATAATCTGAAGAAAATTAATACGTAAATTGAAATATTCGTGTGAAAACATGATTTTTATATCAAAAGTGTTTGATTATTGATTTACTGATAAATACTTGTTGCACTTAGATTAATAAAAAACTTTATATTATTTAAAAAAGAATTCTTAAGTGTTAAAATAACAAATATGAATACAAAAAGAATTTACACAGTTATTTTATGCATTATTAATGTCATATCTTCGTTTTTATTAGTTTCTATCGCATTTATTACTCGCGATTTTATTAATTATGTTTCCTCTTTTAAAAATATTACGAAGAATATGGTATTATTCTATGCCTTTTTATTAATTGGAGTAGTTTTATTTCAAATAATTTTAAGATCTATTTATTCAATTATAAGAGCTAGATACATTTTATATCTAGATGTAACATTTAAAGAGAATATCCATAATGTTTTGCTTGATAAAGAAATACAAGAGATAAATAAATATCATTCAGGAGAAATAACAAATATTTATTTAAATGATGTTAGAAATTTAGAAGAATTTTTAACAACAATTATTCCTAATGCTTTTGCTTCGTGTTCACGATTTTTATTTTCTTTATTTGCTTTAATATTAATTGATTGGAAATTTTTATTATTGCTTATTGGTTTAGGTATTATTGCTTCATTTATTGGATATTTCTATTCTAAAAAAATGAAAAAATACACTAAATCTTGTTTAGAAAGTGATGGTAGAGTTAATTCTTTTATGCAAGAATCACTTGTAAATATTAAAATTATTAAAGCTTTAGAAGTCGAAAATAATGTTTCTAGTGAATTAAAAAAACGATTAGATATTAATTATGAACGTAAGAAAAAAAGAAATAGATTATCAATTATAGGTTTTACAGGTATATATGGGTTAATGAATTTATCATATATTATCTGTTTAGCATATGGGGGATACGCAATTGCCTTTATCGATGGATTTGGATATGGTAATTTATCTGCTTTATTACAACTTGTTTCATATTTAGAAGGTCCTTTAAGTGATTTCCCTTCATATTTAAATGCTTTTGCTTCATATAAAGCTAGTAAAGAAAGAATAACTAATTTATTAAATTTGAAAAAAGAAGAAGAAAATATTCAAGAAATTGAAGATTTTGATGAAATTGTTTTTGAAAATGTTACCTTTTATTATGAAAAAGATAAACCAGTAATAGAAAATTTTTCTTTAAGCATAAAAAAAGAAGAAGTCGCAGTTTTTAAAGGTGAATCAGGTAAAGGAAAAACCACTTTATTTATGATGATTCTTGGATTTTTAAAACCTATCAAAGGTCGTTGCTATTTAAGATATTTAGATAAAGAAATTCCCTTTTCAAAAGCGACAAGAAAATTTTTCTCTTATGTTCCTCAAGATAACATTATTTTTTCTGGAACAATTAGAGAAAATTTTAAGTTATTAAGTTCCTGTGAAGATGAAGATAAAATAAATGATGCTTTAAAAAAAGCTTGCTTATTAAATGATATTAAGAAAATGCCATTAGGTTTAGATACTCCATTAAAAGAAAGAGGACAAGGTTTATCTACTGGTCAAATTCAAAGAATTTTAATTGCTATTTCTCTATTAAATAATAAAAAGGTATTATTACTTGATGAATTTACTTCTTCATTAGATTTAAAAACAGAACAAGAAATTGTCCTTTCTTTAGCTAGTTTAAAAAAGACTATTATCATGATTTCTCATCGCTTAATTAAACTTGAAAATTATCAAGAAATAAATTTGTAGATAAAATATACAATTAACATGTTGTTGTATTTAATGATAAAAATGGGTAAAATAAGAAAAAGAAATTCAGGAGTTTAAAATGGACAAAGGGAAAAACGAATTTATCTTTGGATTTAATGAAATATTTGCGATTTTTAAAAGAAAAATAAAATTAATAATTATTTTTTTAGTTCTTAGTTTAGCACTTGGCGTTGGTAATTTTTTTCTTCAACATGATTATGGATATATTGGTAATCATATTATTTATACCGATTATCAATTTAGCAATGATAATTTTGAATATGAACAAGAAGTTAAAATATATAAAGATCAAATTTCTTCACTTGTTGATTCTTTAAATAAAGAACAAGGTTTTTATTTTGATTTAGTGCAAGAAATTGAAAAAGAAAAAATAAATAATAATGTAAATTTTAAAACTCCTTCAGTAAAAAAATTAATGGATAATTTTAATTTTTCTCTTTTAAATGGTAATTTATCATTTAATATTAAATATCAAGGTTATAGCAAAGATGAAACATATATAATTTTATCTTCTGCGATAAAAATAACAAATGACTTTGCCAAAAAAATATATCCTAAAATAATCATTTCTAATTACAATGATAATTTTTCAAAGGAAGAATTAATATCTTATTATTCATTGAAAAGTTCTTTAAAAATTGTCGTACTTATTTTTGCTTTTGGTATAATTTTGTCTTATTTATTAGAAATATTTAATTCCAAAATTCGCTTTGAATTTGTAACAAAAAATATAGTAAAATCAACTCCTTTATATTCTATTGATAAAGATGAGACAATGGCTTTTGAAAAAAATATTGATTCCTTAAATATAAAAAATTATTTAGCCATTTTACAAAAGGCTAGGAATTATAATTATCAAAACAATATTTATACATGTTTAGCAAGTTCAAAAAATGAAAATAAATCTAAAGTATTAGTTAATTTAGCTTTTGTTAATGCTTTAAGTAAAAAAACTTTAATTATTGATTTAGATTTTTTAAATCCGACAATACATAAACTTATGAATTTAAATTTAGATGAGGGAATAAGTGAATATATAAATGGCGAAAAGAATTGTTATCAAATAAGAAAGAAAATAAATGATAAATTAGATGTTATAACATGTGGTAAAATTTATAAAGATGATTTAATTCATCAAAATAATAAGAAAATAAAAGAACTTATCGATAAATTAAAAGCTGATTATGAATGTATTTTTGTTGATGTTCCTGATGCTGAAACAGCTTTATCTTTTATAAATTATCGTGATTTTATTGAAGGCTATTTTATTGTAGTTAAAAATAATATCACATATAAAAAAGATCTTAAAAATATGATGTTATCCATTGAAGAAAATAAAATTAATACATCACTTGTTATATATTTAAAATAAAAATTATTAGGTAGTAAATATGGTTGAAAAAGATTTAAAAAATGAAATAAATATTAAAGGAGGCTTAATATATTGCTTTTTAAAAAGATTAATGGATTTTATTTTAGCTTTAATTGCCATTATTATCTTTTTAATTCCCATGCTTATTATTTCAATCGCGATTAAAATTGATTCACGTGGTAAAATTTTCTTTATTGATAAAAGAATTGGCTATAAAGGATGCTCCATTGATATTTTTAAATTTCGCACTATGTATCAAGATGCTGAAGCTAATATAAAAAAATATTTAAATAAAGAACAAATGCTAACTTGGGAAAAAGAAAGAAAAATTGTTGATGATCCTAGAATTACAAAAGTTGGTAAATTTTTAAGAAAGACATCGCTTGATGAATTACCTCAGCTATTTAATATTCTTTCGGGTTCATTATCTTTTGTTGGGCCTAGACCAATTACAATTGAAGAATTAACGAATAATTATAGTGAAGAAGAACAAGAATTATTAAAAAAAGTAAAGCCAGGATTAACAGGTGTATGGCAAGTTACAAGTAGAAGTGATGCTGATTATACTTCGGGATTAAGACAAAAAGAAGAACTTTCTTATTTGCCTAGAAGATCTTTACATTATGACTTATTATTGCTTTTTTTAACAATTCCTGCTGTTTTAAAACAAAAAGGGGCAAAATGATTTGAAGAGTATTTTGGGCTAAAATAAATAATAAAGTAGCTATTTATTGATACATTATGAGGTTTTTTATTTTTTAAAGCTATTAGTAAACGTAAAATTTCTAATTTAATTTTTCTTATTTAATTTTAAATTTTTTAAGAACATTTTTAATTTTAATGCTTAAATATATATTATGTAGATATAAAAAATGTCTAAAAGTGTCAAAATTTCTGTAATTATTTGACATTAACTAACATTTTTGTTATAACTATTTTGTGCCTTAAAGTTGCTTAACAAATTTTGTTATATTTGAATATCAAAAAATTGTGATTGGAGGAGATTTTTTAATGGAAGAAATAAAAAATCCGAATATTAAGCAAGATTATCAAATTGGGGAATATTTAAAATGTGTTCAAATGCCTCATAACATTAAAGTTAAAGGTGGAAAAATATATGCCTTTTTTAAACGCTTTTTTGATATTTTTTGTTCATTATTAGCATTAATTATTTTATCTCCTTTAATGTTAATCGTAGGCATACTCGTTAAAATTACCTCTAAAGGACCTATGATTTATAAATCTAAAAGGGTCGGTAAAGGTGGTAAGATATTTTGGTTTTATAAATTTCGTTCTATGTATCAAGATGCAGATGCTAGATTAGAGGAATATAAAGAGAAAAATGAAGTAAAGGGTGGAATTATCTTTAAAATGAAAGATGATCCTAGAATTACAAAATTTGGTCATTTTATTAGAAAATTATCTTTAGATGAATTGCCTCAGCTTGTAAATATTATAAAAGGCGACTTATCAATTATTGGTCCCCGCGCGGCAATTCCAAGTGAAGTTGAACAATATCCAAGTTATGCTTACGATAGATTACTCGTTACGCAAGGTTTATCGGGAGAATGGCAAACTCATGGCCGTAGTAATACTTCTTTTGAAGAAATGATTGAAATGGATTTAAGATATATATCTAAAAAACGTTCCTTCTTTTACGATATAAAATTAATTTTATTATCTGTTTGGGTAGTTATTACAGGAAAAGGTGCTGAATAAATATAAATGTTAAATCATTTTTAGGATCTATTTTAAAATAGGATCCTATTTTTTTTAATAATTTTATGTTTACTAATTTTAATATTAAAAATCATGATAAAATTTGAATTAATATTATAAATAAAATTAATATAAAAAAACAAATATTTAAAATAAAAATACGTAATGCAAAAATTTGAGAACGATATATTTTAAATGGCGAACGATAGTGTTATAATTTTAATGTATAGGGAGAGTATTTATGGATTTTTCAGTAGAAATATATAAAATAATTGAAGGTGCATTAAAACATGATGATGACAAAGTAATAAATTATACTAAGTTGATGATTGATAATTTAATAAAATCTAATAATATTAGGCAAGCAAAAATGCTAGAAAATATAATTTCTAATTCGCCTTCTAAAAAAAATCAAATTATAATGAATAATTTTATAAATATACCTGTAGATAAAGAATCGAGATTGCCAATTGCTGATGTGATTTATCCTAATCAATTGATTGATGAAGTTATATATTTAAGCGATGAAAATTGTAGAAGCATAAATACGTTTATTGAATATTATAATAGTAGAAATGAAATATTTAACGAAGGATATCAAATCCCTAATAGTATTTTGCTTTTTGGACCACCTGGAACTGGAAAAACAAAATTGGCAAAATATTTGTGTAGCAAGATTAAATTACCATTAATTGTTGCTAGATTAGATGGAATAATTTCTTCTTATTTAGGGAGCACTGCGAAGAATATTAGGCAATTGTTTGATTTTGCTGAAAGAGTCCCATGCATTTTATTTTTAGATGAGTTTGATGCAATTGCAAAGATTAGAGATGATGAACACGAATTAGGCGAATTAAAAAGAGTTGTAAATAGTTTATTGCAAAATATAGATAATTTAAATAACGGAAGTATAATAATTGCCGCTACAAATCATGAGAATTTATTAGATCCAGCTGTTTGGAGAAGATTTGGTTTTAAACTTAAAATTGATATACCAAATGAAAAATCGAGATTTGAATTAATAAAATATTTTTTAAATGATAACTATTTTTATAAAAAATATTGTAATCAGTTAAATATTTTATTCAAAAATTTTAGCGGATCTGATATTGAAGAAATAATAAAAAAATCAAAAATAGATGCGATTGTTTACAAAACTGAATTAACAGCTAATATAATTTCAAATCATTATTTTCAATTTTTATCAATACGTAATCTTATTGATTTGCCATATGATGATAAAGATTCCACTAATGTTAAAATAAAATATTTAAGAGATTTAGATGCAAAATTATTTAGTTATGCCACTATCGGTGAATTTGTTGATAAATCTAAAAGTTATGTTTCAGCTATATTAAATGAAAGTGATGGCAATAATTAATGGAAGAAGAGAGATTACCTTCTATAATTTTTAGTCCAAGAACTAAAGATTATTCTAAAAATAAAGGTGGCGGAGATTTAAAATATTATAATAATCAGTGGCTAGAAAGTTATAGAAATGATATTGTTGAGCATTTTCCATGTATAATACAAAAAATTTCAACTAACGAAGAAAAGTTTCCAAATATTCCTAATATAATCAAAGTAACAATGAAAGAAAAGGCCATTGCAAAAAGTCATAAACCAACAGATTTATTTAATTCAAATTATCCAATAATTGGAACTGGTCATTTAGATGAATTATATATAAAAATGACCTCTAATGGTGTAAATAATTTAAGAAATGAAATTCTAACGACACAAATCAAAAGCAAAAAGGTTAATATATCAAAAATTAAAAATATAGAAAATTATAATATTGATGATAAAATCAATCAGTCTAATATACAAAATGCAATAAAAAATAATGAAAAAATTAAATTAAAATTTTTTGATTTGCAAAATGACGAAGAGAACGAAAGAAGTATTAACACTTTTATTAATAATTACGTTACTAGTAATAGTAATTTTAAAAAAATAAATTATTCAAAAAATTTGGTAGTTTATAGTATAAATATTGATACAATAGAAAAAATCAATGAAATAAAACAGTTTCCAACACTTAAAGAAATTTCAACTTTTAATAAATATAGTATAAAAAATGAAGATGATAAAGATAAATTTGAATTTAATGCTGAAGTTGAATATCCAGATGAAAATATTGATTACCCAATAGTTGCAGTTGTCGATTCAGGCATTTCTTTAAAAAATAAACATATTTTACCATGGATTTTTGATACAATCTCTTATGTTCCTGATAATTATCAAGATAATTTTCATGGAACATTTGTTGCAGGAATGATATTGTATGGCAACAAATTAAATAATTTTGGAATGAATATTGATAAGTGTAAGTTATTAAACGTTGTTGTAATGCCATCTAAAAAAAGCAATAGTATACTGACAGAAAATCTTTTAATGGAATATCTTGAAGATGCATTGAATAAATATTCTGATAAGGTAAAAATATGGAATTTGTCTTTAGGAACAGGTTATGAATGTGGTGATGAAGTATCAGATTTAGGAGTTTTTTTAGATTATCTTCAAGAAAAATACGAAGTTAGATTTGTTATTTCTGCAGGTAATTATCAAACAATACCATTACGTGAATGGGAACCTAAAGATACAATAAAAGATAGAATCAATCCACCAGCAGATTCAGCTTTAGGAATTACAGTTGGATCAATAGCACATAAACCTGTAAATAACTTTGTTGATGTAAATTGTCCATCACCATTTTCTAGAAAGGGACCAGGACCTAATTTCTTAATAAAGCCAGATGTTGTACATTATGGTGGTAATTGTACTAGATATGGACAAATGGCTTGTTATGCTGTTAAGTCTTTAGATGAAAATGGTTATGTTGTTGAAAATGTAGGTACAAGTTTTTCTGCTCCTATAATTTCAAGTATATTGGCTAATATTTATAATAAATTAGATGAAAATAACTTAGATTTATTATTAGCAAAAGCATTATTGATTAATAATTCTACAATACCAATAAAATGCGATAATGAAAAAATTGATTTGCATCAATATTATGGTTTTGGTAAGCCAATAGATGATGTCGATGAGTTTATTATGTGTAAAAAATCAAAAGTACAAATGATATTCAAAGCAAAAATTAAAGAAGGAGAATTTATTGAAATTTATGATTTTCCATATCCAAAAAGTTTATTTAGAAATGGTAAATGGTATTGTGATATTAAGATGACATTAGCGTATAATCCTAAACTAGATAGTAATTTTGGCCAAGAGTATTGTAGAACTAATGTTGATGTAAGTCTTGGGACTTATAGTGTTAATAAAATAACAAACGAAATAAGTTATAAAGGACAAATACCACTAGAAAAACAATGGTCAGATCAATATGAATCTCAACAAGTAGAACATGGATTCAAATGGAATCCAATTAAGTCATATCATGGTAAGCATCCAAATGGAGTATCTGGAGATGGTTGGAAATTAAGAATTGATTGTACTGGAAGAAGTAATTTCTCTTTTGATGAACAGGAAGTGTTTTTAATAATAGAAATCTCAGATCCAAATGGAAATGATATATATTCAGAAATAATATCTTCTTTAGACGAACAAACATTTGCACATAATGAATTGTCTATTTCCAATAGACATAGGTTACAAAATTAATAATGTTGATATATTTGTTAAATTTCATCTTAAATATTTTAACTTAAAAAATTGTAAATTTGAAACATGAAAAAGCCTTGAAAATCGATTTTTTTGTACACAAAAATATGGTATTTATTATTCTTATCTTGGATTTTGCTAATGGCTATAAAATGTGTAAAAATCATTGTTTATTTAAATTTAGTTAATGACTTTAATGTTGTTAAATGCTAAGATAAATTTAGTAGGATTTGAAAACGATATTATTTGTTACGATATATTAACGATATCAGACATTTAATTATTATTCTTTTCATTTTTATAGTTAAGAAAATTAATTGCTTAACTTAATATGAAAATTGATTTTAATCAAATTATGCATTTTTGAGATTATTTCCAAAATGCTAAGTAATTAAAAATCCTATCTTGATTTGTTAAGAAATCAAGTGACTGGTGTACAACTAAAGTTTGATATTTAACTCTTTATAATTACCAGGTTTCAAAAATTATAATAAGTATATTAAAAAACAGTAAAAACTAAAAAATAAATTTATAGAATTAATATTATAAAAATTAATTCTCTTAGAAAGGAAAATTAATAAGTAATTTAATTTCTAATTATTTATTAATATAAATTATTATGAAAGGTATCATTTTAGCAGGTGGTTTTGGAACTAGGTTATATCCTACAACATTAGTAACAAGCAAACAATTATTACCAATTTATGATAAACCAATGCTTTATTATCCTTTATCAATTTTAATGATGAGCGATATAAAAGATATTTTAATAATTTCTACAAAAGATGATTTAATAAGAATGGAAAATCTTTTAGGTGATGGAAAAAGATTTGGCATTAATTTACAATATAAAATACAAGAATATCCATATGGTATTGCGCAGGCTTTTTTAATTGGTGAAGATTTTTTACAAAATGATGCGTGTGCTTTAATTTTAGGTGATAATTTATTTCATGGTGCAGGATTGATTAAACATTTAAAAGAAGCAGTTAAAAGATGTGAAAATAATCAAGCGACTATTTTTGCTTATTATGTTAAAGATCCTTCGCGTTTTGGTGTTGTGCAATTCGATGAAAAAAATAATGTTTTAAATATTGAAGAAAAACCTTTAGAACCGAAGTCTAATTATTGTGTAACAGGTTTATATTTTTATCCTAAAGGAGTTATTAAAAAAGCCAAAAAATTAAAGCCATCTTCAAGAGGAGAACTAGAAATAACAGATTTAAATAATCTATATATTGAAGAACATAATTTGCACGTTGTTAGTTTATCTCGAGGATATGTTTGGATGGATGCAGGAACTAATGAATCTTTATTAGAAGCTTCAAATTATATTAAATCTATCGAAGAGCATCAAGGAATTAAAGTATGTTGTCCTGAAGAAATTGCTTATAAAAATCATTGGATAAGTAAAGAAGAATTATTAAAACAAGGCAAATTGATGCAAAATAATGATTATGGTAAACATTTATTAAATGTTGCTGAAGGTAAAATAAAATATTAGGTATATAAAATGGATAAAAATTTTGGTAATTTTATTTTTCATGAAACAGAAATTAAAGATGTCTATATAATAGAATGTAAAAAGTTTTTAGATGAACGTGGCTATTTTATGGAAACATATAAAAAACAAGACTTTTTAAAAGCTGGTTTAAATTATGATTTTGTTCAAGATAATCAATCTAAATCAAAAAAAGGTATTTTAAGAGGCTTGCATTTTCAAAAACATTTTCCTCAAGCTAAACTTGTAAGAGTATTAAAGGGTGAAGTGTATGATGTATGTGTTGATTTAAGAAAAAATAGTCCAACATATGCTAAACATGTAGGCGTTATCTTAAGTGAAGAAAATAATAAGATGTTAATGATTCCTCGAGGTTTTGCTCATGGATTTTTAGTCTTAAGTGAAGAAGCTATTTTTGAATATAAATGCGATGAATTTTATCATCCAGAAGATGAAGATGGTATTATTTATAATGATGAAGATTTAAATATATCTTGGCCTAAAATTGAAAGTGAAATCAAATTATCTAATAAAGATAAAAAGCTAAAAAATTTTAAAGAAAGTAAGGTCTTTTTTTAAATGAATAAAGAAATGAAAATTCTTGTTACAGGTGCCAAAGGTCAACTTGGAAGTGCTATTGTTCAAGAATTAAAAAAAAGAGGTTATAAAAATATATTCCCTATTGATAAAGATGATTTAGATATTTCTCATGAAGAAGAAGTTAATGAATTAGTATTAAAATTAAAACCAGATGTTATTATGCATAATGCTGCATATACTCAAGTTGATAAGGCTGAAAAAGAACAAGAACTTGTTTATAAAATAAATGTTTTAGGTAGTAAATATTTAGCTTATGCTTCGAAAATTATCAATGCTAAATTTGTTTTTATTTCTACCGATTATGTTTTTGATGGTAAAGGGAATAATTTTTATGAAATTGATGATAAAAAAAATACTCTTTCAGTTTATGGTAAATCAAAATCATGCGCGGAAGATATAATAATTAATTTATTAGATAAATATTTTATTGTGCGAACTTCTTGGGTGTTTTCAAAAACGGGTAATAATTTTATAAATACGATTTTAAAATTAATTTCCCAAGGAAAAAAAGAATTAAATGTTGTTTCCGATCAAATTGGAAGCCCTACGTATGCTGATGATTTAGCAAATTTATTAATAAATATGATAGAAAGTGAAAAATATGGAATATATCATGCCACGAATGAAGGAATATGTTCTTGGGCAGAACTTGCTTTATTTGTAGTTAATGAATTAAAATTAGATGTTAAAATTAATTTTGTTTCTACAAAAGAATATGAAAAATTAGTTTTAAATCAAGCAAAAAGACCATTGAATTCACGTTTATCAAAAAAATCATTATTAATTAATGGATTTTCTTTGCTTCCTTCTTGGCAAGATGCTGTAAGAAGATGTTTAAATAAGAAGGAGAATAATTAATATGGCAAAATTTTTAATTACTGGTGGTGCTGGATTTATTGGTAGTAATTATTTAAATATTATGGTTAATAAATATCCTAAAGATGATTTTGTTTGTTTGGATAGTTTAACTTATGCTGGTAATTTTTTGAATTTAGAAAAAATTAAAAACAATTCTAATTTTAAATTTATCAAAGGCAATATCTGCAATAAGAAATTAGTTTTTGAATTATTTAAAAAAGAAAAATTTGATTATGTAATTAATTTTGCTGCAGAAACACATGTTGATCGTTCAATTGTAAATCCAACTATTTTTATAAAAACTAATGTTTTAGGAACTCAAGTTTTATTAGAGGCAAGTAGAAAATATCGTATTAAAAGATTTCATCAAATATCAACCGATGAAGTATATGGTGATTTACCTTTAAATAGAAAAGATTTACTTTTTTTAGAGGATACTCCTTTAAAAGCTTCATCCCCTTATAGTGCCTCTAAAGCTAGTGCTGATTTATTAGTTCTTGCATATCATAGAACATATAATCTAGATGTTAGTATTTCACGATGTTCAAATAATTATGGACCTTATCAATTTCCTGAAAAATTAATACCTTTAATGATTAAAAGGGCCTTAAATAATGAAAAATTACCTATATATGGTAATGGTGAAAATGTTCGTGATTGGCTTTATGTAGAGGATCATTGTGAAGCAATTGATTTAATTGTAAGACACGCTAAAAGTGGTTCTATTTATAATATTGGAGGAACTAAAGAAATAAATAATTTAGAAATTGTTAAAAAAATTCTTAATTTATTAAATAAAGATGATTCTTTAATTGAATTTGTTAATGATAGATTAGGACATGATTTAAGATATGCAATGGATGCAACAAAAATTCAAAAAGAATTAAATTGGTCAATAAAAAATGATTTGTCATTAGGTTTAAAAAAGACAATTAATTGGTATTTAAATAATCAAGAATGGTTAAAAAAAGTTGAATCAAAAGAATATTTAAATTGGTTAAAAACTCATTATAAAAATAATTAATTTACAAAGAATTTACTTAAATATTAATAACATTTGCATAAACTTTGGAAAATAGTAAAATTGATATAAGTAGGAAAGATTAATAAATGAAGAGTCAAAAATCAATTACATCAAATTCGATATTTTATTTTCTTTATACAGTATTAAATGTCTTATTTCCTTTTATCACAGGAATTTATGTGGCAAGAATTCTTTTAGTAAGTGATATAGGGGAAATTGAAGCCGCGCGTAATTTGGCTCAATATTTTGTAATACTTGCATTTTTAGGAATTCCGACATATGGATTAAGAGAAATTGCTAAAAATCGAGAAAATAAAGACAAATTAAATAAATTGTATTCAGAATTACTTATTATTAATGCTATTTCAACATTTGTTTTTTTAATTGCTTATTTAATTTTAATATTTTCCGTTCCACTTTATAAGAATAATTTACAACTATATTTAATTACAGGTATAGCTATTGCTTTAAACTTTATAAATAATTCTTTTTTATATGAAGGTTTAGAGGAATTTAAATTTATTTCTATAAGAAATTTAATTTTTAAATCAATATCATTTCTTTTATTAATTATTTTTGTAAGAAAAAAAGAAGATTATTTAATTTATGCTTTATTAACTGTTATAGGTATTGCCTCTAATTATGTTATTAATATTATTTCTGCCCCTAAATTTGTACATTTTACGTTAAAAGGGTTAAATTTAAAAAGACATTTAAAACCAATTTTTTATTTAGTTTTTGTAAATTTAGCAATTGAAATATATTCTTTAATTGATGTTACAATGTTAAATATTTTTGCTAGTAAAGAAAGCATTACTTACTATTCTTATGCGAGTAAGATTTATAAGATATTTATTCAAGTTTTGAATACAGTTACTATTGTTTTAGTGCCACGTATTACCTTATATTATAAAAATTTAGAAAAAGATAAATTTAATGAACTTATATCAAAAGGCTTAAAAATTATTTTAATACTTTCATTACCTTTATGTGTTGGAATCTTTTTTACTTCAGATTATTTATGTTCTTTAATATATGGTGAAAGTTATTTGAAATCAGCACAAGTTTTAAAAATTTTAGCTTTTGCTCTTCCTTTAGCACCTACAGGTTATTTATTAGGATCACGTATTTTATTAGTTACGAATAATGAAAATAAAATGATTTACGCTGTTGGATTAGGTGCTTTATTTAATGTTGTTGGTAATTTGATTTTAATATATTATTATCAAGAAATAGGTGCCTCTATTGCGACACTTATTTCTGAATTTATCGTTATGATTACTTATATTTTCTTAGCTAAAAAGAATTTCAAATTAAAAAGAATTTTTTCTTCTTTTATTAAAGTTATATTTGCCTTAATAATTGTGATAATTTATTTATCAAGTTTAACATTATTAAAAAATGCATTATTAAAAACAGTTTTACAAATACTAGGAACTTTAATAATTTATTTTGGTTTGCTTTTAGTTTTAAAAGAAGAAATAGTAACTTTACAATTTAATAAAATTAAAGAAAGGGTATTAAAAAATGGGAAAAAGAATTCTGAGTCAAGTAGAAATTCAAAATGAAACTTTTAAACTTCTTTTAAAAATCAAAGAAATATTTTCAAAAACTAAGGGAAAATTTTATTTAGCATATGGCACCTTATTAGGGGCTATTAGACACGAGGGATTTATTCCTTGGGATGATGATATTGATATTTGGGTTTTAAGAAATGATTATGAATGTTTTATCAAATATTGTTTAGATCACGAAAAGGAATTATTGCCTTATAAACTTATGCATTATTCTACGAATGAAAAATACATATACACAATTGCTAGATTTATTGATACACGTTACGAAGTTAAATATTCTAATGCTAAAGAATACGGATTAGGTTTATTTATTGATATCTACCCTCTTGATAATTTTGATCCTAAAGATAAAAAAATATATCCTCGCATTAATAGAGTAAATAGAATTATCGCTAATGCTGGATATGGTAAATTTGTTAAAAATAAAAACATTTTAAAAACCATAATTAAATTTCCAATATATCATTTATATTATCGCCATGTTAATATTAATAAATTATTAAAAAAGAATGATTTATTAAGTCAAAAATACCTTTATCAAGATACTCCATTTTTAGCATGTTTATGTTGGGATCAAAGAATGACACCTTTTAAAAAAGAATATTTTAATAAAGATTGTTATAAATTATTTAATAATGAAGAATTTTTGATACCTAATGGCTACGACGAAATATTAAAAATTTTATATGGTGATTATTTAAAACTTCCTCCTAAAGAAGAACAAATTGGACATCATTTTTATGATGTTTATTATAAAGATTAATTAAATAAATATTAAATTATTTCCCAGTACCCATCATAATCGCTACCGATACGTTTAATAAGACCTTTTTCTTTAAGAGTTTTTATTGATCGATAAATTGTTTTTTCAGATTTATTAAATCTAGACGCTAATTCTTTTGCCGTATAATTATAATTTTCTTTTAAACATTCATAAATTTCTAAAGTAGTTTTGGAAATTTTATCTTGAATTTTTTTATGACCATATGGTCTATAAAATATAAATCTAAAACCAGATTTAGTATTATCAAAATCATAAGAAATTTTTTTATCATCACAAACTTTAAATGCTCTTTCAAATCCCGAACCAAAAGATTCTATTTCTCCAGCTTTAAATAATACATTGATAATTTTCGGATTTAGCATTAAAGGCTCTTCTTTACCTGAAGCAAAATCATAAGGATTATACCCTATAGGAAATAAACCAGGACTATAAATTGATACTTTATCTTTAAATATTTCTATTTGAAAGGTTGTATTGGAATCATAATCCCCGTGACAAAAAGCATTTAAAACAATTTCTCTAACCGCGAGAAGTGGTATTTCAGGATATTCTTTTCTTTCAATTGAACCATCTAAAATTACATTCCAATCAATGTTACTTGAAATATAATCCATAGCCTTATTAATACATTGAAAAATATTCCCTTGAAAATGACTTAGTTTTAAAAATGTATCTTTTGTTTCTGAAGCAAAAGTAGCTAATTTTAACAAAATTGGACCATTTTTAGAAAATAAAAATTTTCCAGCATTATTTAAATTACCATTTTTGTCATTAATTAAACCTAATTTGGTTAAAATAGTTTTTTTATCACTATAAGTATAATTTATTCTATGATTTTCATTGCCTTTTTTAATGACTTGTTTTAATAAATCTTCATCAATATCATCAATATTGGTATAAGAATCATTAATCTCCCATTGAGAATAATTTTTATTTTTAAATAATTTTTCTAATTCATCTTGAGAAATTAACTTATCTTCATCAGCAAATCTTTGATAATATTTTCCATAAGCAGAATAAGGATAATTTTTGCCATTAAAAATTATTTCAATAAATGTTTTTTCATCATTTGAATTTTGAATATTTATTTCATAATAAAATGAAGGTTTTATAAAATTAGATAAATCTCTTGATAAAAAACGTAAAGTGTCTTTTCCTATATCTTGACCTATAACATCACCATTATCTTTTACACCAAAATATAAAATACCTTTTTGATGCTTATTTAAAATGCTTGCAATAGAAATAATTGCTTCTTTTAATTCCGAAGTTGATTTTTTAAATTCTATTGTTTCGGTTTCTTTTCCAATGTTCATAGATAAAATTTTCCTTCTACCATAAGCTAAATTTAGCTAAATAAAAAGATAAAAATGCTCATAGTCATTTTTATCTTTAACTCATAGACATTATGATATGTCTAAGACAATTTTTCAATTATATTTTAATTATTAATTAGCTTTTAAAACATAACCAGCATAACCACAGAAAGAATTTTTAGGAATATCTGTACCATCATAAACAAC
>CANRPC010000016.1 GCA_947632435.1 uncultured Bacilli bacterium | reverse complement strand
AAAGAAGAAATTAATTCTTTCTCATCAATTGAAGATATTTCTAATATAGCGCAGTATGAAAAAGGTGGATAAGAAGCAATTTTTCGATATTTCATTTCGGTAAGAAAAAAAGTTTCATAATCTTGTTTAGCGGCTAATTGAATGGCGTAATGATTAGGCATATATGTTTGAATGATAGCTTCTCCATTATTTCTTCTTCCAGCTCGACCAATTGTTTGAGTTAATAAGGCAAATATTTTTTCTGAAGCTCTAAAAGAAGGAATATTTAATCCAACATCAGCAAGTAAAATACAAGAAAGGGTAACATTTGGGAAATCTAATCCTTTGGAAATCATTTGTGAACCTAATAAAATATCTGCTTTATTTTTTTGAAAATCATCGATTATAGCTTTTGTTGCTAATCTTTTTTTAGCCACATCTGAATCTAATCTTAAAATTTTTGCTTCAGGAAATAATTTATTTAATTCTTGCTCGGCTTTTTGAATTGCAATTCCTCCAGTTCTTAAATATGGTGAATTGCATTTTGGACATTCAGAAACCATTTTAGAATTGTAGCCACAATGATGGCATTTTAATATATTTTCATCTATATGTAAAGAAAGTGGTAAATTGCATTTTGGGCATTTAAATGTATAGGAACATCTACGACAAGTTATATATGTGGCATAACCACGTCGATTTAACATTATTAATACTTGTTCTTTATTTGCTAATCTTTCTTTAATTTTTTCTCTTAATGTTTTAGAAACAATAATTGATTTTTCATCAACTTCTTTTAATGATGCTAAATCCACAATATTACAGGTAGGTAGATTTGTTTTGTATCTTTTTGTCAACTTTAATAATTTATATGTACCTTTAAAAGCTCGAGCTCTAGATTCTAAAGATGGTGTTGCAGAACCTAAAAGAATATTAAATTCTTGTTGTTTTTGACGCATTTTTGCAACAGTTAAGGCGTGATAATAAGGAGCTGTTTCTTGTTTATAAGTTTCAGAATGTTCTTCATCAATTATAACTAATCCAATGTTTTTTAATGGTGCAAAAATGGAACTTCTTGCACCTATAACAATATCGACTTCGCCTTTAGAAATTTTACGATATTCATCATATTTTTCACTATTTGTTAAAGAAGAATGAAGAATAGCTATTTTTGAAAAATGATTTAAAAATATTTTAATTACTTGATATGTTAAACTTATTTCAGGAAGCAAAATAAGTACAGTTTTTCCTTTTTTTAAATATTCTTTTGTTAAATGTAAATAAACTTCGGTTTTTCCACTTCCAGTAATACCCTCTAAAAGAAATATCTGATTAGTCGTTTTTAATACTTCATTTTTGGCATTCTCTTGCTCTTCATTTAATATATTAAAATCTTTATTTTCGTTTGTTTTTGTAATTAAACGATATTTTTCTTCTTTAATTTCTTTTAAAAAGCCTTTTTTTAAAAGATTTATGGCAATTGAATATGAAACAGAACTTTTTTTAATTCTTTTTTGACTTTTTATTGTTTCGTAAAGTTCTTTCTGCTTATTAGTTAATGAGCTTATATCTTTTTCAATTACTTCTAAATATTGTTCATATGCAATTTTTGGTTTTGATAAAGAAGTTGTACTTGGCTTTAAGGAAGGAGGAAGCATAGTTTTCAAAACACTGATTAAAGGTGAAAAATAATAATTTGAAATTTCTTTAGCAAGAAGAAAAAGCTCTTCATTTATGATTGGTTCTTTATCTATTACTTGAATTATATCTTTTAATACATAACCATTTTCTTTTTCAAATTCTTCTTTTGTTTGTTCTTTTTTTATAACTTGATATACATATCCTATAATTTCTTTATTTGCAAAAGGAATTTTAACTCTTACTCCTTTTTGTAAATTATTATTTTCATTATAAGCATAATAAAAAGGGCGATCTAAACTACTTGCAGGATATTCGATTATAACCTCTGCTAAAACCATCTAGAATCCCCCTTTCAATTAAGAATTCATTCTATTTTTAATAATTTCTTTTATTTCTTCAGTTGCTTTATATAAATCTTTGTTATAAACAACATATTGATAATTGCTTTTTAAATTAATTTCTCTTCTAGCTTTTTGAAGTCTTTCTTGAATAATTTCTTCTGATTCACTTTTTCTACCACGAATTCTTCGCTCTAATTCAGTTAAAGATGGAGGCATTAAGAAAATTGATACTAAATTTTCATTTTGACACTTATCCATAATTTGCTTAGCGCCTTCGACTTCAATTTCTAAAAAAACGTTTTTTCCTTCATTTCTAAGCTTTTCGACATATTCTTTAGAAGTTCCATAATAATTACCGACGAAATATACATGTTCTAAAAAATCATCTTTTTCTAATCTAGATTTAAATTCTTCTTCAGTTACAAAAAAGTAATCAATACCATTTTGCTCTTTTTTTCTAGGATTTCTAGTAGTCATAGAAATTGAGAAAGCTAAATTTAATGACTTATCTTTAAAAAGCTTTTTTCTTATTGTTCCTTTTCCAACTCCTGATGGACCAGATAGGACAATTAATAATCCTTTTTTTGTCATGCTTTTTTTAAACCTCACAATTTATAAAATTATATTACTCATAAAAAAATTTGATATCAATAAAAATTAAAAATTTGCTACATTTTTTGAAAAAAACATACTTTTTAGAGCTTTTTTATATAAAATAAAAAATTAAAAAATAATTTAGGTTAAAAAAATTAAGTAAATTAATATAATTAATTGAGGTGAAATAATGTCTAGAGTACGTTATAGAGATGTTGATGTCGATGCTTTGGGAAGAATTATGCGAGCGGAAGCTCAAGGAGAAGGATTATTTGGAATGAAACTTGTTGGCAATGTTGTTGTCAATCGAGCGGTTACAACATGTGGCGATTTTAAAAAAGTTAAAACAATATATAATGTGATATTTCAAAAAGGGCAATTTGAAGGAACAAAAATTCCTCTTTTTTATGCTAAAGCAACTAGTAAAGAAAGAAAATTGGCATTAGATTGTATAAAATTTTGGCGAGCTTATCCAGCGTATAGAGCAGTTTATTTTCAATATCCAGGCCGTAATAAACCATGCAAAAAACGATTTTGGGGCCCTTTTGCAGGGCGATTCAAAAACCATTGCTTCTATAATTTAGATTCCACGAAAAGGTGCAATTTGTAAAAGAGAATTATTTCTCTTTTTTATTTACAATAAATCTTAAGCAAAGTAAAATATTTTAAAGAGGAATTAAGATGATTAACATAGTTTTATTTCAACCTGAAAAGCCTTCAAATACTGGAAATATTATCAGAACTGCTTCATCTATTGGTGCTAAGGTTCATATTATTAAACCACTTAGTTTTTCTTTTGATGATAAAGAATTAAAAAGAGCATCTATGGATTATATTAATTTTTGTGAAATTATTTTTTATGAAAATTTAGATGAATTTTTTACAAAACATAAATTAGATAAAATATATTTTATTACTCGTTATGGGAAAAATATATATTCAGATAAAGATTTTTCTTCACCATATGAAGACTATTATGTGATGTTTGGAAAAGAATCATCTGGATTGCCATATGATTTATTAAAAAATAATCAAAATCAGTGTTTAAGAATACCAATGAAACCAGAAGCTAGATCACTTAATTTGGCAAATTGTGTTGCAATTGTATGTTATGAAATTGCTCGTCAACAAGATTATTTTTCACTTTCAACGTATGAAACAATTAAAGGTATGAATTTTATAGGAGGCAAAAAATGAAATATAAAAAAATTATTTTATTCTCTTTAATTTCTTTACTTAGCACAGGATGTTCAAAATCATATTTCCGTTACGGAGTAAAAAAACCTTATATTGAATTAGAAAATTCAGCATCAACTTCAGGAGAATTAAAAGAATTAAAACCTTCAGAAGTAATTCTTAAAGTAGAAAATCAAGATACTTTTATGCTTTATGTTCATTCTCAATATTGTTCACATTGTTTTGAAAGTGAAGAAAATTTTTTAAATCCATATTTAGAAAAACATAATTATATTATTTATGGAATTGATATAGGAAGTTTAGATAGACAAGATGATGAATATAAAGAATATTACGTAAATGAAGTTAAACCTCTTTTTAAAGATCAAATGAAAGGCACACCATTTTATGCTTTGTTTCAAAATGGTGTTTATATAAATGGAGAGCAAGATTCATCATATTTTTCACTTTTTTTTGATACATATATTATAAATTAACGTAACTTTTCAAGAATTTGCTTCGTTTCTTTACGAATCTTATTAATATGCATTAGTTTATATTCTATTAATTCAACCATTCCAGTTTTTGCTGGAATTTTTTTTATGTTTTTTCTTTTTGTATACTGAACATCACCAGTAATTTGGTTTGCAAAATATAAACTAACTTCCCCTGCGAACAAAAGTACATCTTCACTTGGATTTTCATCAAAAATAATTATATGTGGCCCATGATAATCTTTGATATGCAAAAAAATATCATTTTTATGTGCAAGAGTAAATGTTAGATAATCGTTTTGAAAAGACGATAAGCCATATCCAATTTTTACATTTTGATAATTTATAATGTGAGGATTAAATATTTTTATATTTTTACTCTTTTTGCTATTTGAATGTTTTGCTTTTAAATAGCCATCATTTTCTAATTGATTTTTAATTTGGTTATATGCTTCATCATCTGCATAAATAATTTGTAATTTTAATTCTTCAAAATATGATAATTCTTTGTTTGTTAATTCAATTTGCTCTGTTAATTGTTGTATTCCAGATTTAGCTTTTTTGTATTTTTTAAAATATTCATTTGCATTCTCACTTAAATTTTTAGCTTGATTTAATTTTATTTTAATTCCATCAATAATTATTTCTGAAGCACCTTTTTCATAACAGGAAGCACCATAATATAATAAATTTCCTATATCTTTGTAATTTAAATGTTCATTGCATTTTTGCAAATCATTTTTTAGATTTTGACTTTTCTTTTTTAAAGAAATGTATTTCTTTTCAATAAATGATATAAGTTGTTGATAATGTTTTTTTCTTCCTAAATATTCTCTTTTTTTTATTAAAGATGAAAATAGTTCATCCTTTTTTAAAGGGTTATTATTAAGTGGTATACACGAAATATCATTTTCAGTTAAATAATAATTATCACTTTTTAATAAATTTTTAAGAGTATTTTGAAATTCATCTTTATTTAAAGATGCTAAATATTGATATTCTCTTCTTGAAACTTTAAATTTTATCGAATCAAGAGTTTCATCAATATTTATCGTTTTAGAGACATTTTCTTCTATTTTATATTTTATACCTTTAATAAGAAGGTATTTTGCATCCAAACTATCAGATTTATGAAACGCATCAATAATTATGTCATTTTCATCTAATAAAATTACATTAGCTCTTAATGGAATCATTTCAAAAACTAAAGTTGTAATTTTATATAGATAATTAGGTAATCTTTTTTTAATTTTAAGTTTAATTATGCGATCATTTTTTATTTTTTCAAATTGTAAAATTTGTCCGTATTCTAAATATTTTTTTAAAATAGAAAAGAAACCATTTGTTTCTTGAACAAAGGAAATTAAATTATCACCTAGAAGATAAATTGGTAAATTTGCTTCAAGTGAAAATAATAAAGTATAACTTTTATTTTTTTGATAAATAATAAAAGCAAAATTTTTATCATCAATTTTTAATATTTTATCTATACGAGAACCGATAATTATTTCTTTATCTGATTCGTATAATTTTTTAATAACATATTCACTTACACTCATAAAAATTTCCTAAAATAATGGTGAGAAAAAGGAAAGTAAAAAGGCAATAATTCTTTGATAAATTGGTCTTTTGTTCCATTTTTCTTTTGTTATGTCTTCACATTTTAACAATGTATTTTCAAAGTCATTTTTTATTTCCTCTATACATTTATTATGCATTAATACCACACCACATTCAAAATGCAAAAAGAATGAACGATAATCAATATTTACAGTTCCAACAAAAGCATATTTATTATCGATAATAATATTTTTTGCATGATTGAAACCAGGTGAGAATTCATAAATTTTACCACCATTTTTTAAAATATCTTTATAATGTTCTCTAGTCAAGTAATAAACACTTTTTTTATCTGGAATAGAAGGAGTCATTATTATAACTTTTACTCCATTATATAATGCACGACATAATGCATTAATAAATTCTTGGTCAATAATAAAATATGGAGTGGAAATATAAATTGTTTCTCTAGCACTAGCGATTAAATTTAAAAATAAGGAATAAGATGGATGTTCTAAATAAGTTGGACCATCAGCATAAGGCATCACAAGATTATCGTTTTTTATATTTTGTTCTTTATTAATAAATTGTTCTAAAGAAAGTTTTTCTTTACAAGTCATATACCACATTTCTAAAAACATTCTCACAAAGCCTTCAACTGCTTCTCCTTCGATTTTTAAGGCATTATCGCGCCAAAAACCAAATCTTTGTTTTTCATGTATATATTCATCGGCAAGATTATCACCTCCGCAGTAGGCAATAATACCATCAATAACGACAATTTTACGATGGTCGCGATAATTCATTGTAAGGCTGAATCGATTACCAAAAGGAGCGTATGTTTTAATTCTTAGATTTTCAATATTTTTAAATTTTTCTTTAGTCTTGTTTGAAAATGTAGGTTTACTTCCAACATCATCATAAATTATATAAATTTTAACTCCATTATTTCCTTTTTCTTTAAGGATTTGATAGATTTCATCTAACATTTTTCCTTCTGCTAAAATAAAAAATTCTAAAAAGATATAATTTTTGGCTTTTTTCAAATCTTCTTTTAAATTTTGATATTTAAAAATTATATCATTAAAAAATTCGGTATTTGTATTTTTATAGCAATTTAATTGAGTAGTTTTTTCTAATCCAGTTATTATATTTTCTGTTTCTTTATCGACATTAAATAATTTAGGAGATATTATTTTTTCACGTTTACTTAAATAATCTCTAATTAATTTACTTTTCTTTTTTGGTACTGAATGATGATTACCATAAAATAAATAAAAGAACATGCCAAATAAAGGAAACAATAAAATTAAAATAGTCCAAGTTAATTTAAAAGATGTATTAATATTCCTATTGTAGATTTGTGCAACGACAATAAGAGAAATAGCCATAATAAAAGCATTTAAAACATCAAAAACTGCTGAATTTGGAAATATATAAATACCAAAAATTAAAAAATAATAAAAAACTAATTGAATTATCAAAGAGATAATTATAAAAATTACCGCGAATATTTTTCCAAATAGTGATTTTGTTTTTCTTTCTTTAGCGTATTTCATAATATTAGTATAGCTTTTTTTATAAAATAAAAAAATATGAAAAATTTAATTTTATCTTATTATTATCTTATTGCTATTTTAAAAAAATGCAAATTAAATTTAGGATTTAAAAAATCAAATAATATATTATTTGTTTTAGTAATAAAACTTTATTTAGTTTTTAAAATAAATTATAATTTTAGAAAAAGGATTAGAAAATGGATTCACTAGTTGAGGAAAAAAAAGAGAAAAGAAAAAGAATTTGGGAAATAGATTTTTTTAGAGGTTTAGCGATTATATTAATGATTCTAGATCATTTATGTTATGATTTAGCAATGTTTCCAAATTTTTTTGCTACTTCTAGTTACAATGAGATATTTTTAAATTTAAGTGATTTTGCTTTCAAAGTTAATAATTCTTTTACACGTTATGTTTTTCATTGCATTTTTGTCGCGGTGTTCTTTTTAATTTCAGGTATATCTTCTTCATTTTCTAAAAATAATTTAAAAAGAGGATTTTTAATTTTAGGAGCTTGCTGCGTTTTAGATTTAATAACATATTTAATTTATTTTATTAGTAATAAAGGTATTGATGTTAGAATGATTTTTAATGTTTTAATGCCATTAGGAATTGGAACATTAATCTTAAGTTTTTTAAAAAAAATACCGTATAATAAATACATTTGTTTAATATTAGGAAGTGTAATTATAATCTTAGGATTTATTTTTAATCAATTTGCTCAAGTCGATGTTGAAAATTTTTATGATGAAATATCATTTGAAATTATTCCAAGTATTTTAATTTCTAAAGCTGGATTTGGCTCTGATTGTTTTGGCATAGTTCCTTATATAGGATTTATTTTTATAGGATCTTTTTTAGGCGATACTTTATATAAAGATAAAAAATCAAAATTAGCAAAATTAGATGGCAAATGGAATAAATGCTTTTGTTTTGTTGGTAGAAATTCAATATGGTTTTATCTTTTTCATCAAGTGGTATTATCTATCATTGTGGGATTAATATGTTTATGTGTAGGATATCGCTTTTAATTAATAAGTGGAGGAAATAAAATGGATGTAAGAGCTAATTTATTTGTTAATTTTAAAAATTGTGCTAAAGAAAATATAAATCGTACCGCGATTTATTTTCAGGATAAAAGCATAACATATGGTGAATTCTTACAAAAAATTTATCGTGTCAGTGCATTTTTTCAAAGCATTCATTTGAAAAAAGATGATTTAATTACTTTAGTCGCACCTAATACTCCTGAAAGCGTTGCTTGTTTTTATGCTGCAAGTATGCTTGATTTAAAAATACATTTATTACATCCTTTAACAAACGAAAAAATTTTAATTCGTGAATTAAAAGAAAAACAATCAAAATTATTTATATGTGTTTCTTTGTTTTTAAATAATTACCCAAATATTTTAAAAATGAATATTCCTATTTTTGTTTTAAATCCAGCATCTTCTTTAAATTTTATTAAACGTTTTGCTTTTAGTAGAATTAATAAAAAGGATTTAAAAACGTACTTTAAAGACAAAAAAATATATAAGTATGATGATTACAAAACCACAAATGATAAATTCAAAGATTATAATCCATTAAAAGGAAGAATTTATTTATCTTCTGGAGGAACAACTTCTATGCCTAAAACTATTGTTCTTTCTGATTTTGCACTTTGTTCACTTATAAAAAAAGTAGATACTATTTTAAATATTCCGCTTGAAGAAATTAAAACAAAATCAATGGTCGCAGCATTACCGATGTTTCATGGATTTGGTTTAGTAATGGGTATCTTAGCTGTTTTAAATTATGGTGGAAAAGTATCTCTTCTTGCAAAATTTAATACTAATCCTGTTATTAAACTTATTAAACAAAATAGAGCAAATTATATTATAGGTGTTCCTTTAATGTTTGAGGCATTATTGAAAAATCCTAATTTTGCTAATGAGAATTTAAAAAATATTGATACTTGTTTTATCGGTGGTGATTTTATTTCTCCATCGTTACTTCAACGATTCAATGAATGCTTAAAAAATAATGGCTCTAAAGGATTGCTTCTTGAAGGATATGGTTTAACAGAAACGGTTACCGTTTTAAGTGTAAATACTTTAAAAGAGCATCGAAAAGGAAGTGTCGGTAAACCTTTAAAAGGTATAGAAGTAATTATATTAGATGAAAAAAATAATATTTTACCATATCATGTCAAAGGTGAAATTGCAGTAGCAGGTGATACTTTAATGGAAGGATATTTAGAAGATGAAAATCCATTTATATTTATAAAAAATAAAAAATATGTGAAAACTGGTGATATAGGTTATTTAGATGAAGATAATTATTTATATTTTATATCAAGGAAAAAAAGAGTTATTAAAAAAAGAGGATTTAATATCTTCCCTTTAGGAATTGAAAAACTTGTTTCTTCTTTACCTTATATAAGTGAATGTGCGTATTTATCAAAAAATAATGGAAAAGAAGAAATTACATATCTTTTTGTTGTTCCAAATGATAAAACTTTCGATAAAAAAGAAATTGAAAATAAACTTCTTTTAGAATTAAAAAGCAACATCCAAAGTTATGAAATTCCAGATCATATAATTTTGGAAGAAAAATTTCAATTAACAAATGTTGGCAAAATTGATTATGTTGCTCTTTCTAAAAAAATTAAATAAAAAGATTTAATAAAGCAAAAGCAAGAAAACTAATTAAAAAACAAAATATAGAAATAATTCTGTGTTTTGTTTTTTTAACATGTATTAAAGAAGTTAATTCCTCTAAAACCACATAAATTAATATTCCCGAAACAATAGCAAAAACAAAGAACATTAAAACTTTATTTATCTCATAGCAAGAATAACCTAAAATTGAACCTAATAAAGATGGTAAATAAGTTAATAATATAAATAAAATTATATTCTTTTTTTTAGTATTTGCTAAAAGAAGTGGAATTGTTAAACTTGTACCCATTGTTAAATTATGTATAGCTAAAAATATAGCAAGAGAAACACCTTCAGAGAAATTATTTTTTAGAATAAAGCCAAGAGAAATACCTTCAGGGAAATTATGCAAAAGTAAAGATATAAAAAGTAAAATTCCCGCTTTAAAAAAAGAATTATTTTTATTATTTAAAAAGGCTTCAATATGACTTGGTTCATTATTATGATTGTGATTTAAATTTTGCATTTTAGAAATTAAAATATGCAATAAAAACATTAATAATATTGTCAAGATAATAACGACAAATATAAGCAAAATTCCAAAATTTTTAAAAGTAGCATTAGCTGTTTCTAAAAGCTCAGGGAATAAATCATAACATACTAAAGCAAGAATTGTTCCTGCTGAGATATATAATAAGTATTTAATTAACGATGCTTTGCTTTTTAATAAAATAGCTATAAACATGCCTAAAATTAAAGGCAATAAACTAGATAATAAAGATGTAAGTAAAAGACTAAAAATAAAAATCATCTCCAAATCTTTATTTAGTATAAAAGAACAATAAAGACTTATGCAATGATTTTTTAATTTTTTAAAACAATAAAATAATAAATAAATATTTAATATTTACTTATTTGTTGAAAATTTATTCTTCATTTCCTGAATAAAAGATGAATCAGAAAAATAGTCAATTTTCATGGCTTTTTTAACTTTTTCTAAAGTTTTATTTGCCACTTCATTTGCCTTTTTAGATCCGTTTAGTAAAATATTATAAACTTCATCAAGTCTATCTTCGTAATATTTTCTTCTTTCACGAATAGGTGTTAAAACATCTTCTAGGACCGCGAATAAAAATTTCTTGCACTTAATATCACCAAGTCCTCCTCTTTCATAATGCTCTTTCATCTCTTGAAGATTATGATATTCAGGAAGATATTTTGCAAAGTGTTCATCTTTAGCAAAACAACTCAAATATATAAATACAGGGTTGTCTTTAGTATTACCTTTATCTTCAATACGAAGATGATTTTTATCTGTATACATTGACATAACTTTTTGTCTAACTGTATTTGTATCATCACTTAAATAAATACAATTATTTAATGATTTTGACATTTTTGCTTTTCCATCTGTACCAACTAAACGGAAGCAAGATTCATCATCTGGTAAACATGCTTTTGGTAAAGTTAATGTTTCTCCATAAATGGAATTAAATTTATGAACAATTTCTTGAGTTTGCTCAATCATTGGAAGCTGATCATCTCCAACAGGAATAGTTGTGGCATTAAATGCGGTAATATCTGCAGCTTGAGAAATAGGATAGGTAAAAAAACCTACTGGTATAGTAGCTTCAAAATCTCGCATTTTAATTTCGTTTTTTACAGTTGGATTTCTTTGTAAACGGGCAACAGTAACTAAATTTAAATAGTACATATTAAGTTCACATAAAGCAGGAATAGATGATTGTACTAAAATTGTTGTTTTATTAGGATCTATCCCACAGGCAAGATAATCTAATGCTACTTGTAAAATATTTTCACGTACTTTTTCAGGATTTTCGGCATTGTCTGTTAAAGCTTGTGAATCCGCGATCATAATGTAAATTTCATCAAATTCATTTGAATTTTGTAATTCTACACGTCTTTTTAAAGAACCTACATAATGACCAATATGTAATCTACCCGTTGGTCTATCACCAGTTAAAATAACTTTTTTCATTATTTCTTTCTCCTATCATTTTAAAATAGTTTTTGATTTTTCTTTTATTCAAAAAAAGGGACTGATAATAATTTATCAATCCCAGCACTATGCTTTAATGGTGGCCCAAGCCAGAATCGAACTGGCGACACAGGGATTTTCAGTCCCTTGCTCTACCGACTGAGCTATCGGGCCACACTGGCGGATCAGACGGGAATCGAACCCGCGATCTTCTCCGTGACAGGGAGACATGTTAACCGCTACACCACTGATCCAAGTCGCTTTATTATTATCATTGATAGCAAAGCAAAATGCAAGAATTTTTGTTCTTAAAGTTAAAATTTATTAATTTTATAGATTTTTAATATAAAAAAAGCACCATATTTAGTGCCTACTTATTTTTTTTGGTTGCAGGAGTAGGATTTGAACCTACGACCTCCGGGTTATGAGCCCGACGAGCTACCAGGCTGCTCTATCCTGCGATGTGTAATTATAATATCAAAAATAGCTTGTTAATGCAAGAAAAATTTGAAAATTTATATGTAATAAGTTTTATAAGTTAAATGACAAAGTAAATTCAGTTTATATAAGGCGAAATGACTTTTAGTCTGTCAATATCATGTTTAATTTTTTCTTCGATTTTAGTTTTTTTTGTTTTAGTTGCATACAATAGAAATGTCGGTTTATCCGAAACTGAATATATCGTTAGATTTATTCAAAGTGGGAACGTAAGTTGCTCACATTTTTTTATTTTTAATAATGTTTAATTTTCTATACCACAAACAAAAAAACATTCTTATTAGGTTGTTGGGATTCTAATTTATATTAAATTTCATGTCAAATATTTTTAAAATTTGAAAATTAAAAAATAATAAGATATAAGCAAGTTAAATAAACTTTTAAATTAAATTATTTTCAAAGAAAATAAAGCAATGTAAGCGCTTGCAAAAAAGCATAATTTAAATTATTATGGATATAGTTAATTTTGAGACAGGAGAATAAATATTTTATGGAAAAATTTATTATAAATTGTTTTAATAACTCTGAAACATATTTAAAAAAAGTAAAACTTGTTGATTTAATCAAAAATAATGATAAAAGTTTTATTTGCGCTAAAGTTAATAATCGTTTAAGAAGTTTGAATTATGATGTTTATTATAATGCGGATGTTCAATTTTTAACGGTTAAAGATAATGAAGCTATGAGAGTTTATGAAGCAACATTGAGATATATTGTAGCTATGGCTATTTATAATATAGATCCAACATTGCATGTTAAATTTTCAAATAATATATCTCGTTCAACCTTTGGGCTTTTTTTAAATATGAAAGAACCTTTAAATAATGATTTTGTACAAAAATTAAAATTAGAAGTTGATAGAATTGTTCAAAAAGATTATAAAATTAATCAAATTATTCTTTCTAATGATCAAGCTTTAGAGATGTATAAAAAATTTAATTTAGATGATAAAATAGAATTATTAAAATATCGTCCTGAAAAGACTGTGCATATTTATGAATGTAATGGTTATATGAATTACATGTATTCTCATATGACTCCATCAACTGGATATATTAAAGATTACAAAATTCGTTTATATGCGCCAGGATTTATTATTCAATATCCAAGAAGTGATTGTGATGGATTAATTCCTGTATTTCAAGATTCACCTAAATTTGGCAAAACTTTAAAAAATTCTTCTAATTGGTCTAAAGAATGCCGTGTAGATTCTATTGCTAAAATTAATAAATATATCGAGGAAAGAGGACCGATTGATTTTATTAATATGTGTGAATCTTTCCATAGTAATATGCTTTCAGATTTAGGAAATCAAATAAAAAATAATTTAGAAGATATAAGATTAATTTGTATAGCAGGTCCATCTTCTTCAGGAAAAACTACTTTTTCTAATCGATTAAGATGTGAACTTTTATCAAAAGGCATTTTCCCTATAAAAATTTCAATTGATGATTATTATATAGAAAAACAATATTTACCTTTGCAAGAGGATGGCACATATGATTTAGAAACTATAGATGCGCTTGATGTTGAATTGTTTAATGAAAATATTTCTGATTTAATACAGGGTAAAGAAGTTAGATTACCACATTATAATTTTCAAACAGGAAAAAGAGAAGAAGGAAAACTTTTAAAAGTTGATTATAATGCTCCTATTATTATTGAGGGAATTCATGCCTTAAATGAAAAACTTACTTCGCTTGTTCCAAAGCATCAAAAATTTAAAATTTATATTGCTCCTCAGGCACAAATTAATTTAGATAATCATAATCCAATCTCATTAACTGATTTAAGATTGTTACGACGTATTGTGAGAGATAAAAAATTTAGAAATTCCTCCGCAGAAGAAACATTGTCTATGTGGAGCAGTGTTCGTAGAGGGGAATTTAAATGGATTTATAATGGCCAAGAAGATGCCGATTTTGTATTTAACTCTTTTTTACCTTATGAATTAGCGGTTATGAAAAAATATGCGCTTCCTGTTTTAAAACAAATTGATCAAAATAGTCCATATTTTATAAGTGCAAATGCTTTGATTAAATTTTTGAAATATTTTGTTGATATGGATGAAGATTTTGTTCCTTGTAATTCTTTAATGCGAGAATTTATAGGTGGTTCTTGTTTCCAAGATGTATAATTAATTCTTTTTGCTAATTTTTTGAAATTCTAATTTCTCTTTAGCAAGTATTATTTTTAATTCATTTAAATAAGAGGAACGCATGTTAAAATATGCATTTGTTTCCTCTTTTTTTTGCTTTTTTAGTAATTCGACAAAAATATTTTCTATTCTAAAAAAAGATTCATATAAACATATTAAACTGATGTTTAAAAAGAAAGGTTTATTATAATAAATTAGTATTGGTGAAGCATGAGATATTTCACTTGACATTTCATAAAGATAAGTATATTCATTCAAATTTGCTACATATTCTACTCCATTGCGGAAATTAAGTTTTAATAAAGGATAATTTTTTTCATAATTTTTAATGGAATATAACCAACCATATTCGATATATTTTTTTAAATCTTTATTTTTTAAAGAATGTTCTTTTAAATGCATCTTTATTTCATCTATCAAATTTTGTTGCAATACTTTATCATTTAATTCATTTCTAAAAGCCATATTATATTCAATATGATGTCTATAAGTATCAATTACATATTGATTTTCAAAAAGTATTTTAATTATGCATTCTGTTTCATGTATTGTACGCCAAGTAGAAAAGGCTTCCGTTTCAAATCCTTCAATAAGAAGTGATGTTACTCCAAGACACGATAAAAACGTTTTTCTTAACATGTCTATTAAAAGAGTTTCATTTTCATTATTCGAGGTAATATTTACAATTCTTTCCAAAACAAAATTTAAATAAAATCTTAATGAGGATATCATAGGATTATATTTTGATATTAATGGTCTAGCTTTATATGCAATATATTCATTAAAAAAGATTTTATCACTAATGCTATGTACTAATCTTTGCTTCAATTCTTCATCATGTAACAATTGATTTTGCATATTTTTATTTAATGGTGTCATTAAAAATAAATATTCTTCCACAATATAAGACAAAAGTACATGCGGATTTGGTATTCCTTCATTAAATTGATGCTCAATTCTTGGTGATAATTCATAAATACATTTTTCGAAAATGTCAAAAACATAATCTTCATCAACTATTGATGGATAATTTTTTCTTACAAAAATGTGGTGAAATACTTCTTTACTATCCATTTATTATCTCCTTTAATTTAACATTTAAATTTTGCGAAATTTCTTTTAAAGTTTCAATTTTATCTTTTGTAAGATAATTTTTGTCATATAAAATTTCATCTATTACATTAATAGGATAAGCATTATTTATTAATTTATATTTATCAAGAATTAAAACATAATCAAAATCATTAGATATCATCAATGAAAAAAGTTTGTTCATAATTTCTTCTTTAAAAATCACTTTATCCTCATTTTTTATACATGGATAAAAATTTGCAAAAAAATCTTTATAAGTTTGTTCATCAATTTTAGCAAAATTAAATTTCACTATAAAATGTCCTTCTTTTTTAATATATTTAGGATTTTTATTAAAATATCGATAAGCAAAATTATCATTTTCTTTAAATAAAAGAGATCTATTTAATAAAGAAAATAAATCATCATATATTTCTTTTCCGTTTTCTAGGTGTTTAGTAAATGAATAATCGGCATAAAAATAATTGTTAATTAAATCTTTTTTTTCTAATAAAGCTTCATATACAATTTTTTTATCATCTGAAAATAAATTTATAAAATTTTCTATTTCTTTTTTCATACTTTTCACCTTGTTTAATCGTAGCATAGATATTTAAAAAGATAAATAATTTTGAAAAATGCACTTATTTTTTTCTTACGAATAAATATATTTAGAGGTGCTAATATGAAAGAATTATTAAGTTTAAATAATGTTGAAAAAACATTTTTTAGCGATGAAGGAGAAACTAAAGTTATAGATAATTTGAGTTTTAAAGTTTTTGAAAATGAAGTAGTTTCATTAATTGGACCTTCAGGATGTGGCAAGTCAACAATTTTAAATTTAATAGCGAAATTAGAAAATTTAAACAAAGGCAATATAATTACAAATTGTGAAATTGGTTATATGTTTCAAAAAGACAATCTTTTACCATGGTTAACAGTTTATAAAAACATTATGCTTGGTTTAGAAATAAAAAAACGTAAATCAAAAGAAAGCGAAGATTATACATTTTCACTTTTAAAAAAATATGGATTAAGTAAGTTTGCTTCATATTATCCTGAAGAGCTTTCTGGTGGAATGAGACAAAGAGTATCTTTAATACGTACTTTATCACTTAAACCAAAATTATTATTATTAGATGAACCATTTTCTGCCTTAGATTCACAAACTCGTTTATTTGTCCAAGAAGATGTTAAATCAATTATTCTTGAAGAAAAATTATCTTCACTTTTAGTTACTCATGATATTTCAGAAGCTATTGCACTTTCTGAAAGAGTATTAATTTTATCTCCAAGACCTTTAAAAATAAAAAAAGAACTAAAGTTATCTTATGATAATTCTTTATTACCTTCTTTAAGAAGAAAAGATAATTCTTTTTCACAATATTTTAATGATGTTTTTAATACATTACATTATTAAATAAAAGTGGGCAAAAAAACATACTAAAAATAACACTTTAAATATATTAAATTAGTTGAGGTATGTTTTATGAAAAATCCAAAAAATTATCAAGAATATCAAAAAAACAAAAAAAGAGAAAAAATTAAAATTATTTCTATCCAATTTTTAATACTTTTTGCATTTTTTTTATTTTGGGAATTACTTGTTAATATAAATTTTTTAAATGAATTTCTAGTTTCTAAACCAAGCAAAATTTTTATTTTATTTTTAAGTTATATTGAAAGTAATAGTTTATTTACGCATATTTATGTTTCAGTTTTAGAAACTTTGATTGGTTTAATAATTGGAAGCTCTTTAGGTTTAATAATAGCAATAGGTTTATATTTTTCTAAAACTTTATATAAAATTTTAGAACCATATCTTACAGTTTTAAATGCTCTTCCAAAAACTGCTTTAGCTCCTATTCTAATTATTTGGGCAGGAACTAATATGAAAGGAATTGTTCTAGTAAGTGTTTCTTTATCTTTAATCATAACTATCATTTCTAGTTATTCATATTTTCAATTAACTGATGAAAATCTTATTAAATTAATGCGCGTTTTAAACGCTAATAAAAGACAAATTCTTTTTAGAGTAATTTTACCAAGCAATGTGGCAAATATTCTTGCTATATTAAAAATTAATGTAGGATTATCATGGATTGGAACTATTGTTGGTGAATTTTTAGTTTCTAAAAATGGTATAGGATATTTACTTATGTATGGTGGAATGGTATTTCGTTTAGATCTTGTTATGATGGGTGTTATAATTTTAGCTCTTATTGCTTTTTTAATGTATGAAACAATAAGTATTATTGAAAAAAGTATTCGTTTTAGAAAACATAAGCATAAAAAAACAATTATCGAAGAATAAAAAATGGTATTTTTTAAATACCATTTAAAGCTTTTATTCTAGTTCAAATGCACCTGTATATAACTGATAATATGTGCCCTTTTCTTTTATAAGTGAATCGTGATTCCCTCGTTCTATAATTCTACCATGGTCCATTACCATAATTGCATTTGAATTTTGAATAGTTGATAATCTATGAGCAATAACAAACACCGTTCTTCCATTCATCAATTTATCCATACCATCTTGGACAAGTTTTTCTGTTCTTGTATCAATTGAAGATGTTGCTTCATCAAGAATTAAAACTGGAGCGTTTAAAATAGCTGCTCGAGCAATAGATAGTAATTGCCTTTGTCCTTGTGATAAATTTGCTCCATCACTTGTTAACATAGTGTCAAATCCTTGAGGCAAGCGCATTATAAAGTCATAAGCATTAGCAATTTTTGCAGCTTCATAAACTTCTTCATCACTAGCATCTAATTTACCATAACGAATATTATCTTTAACTGTTCCTGTAAAAAGATTAGTATCTTGTAAAACAAACGCTATTGACCGCCTTAAATCTGCTTTTTTAATTTTATTAATATTTATTCCATCATAACGTACTTTACCATCTGCTAAATCGTAAAATCTAGTAATTAGATTTGTAATAGTTGTTTTTCCAGCACCTGTAGCTCCCACAAGAGCAATTTTTTGACCTGGATTTGCGTATATTGATATATCATGCAAAACTAATTTATCTTTGTTATAACCAAAATCAACGTTGAATAATTGAATATCACCTTTTAATTCTGTATAAACTAATTGTCCATCTTTTTTAGGATGTTTCCATGCCCAATGAGAAGTATAATGATCAGTTTCTGTGATTGTTCCATCTTCACTTATTTCAGCATTAACAAGAGTTACATATCCATCATCAGTTTCACTTTTTTCATCTAATAAATTAAAGATACGGCTAGCACCTGCAAGTCCCATAACTAAAGAATTTATTTGTTGTGAAACTTGGTTAAAAGAATTAGCAAATTGTCTAGACATAGTTAAAAAGGAAACAACAATACCAATATCTAATTTTTTAATGCCTTGAAGAGAAATGTTAGGAACATTTAAAACAAATAAAATAGTACCAACAATTGCAACTACAACATATAAAATATTACCTATGTTGTGAATAACTGGCCCCAAAATATTTGCATAGGAGTTTGCTTTCATAGAATCATTAAATAATTGGTCATTAATTATTTTAAAATCTTCAATACTTTTTTCCTCATGACAAAATACTTTAACTACTTTTTGCCCATGCATCATTTCTTCAATAAATCCTTCTTCTTTTGCAATACTTTTTTGCTGTTTTATAAAGTATTTAGAACTATTACCACCTATTTTTTTGGTTGCAAATAAAATAAACAAAACTGAACATAATACTATAAGTGTCAAATAAATAGAGAATGATAACATTAAAAAGAATATTCCTGTAACCATCATTAAAGTATTTAATAATTGGGGTAAAGTTTGAGAAACTACTTGCCTTAAAGCGTCAACATCGTTTGTATACGTTGACATAATATCTCCACGAAGATTTTGATCAAAATAAGAAATTGGTAATGTTTCCATTTTCTTAAACATATCTTTTCTTACTTGACATAAAAATCCTTGAGTAATTATTGCCATTAATTGATTAAATAAAGTATTTGAAATTAAGGCAAGCGCATAGATTGTTGCCATGACACTTAATAATGTGATAAATGTTTCTTTTACACTTTCAAAACCATTTATAATTCCTGGATTAATTACATTATCAATTATTTGTTGTATAAAAATAGATGCTGAAATACCTCCTACTGCAGAGAATATTAAGCAAATTATAACAATAAATATCCTTAATTTGTAATAACGGAATAGATATTTTAGTAAACGTTTTAAAGTTGCACTTTTATTAATATTTTTTAAGTTTAAAGGTGGTTTACGCATTTTGATTACCTCCTTGAATACTATTTTGAGAAGCATATACTTCTTTGTAAACTGTGCATGATTTTAATAACTCTTCATGTGTTCCTTGAGCAATTAAATTTCCTTTATCCATGATTAAAATAAGATCACTATCTTGTAACGATGATATTCTTTGTGAAATAATAATTTTAGTTATTTCAGCGTGTTCTTGTTTTAAAGATTTACGGATTAATGCATCTGTTTTTGTATCAACAGCAGATGTTGAATCATCGAGAATTAAAATTTTTGGATTTTTAAGCAATGCTCTTGCGATACAAAGACGTTGTTTTTGTCCACCTGAAACATTACTACCACCTTGTTCTATATGCGTATCATATTTATCTTTGAAGCCTTGTATAAATTCATCAGCACAAGAAGCAATACAGGCTTTTTGAATTTCTTCATCAGTAGCGGATTCATTTCCCCAACGCATATTCTCTTTTATTGTTCCAGAAAAAAGAAGATTTTTTTGTAATACTACAGAAACTTGATTTCTTAAAGTTTTGATGTCGTATTCTTTTACATTTTTATCACCAACTAAAACTTCACCCTCTGTAACATCATAAAGTCTTGAAATTAAATTTACTAAAGTTGTTTTTGAAGAACCTGTAGATCCAAAAATTCCAACTGTTTGACCAGATTTAATTTTAAATGATACGTTAGATAAAGCCATTTTTGAGGCATTTTTATTATATTTAAAGGAAACATTTTTAAATTCAACATCACCATTTTTAACATCATATAAAGGATTAGAACAATTTTTGATATCACTTTCTGTTTCCATTACTTCTTTAATTCTATGTAGAGATTCTACGGCCATTGTTATCATTACTATTATCATAGAAAGCATCATTAAACTCATTAATGATTGTATTCCATAAGTTATTAATGATGATAATCCACCTATTGATAAAGATTCAAAAATTATTTCACCATCAACAATTTTTGCTGTTTTCATTATAATATTTGCACCTAAAAAGATAATTACTAAATTTAATGTATAAATTGATAATTGCATAGCTGGTTGGTTTAAAGCAACTATTCTTTCTGCCGTTGTAAAATCTTTTTTTACATCATTTGCGGCAGTATTAAATTTCTCTATTTCATAATCTTCACGAACATATGATTTTACAGTTCGTATTGCAGTAATATTTTCTTGTATCGAATTATTTAAACGATCATATTTTTTAAAAACTGCCTTAAAACGAGGCATAGCAAATCGAATAATTAATATAAATACAAAAAGTAAAAAAGGGACAACAATTACAAATATCCAAGCCAAATTTGGAGAAACAATAAAACTCATGATAATTGAAAAAATTAACATAAATGGTGATCTAATTGCAGTTCTTATTATCATCATATACGCCATTTGAACATTTGTTACATCGGTAGTCATTCTTGTAACTAAACTAGATGAAGAAAAACTATCTATATTAGAAAATGAAAAACTACATATTTTTTTGTATAAATCCTCTCTTAAGTTACGGCTTAAACCAGCAGATGCAATAGCGCAAAATCTTCCTGCTAAAGCCCCAAATGCTAATGAAGCAAAGGCCATAATTAATAAAATAAGTGCAAATATCAAAATTTTATTAATGACAATTTCTTTTGCATTCATTTGATCAATAAGTAATTTCATCATAAAAGGTAAAACACATTCCATGATTACTTCTAAGGATACAAATAAAACAGAAAGCCAAGATTCTTTTTTATATTCTCGTACGCAATTTAAAATTGTTTTAATCATTTTTTACCTCCTTAATATTTTCATTAATTCTTTTAAAGAAATTTATTAATTTTTCTTTTTCATCTAAAGTAAATCCTTTTAATAATTTTTCTTCGATATTTTTAACTTCATTTATAATATCTTGTTCAATATCTAAACCTTTTTGATCAAGAAAAATATATTTTTCTTTATTACTATTTATGAATTTACGTTGAATAAAATTTTTTTGTTCAAGGCGTTTTAAAATTCCAGATATAGTGGCATTTGATAAAGAAAATACATTTTCTAAACCTTTTTGGTTTATTAATTCATTTTTATGCTTTGCAAGATAAAATATAATATTTACTTGTTGACTTGTTAAGTTGTATTTTTTTAGTTGTTCTTCTTTACGTAATTCAAACTCTTTACCTATAAATTTTATGTAACAACCAATACCATGTTCCTCAGTCATTTTTTCTCCTTTGTTAGCATACTAACGAATTGTATAACATTATTATAGTAAGTGCAAGAGAAAAAAATATAAAAACTATTTTTTGTAAACAATATCTAAAAGATGTGAACTAGCACCTAGTAAATCTTTCCTTTGGCATGTAATAAGATGATATTTTAAAAATAATTGATAAGTTTCTTGATCCATTTTATTTAAAGTTTGCCGTAAATAATTGCTTGGTCCATCACTAGAAATGATAGCTTTTCTTTTTAAACCACAAATTTTATTATATTGATTTATATCTTCAATTCTTGCATAATAATATAAATCATTTTCTCTAACTTGTGTGTGAAAAAGAGAATCTAACTCATTATTTTTGATACATTCTTTAATATTATCTTTTATAAAGCCATAAGTTATTACAGCATATTCATTCATACAATAAGAGATAAATATTAGTCCATCATCTTTTAATATTCTTTTTGCTTCTTGTAATGCTTTTATGCGTTCTTCCTTTTTTAATAAATGATACATTGGGCCAAATAATAAAATTCTATCAAATGATTTATCTTTAAAAATGGATAAATTTAACGCATTTGCTTTATATATTGGTATATCATTTGTTTTCTTTTTAAATATTTCAATATGTTTATCTAAAATTTCTACCGCGGTTACATCTTGATTTAAATTTTTTAAAGCTAGAGAATATTTACCTGTTCCTGCACCAATATCTAATATTTTCATTTTTCCTTTTAAATATTTTTTTATATAAAACATATTAGTATAAAATTCAACATATCCATGTTTTTTGTCTAAACGTGTATCTTCACTAAAATGATTATAGTAATCTTCTAGTAATGATAGATGTTTATTAGTACTTTGGAATTTCATAAATATATAGATCTCCTTAAAACTTCAATTTTACATTTTAAAATATATTAAATTAATCTTAAATACTAAAATAATATTTTAAACATTTATGTTGTTTAGTAAGTTTAATAAATTTTTTTAATTTATGACAAAACATTTCAAAAAAAATTAAATATTGACAAATATGTACGGGGGGGGGGAAAATAAATTGAAAGATATTTTTTACAATATTATTTTAAGGAGAATACTATCATGGATAAAAAAACTTATATAAATAAAAAGAATGATATTTTAAAAGTTGATGGAATCAAAATTAAGATTTCTTTTTCTTGTGAATACAAAGATAAAGTATTTTATTCTGATGGATTAATTGATAATTATGATTTAGAAGAAGAAGTATCAATCTTTAAAATTATATATAATTTTTTAATGAAAAATGAAAGAATATATATTTTGATATCTTGGGCAATTATTCTATTCATTATTTTACTTGTTGTAATTTTTGCTCAAATACTTTAATTAGTTGTTAAATTTATTTAGTAATTAGGCATAATATTAAAATAAATGATTTATCTTTGTAGATTTTTATGTAAATCAATTAATATCATTAAAAAAAATTAAATCTTTTTACTTT
Organism: uncultured Bacilli bacterium; assembly: GCA_947632435.1. Taxonomy (GTDB): domain Bacteria; phylum Bacillota_I; class Bacilli_A; order RFN20; family CAG-449; genus CANRPC01. The sequence goes on along the minus strand of CANRPC010000016.1, from coordinate 13,023 downwards.
ATTTAAATCAAAATTAAATAAAACAAAAAAATTTTATGCATAATTATTATATTTTATCTATCATTTTTTCTTATATTAATTTATAATAATATTTAAGGGGGATTTTATGAAAATAATTAAAGAAAAATTTAATAGTTTATGGTTAATTTTTTCATCAATTGGAATTGTTTTTGCTTCAATAATGATAGCAGTTCTTCTTGATGAAGGAAACCTTTTAAGTAATTCAACTAAATTATGTTATTGGATTTCAAGCGGATGTGCGATTGCTTCAGGCATTATTGGTCTTATATTTGCAATGAAGAAAAATTTAACTAAACAGAATTTAGCAATTAGTAATTTTTTTGCAATAGCAAGTTGTTGCATTTGTTCGTTAGCTGATATTTTTGCTAGCGATGTTCAACGTTGGACCATTTTATTTCAATTTGCTGTTGTTATAATTTTATTAATTTCTTATGCTTTATATTTGATTAATAGTAAATATAAATTACTAGTTGTTGTATTTACTTTATCAACAATGTTACTTTTTTTGAAAAGTGTAATTTTATTTGTTCCTATTTCAATTAGTATAATATTTTTATTAATTAATTTATTGTTTTCATTATTTAAAAAGGAAGGTGTTTCAAATGAATAAAAAAATATTAGTATTTAAAATAATTGCATCAATAATTGCTCTTATAGGTGTTATTTTATTAATTTTTGGAATTAAAACATTATCAGGAGAAGATTTTAATCAAATTGGTTTGATTTTAATCATGGGAGTTATTGCATTAATATCATTTATTCCATTACTCTTTTTAAATAAAGGAATGAAAAGAATGCTTTTGTTAATTCCAATATTTCTTTATTATTTTTGTATTCAAACTATATCAGTAAATTATTTCTGGATTATTTTTGCATTAAATAGCAGGGTTTCTGATGTAGTGGAAACTAGTATGTTTAATTCTGAATTATTTAATTTAATGATAATAGCATTATTTATTGTTGCAGCAATCTTTGCTTTAAAAAAGAAGAGATGGGCAACCATTGCTATGTTTGTTTTAATAGGTATTTATATTATGGATACTATAATGAATATTCAATTAAACTATGCTTTATTTGATGAAGCAAATGCTTCACTTTATGATGCATATTTATTTATTTTAATGGCAAATTTATGTGCGCTTATTTCCTTCGCAATAAATTTTATTCAAAATCAATATATTTCAATTGAAAATGAAAATGCTGATAAAATTAGCTAGTTTTTCTACTCCTTTTTTGCTTTTCCGCTAGATTTATACTTGTTTTTAAAGCATCCATAAGATCCATTAATTGAACTGGTTCTTGTTTTTTAGGTAATAAGATTTTCTTTCCTTTAATTTTTTTATCAATTAAAGCTTCAATCTTTTTTTGATAATTATCTTCATATTGTGAAATATTAAATTTTTGAGACATTTCTGAAATTAATAATTTTGCAAGTTTTAATTCTGAAGGGTTAATGCTAACTTTTTCTATAGTTTCAGGATAGTCTTTTATTTCATCTTTAAAAAATAAAGTTGATAAAATAAGATAATCTTCTTGTGGCCTAACGATAACTAAATTTTCTTTAAATCCAAGTACAGTTTTACCAAAACCTGCTTTTTTGGTTTCAGTTAAAGCTTTTACTAAAAGAGTATATGCCTTAATTGCACCTGTTGGATATATGTAATAAGATTTATCATAATATAAAGGATTAATTTCATTTAAATTTATAAAACCTTCAATAGATATATTTTTATCTTTTGGGGTTTTTATTTTTTCAAAATCTTCATCCTCTAATAAAACATATTTTCCATCTTCATATTCATAACCTTTAACGATATCTTCATTTTTGACTTCATTTTTAGAATTATTTTCTGAAATTTTTTTATATTGAATTTTAGATTTAGTTTTTTTATCAAATAATCGAAAAGAAATTTTATTATCTTTTGCAACTAAATGTAATGTAACTGGAATATATACAAAACCAAAACTTAGATTTGTTTTAAAACTATATGCCATAAATAAACCTCAAAATTAGTATGCTTATAACAATTTGTTTTTATAATAAAAAAATTTCTTTTTCTCATAATAGTATTATGGAAGATAAATTAAAAACATATAAAAACAAAAGAGATTTTAACAAAACAAATGAACCAAAAGGTAAAAAAAGAAAATCAAATCCTAAAAAACTTAATTATTCTTTACAATTTCATGAAGCAAGTAAAGACCATTTTGATTTACGTCTAGAATTTGATGGAATTTTATTAAGTTGGGCAATTCCTAAAGGACCTTCATTAAATCCTAAAGATAAAAGGCTTGCTGTAAAAGTAGAGGATCATCCATTTGATTATTTACTTTTTGAAGGTGATATTCCAAAAGGTCAATATGGTGGAGGTAAAGTTACACTTTCTGATTCAGGGTTTTGGATTCCTTTAAATGATGTAAAAAAAAGTTTAAAAGCTGGAAATTTAAAATTTATTATTAAGGGTGAGAAATTAAAAGGACAATTTGCACTTATTAAGATGAAAGAAAATAATTGGTTATTAATAAAAGAACAAGATAAATATTGTAAAAAAACATCATTAATAAAAAATATTAAAAAAAGTATTTTAAAAAATAAGGAAATAAAAAATCCATTTCATAAAGAAAATGTACAACTTGCAACATTAAAAGAAGATGTACCAATTGGAAAAGATTGGATTTATGAATTAAAGTATGATGGTTATCGTATCATTGCGGAAATAGAAAAAAATAATGTAAATTTATATACAAGAAATTATCAAAATTACACCAAAAAATTTGAAACTATAGCTTCTAATTTGAAAAAGTATTTTAAAAATAAAACTTTAATTTTAGATGGTGAAATAATTTATATTGATGAATATGGAAAAAGTAATTTTTCACTTTTACAACAAGCTTTAAAATCAAAAGATGATACTTTTTTATGTTATATGGTTTTTGATATATTGGCTTATGAAGGAAATGATTTACGAAATAAAACCTTAATAGAAAGGAAAAAAATATTAGATAAAATATTAAAAAATTCCCCAGAAAATATTAAATGTAGTAAATATATATATGATAAAGGTAAAGAATTATTTCAAAAAGTCAAAGAATTAAATTTAGAAGGCATAATTGCAAAAAAAATAAATTCTTATTATGTTGGAAAAAGAACAGATTCTTGGATTAAAATAAAATGTCGGAAATCTGATGAATTTATAATTGGTGGATATGAATTATCTCAAAAGAAAAATAAGCAAATTAAAGCACTTTATTTGGGAAAATATATTAATAACAATTTAATATATATTGGAAAAGTTGGAACTGGATTTAATCAAGAAAATTCCTTAGAATTAATTTCAGAATTTAAGACTAATAAAATAAATCAATCTCCTTTTTATGATGCTGATTTTAAAGATATTAATTTTTTAAAACCTTCTTTTTTAGCGGAAGTTGAATATTCAGAGTTTACTTCATCAAATAAGATAAGACAAGCTAGTTTTAAAACTTTAAGAAAAGATAAAAGCATTGATGATTTAGAAACTATTACAATAACTAATCCTAATAGAATTGTTTTCTCAAAAAATAAAATTACTAAAGAAGATATTTTTGATTATTATAAAAAGGTTGCAGCAAAAATGTTGCCATATATTATAAATAGACCTTTATCTGTTTTAAGATGTAATAAAAATGTTTTTTTAAAGCGACATCCAGATAAAGAAAAAGAAGGAATAGTAATTTTTGATTTAAAAGATAAAAATTCAAATAAGAAACAATATTTTGCTATTTTAAATGAAATGGGTATATATAATGAAGTACAATATGGCTCTATTGAATTTCACATTTGTAATTTTGAATATCAAAAAATTAATACACCAGATTATTTAATTTTTGATTTAGATCCTGATGAAGAATTATCATTAGATAAATTAAAACTTGGAGTAAAAAAAGTTAAATTAGAGTTAAAAAAAATTAATTTGCAAGCTTTTTTAAAAACAAGTGGTAATAAAGGATATCATATTATTGTTCCTTTTAATGAGGTAAAAAATTGGGATGTTTTAACTTCTTTTGCTCATAATTTTGCGCTTATGATGGAAAATAAATACCCAAATTTATTTATAACAAACATGAATAAAATTAAAAGAAAAGATAAAATATTTATTGATTATCTTAGAAATAAAAAAGGTTCTACTTGTGTTGCTCCTTATTCTTTAAGAGCAAAAAAAGAAGGAGCAATATCATTTCCTATTTCGTGGAAAGATTTAGAAACAATTAATCCATCGGATTGTAATATTTTTAATGTAGATAAAATGCTAAAGAAAAATTCATGGAAAAATTTTTTTGCGGTAAAAAAGAAACAAAATTTATTATAAATTTTAATATTGTATTATTTTCTCTATATTAATAAGTTTGCTATTTATTCTGAAAAAGGATATATTTATTTAAATTAATATGCAACAAAAAAATTTATTTATTATATTTGTTTTAAAGATTTTTTAGTCTTTAAAACTTTTTTTCTTTCTTTTCATATATCTCAACTTTTAATGAAGATAATTGTTTTTTTACAAAATCTAATGAAAAAACAAGAGGTAATAATAATCGTTTTAAACGAAATTATTTGTTAAATAAAATAAAAATAAAAAATACTTGTATCAAAAATAATTAAAAATCACAAAACCTAAAAAAAGTATAAAAAAAATGCCATTTTATTGGCATATTTAAATCAAATGGTGCCGTCTATCGGAATTAAAGTGACACTCGCAAATTATGTAAAAACGTGTATTTACTTGGTTTTTAGAGTATTTAATTTGCTTTAAATTACACTGATTTGCATAAATTGTAAAATTTTTCCCTTACATTTATATGGCATTAAATATTTCCTTATAAGAACCACCTAAATTAGAAAGATAAGATGCTAATGTTTGTTTATTTTTATCACTTATAGAAAAACCAAGAAAATATACTAAAAGTAATTTTTCAGCTTTTGTAAAATTGGACATTTTATTTATCTGTGCTAAAACTAATTCTTTTCTTGAAACATTTTTTGTAGCTGTAATATCAGATAAGGCATTAATTCCAATTATAAATTTTGATAATCCAAGTTTACCATTAGTAAGTAATAAAATATTTGCAATCTTATTACTTGGACTTATACCTGTAATTTTTGCTTTTGCATAATCATAATAAGAATCATAAAGCTTTTTGATTAACTTAGATTGTACTTCATAATTGCTTGATGAATAATCACTTATTTTAAGCAAATTATTAACTTCATTTAAAGATTCTTTATAAGTTAAAGAAAATTCTTCAATTTGTTTTTTTGTTAAATTTATTCTAGTGCCATCAACATCATCATAAGAAGTTAAAGTATTTTTTGGGATTACATTATATCCATACTTTGATAATACATAAATTTCATTTGCGATATTTTCATCAATAACACCACTTTTAAAATATTTTGAATTATAAAGCAATTGTGCCTTTGCTTGACTTTCCCAATTCTCAGAAACGTATTCATTGTATGCTTTCGTAGCAGTTGCAGAATTAAGTGTGTAAAAAATATTTTTAATTTTTAAAGCTGTCACAGGATCAAATTGTGTAATTGCACCGACAATGTAATCATAGATAGTTTTAAACGGAATACCACTTACAGTGCTAATACCATTAATCATATTTCTAATAATTGTTTTTATGTTCGAATCACTAAAATCACCTTTGCATAATTCATAAATACTAGAAAGCATATCAGTAAGATCATTAACCATTGTTGCACTTGGCAAAGAAACATCATATCCATTTAATACTGAATTTGAAACAGTATTAACAATTGGAATCCAAGATAAAGAAGAATTGTAAATAGTTTGTTTTAAAGCATTATCTAAATCAAATTCATCCCATTTCTTTTTTCCTTTAATACGTTGATCTAATTCATTAACTACAGTTAATCCAACACCCATTACAAGCAATCCAGATAAAATAGAAAATAAAGTTTTTTTGCCACCCATATTTTGATATCTATAAAAATTTCTTTTATCATTTCTTGCTTTGTTTGTAGAAGCTTTTTTCATGTGTAAATTATCAGAAGATTCATAAAATTTTTCTTGTTTTTCTTTAACATCTTTTTGAGCTTCTTCAATTAATATTTTCTTTTTATCATCAGAAAGTGAGGAATTTTTTTTGATTTTTTCTTTTTCATTTTCAAAGGATTCGATTGCTTTTTCAAGTTCTTGTTCTGCATTTAGGTATTTAGTTTCTGCTTCTTTTTCTTCTTCAGTAGCTTTTGATATAGCACCATCAATTTCTTTTTGAGAAACATTATGATATTTATGCCATAATCTAATTTTGTTGTTAATTGTCGCTAAAGCAACTCTTGCAGGACCTTGAAACACAAATATTTGTCCGATATTCGTATCGCCTAATTCACTTCTTCCTAATACATCATTATTAATTTGTGTTAAAACAAATTCAGTAAAATTATCAATTACAACTTGGGAAAAATCTTCATCTGCTGAATCTAACCCATTATCAAAAGCAGAAAGAATAGAAGCAGACAATCCTGTTCTAATCGTGGCTTTATCCATTTTGGAAATACCAATCATAAATGTATCAGTAAATTTATCTAATTTATTTATGAAATTATTATTACTTTCATATTTAATTGTTCTTGTGCTTTTTTCTCTAGTAATATATTCCCCTATTGACTCTTCAAATTGATTTAATATAGATTTAAATTCTTTAGATCCAAACATTAACTTTATTTCTGCACGTGTAATTTTAGATAATGTAAAATTGCTTATAAATTTAGAAAAGTTTTGTTTAATTATAGTTGTCCATTTAGCTCCTAATGTTGATTTATACCATCCATTAAATAATCTAATAAAAGCATTATTTTTTCTTGGTATACCTGCTATACCATCCATTGTATTTTTTAATATTTCAAATCCTTTGTCCCCGTATTTATCTTTAAATGCAGAAATAACATTTGTTCTATTTCCATTTAGATAAATCTTTGTATTCAAAACTTGCAAAATATCTCTATACAAAGGCATAACATATATTTGGTTATATAAATTATCGACATATTTTTCTAAAGAATCAGTTAAATCAACTATTTTAATTGCTTCACTTGATTTGCGAACTCTTGTTTTTTCATTGCCAAAAAGTTTAGGAGCACTTAATAAAGATTCTGCACTTGATAATTTATCTATTTGTCTTGATAAAAACATGTAATCTTCCATTACATTAGCATCAGATACTCCATATTTTTCTTTATAAAAATTTGCATAATCTGATTTTAATTCATTGTTCAAAATATCTTTAATAAAAATAGCATATTTTTTTGCTTCTTCTGGAAGATTTGTCTCCAAATAATTCTTAATTTCTTCGGCTTTTCCTTTTGTCAAGTTTTGTAATCCTTGAATTCTTTTTCCTTTATAATTTGTATAGGATAAACCACCTAAATCTATTTGTTCATAATCTGCAGGAGTTAATAATTGAGCATATGTTGTTACTAAAGAACCAATAGGAATTTTATTTCCATAAAAATCAATTTTATTATGAAGAATTTTTGTAATTTTATTATCTTTAATATACTTAGAAACTTTATCTTTAATTAAACTTGCTTTTAATGTTGCTTCTCCATTTTTTTGTCGATATAGATTTGTCATCTCATTAGAAAGAGAAGAATCACCTAACATCGCACGAATAACATCCCAGCGTGCTTCTAATCCTTTTAATAATGGCATTTTTCCATTACTATTAATAGAATTAATTGTTTCAATCGCAAATGGTGCAATTTTTGTCTTAAATGTATCTATAGAAGATTTTGAAGTAGATGATATCATTCTTAAAAGTTTAACAACTTGCTTTAATTGAGCACTATTTAATGAATAATTTTCTCCTTTTGAATCTGGAAGCATATCATAAAGAACTTGATATTCATTTTTAATATTTTCATCAAACAAAGAAAAGCCTTCTTTAAATTCACCATTATCATCTAATTCAATAGGCTTATATTTTATAAGCAAATCAGAGATTTTTTGTTTTAATCCACCATCATAATAAGAATTCGTGCTATTAGAAGATAAAATTAATGGATCTAACAATAATGAAGATTGATGGTAAATTTCATTATCATTTGTAATCTCTAAATCTTTCTTTAAATATTTTGGTAATTTATTTTTTAAATTAGTATAAACTTTTGCAAAATGACCTCTTGCTTTTTGTTCTTTTATTTCTTTATTTAATTTTGAAACAATATACTTATAATTTTCATATAATTTTTTAATATATGATTCTGAACCATTATGCTCAATAAGATCATATAAAGAATTAAATAAATCTTTCTTTAAACTATCATCAACATATGTTTTTAAGATAAATACTTTTTCATCCTCTGTTCCTTTATCTATATAAACCTTAGAATTAATTATAGTATTTACTAAATTATCAACTACAGTTGTAATATCTTTTGATAAATTAATTTCTTCAAAAGTTTTTTGAATGATGTTCTTTTTTGTTCCTACTAATTTGATTTCTGCACCATCAGGTAACATACTTTTCAAGTTAATTAAAGTATTTTTTAAAATGCCTGTTGTACTTATAATAGAATATACTTTATCTTTTCGAAGATTAGCACTATCTTTTACCAATTGAACATCATGTCCTTTAGGTGATATATTTAAATCATTTGTTTCAAAAAAAGATAATTGATATGCTTTTGATTCATCATATTGATCTTTATTAAAATGTTTTGTTTCAACATTATTATCGGTATTGACCATAAATGCAACTTGAGGCATATCATGATTTTTAGCAATGTTATCATGGTCGTATTCCATATTGTAATCCATTATTGAAGCGGTTTTAAAACCGAAGATTTTGGAATACATTACTTGTAAATCTTGAAGTGGTGAGGCATAGCAATCTAGTGTTTTTGCTTTATCCTTAACAATAGGAGCTATCGTTTTTAAAAATCCACCTTCTTTTGATAAACTAAAAACACTAACTAAGTCTCCTTCTTTAGTAATAACAAAACCACTTAAGCCATCTTCGCTTAAATAGCAAGTACAATCATCATAATTATCATGTAAATCTACTAATTCACCATTTTTTAAATATTTTCTATTTATTTCAAAAATGTCATGGAATACTTGTCCATCAACATTTTCAAGTATTTGTACGTTAGTATTAGTCTTAGGATTTAATAAAGTCCGCTGTGTATAATTCCGACCGCTTCTTCTGGAGTGCAATTCCAACTCATAAGCTCTGGAAAGTCGTCTTCGTAAAGTTTCATCAAGCGTTCGTTTTCCGCCATGATATTCGGATATCTCTTCTTCATGCAATCCCAAACTTTCTTCTTGAATTCTTCTAAACTCATCTAAACGCTCTCTTTTCTTAATCTTATTGTATGCTTTTAAAGATTTATTTTCAATATTTGTTGTATTTTTCTCATCGTTTTGTAATATAATATTTTTAGAGGAAGAAGATACCCCAGATGGCGTTTCGGACGTAAAGCTTGGTAGGGATTCATTGGAATCATGAGAGGTTGGGAGAGATTTATTCCTCTCTTTTTTTATTTTGTACATAGAATTTAAAACTAAATTTTTAGTTTTTTTAGAAAATTCAACTGCAATTTGATAGTTATCATCTATCCATTTTGTGATTATTAATTTTCCATTTTCAATATATGCTTTATCATAATTTTTTAAAATAAAAGGATATTTTAATAAATCGTTATATGTTACAGGTATATTTTCTTTTGAATTTGTAATATGTTTTCTTTCTATGTGTTTTAAATATACTTTATTATAAGCGAGTGAAAAATTATTAAAATCAGTTTTTGTATCATTTTTTAATCTTATTGATGTTTTGTTATCAATTCTGCCGATAATTGCTTGGCAAATTGCTTTATCATAATTATTGTAAACTTGATAAATATATTCCTTTAATTCATTATCATTAGAAATTAGTTTTGATTTTGAATTATTTAAATATCGAATTTCATCTTCTGAATAGTTATGATTTAAATATTTTAATGCAGATTCTCCATCTTTTAAGCCATATAAATCATTATCTTTGTTTTCTAAATTTTTTTGTGCTATTCTTAAATTTTCAAATGATACTGCTCTCTTTTTTCCATCGTAAATAAAAGTATCTGGTAATCTTGATTGATTGCCATGTTGCATTGCTTCAATAATTGCTGCTATTTGATGAGGTTCATTTAATGAAAGAGATATAGTATTATTGCTTGAAATAATGTTAATTGGACTGCTTGGATTATATGGAGTTGTTAATGTTGCAGCTCCATTTTTTTCATTGTAATTAATTTTTATTGTACCATTAGAAAATTCAGTATTTGTTTGCTCATTTGCATAATTAGTTGTTGATGTTTCTTTATATGCACTCCATTTTCCATTAGAATCTTGATTGAATTTATAGCCTTTATTCTTCATGAAATCTAACACTATTGATTTTTCAACTTCATGATTCTTTTTGGAATTAATTAAATTTTCAATATTATTTTTAGCTTTTCCAATAGTATCTGCATGTTTTTCACTTATTGTACCTTCATAAGTATTTCCATCTGTAACATGCTCTAAAACATCATTAATTTTATACTTATTTTCTAATGCTAAAATCTTTTTCGAATAATCATTTGTAATCTTTATAAATTCTTCTTCACTAACAGTATATCCTTTATCTAATCCAATTTTATTTTTATATTCTTTGTAAAGTTTTTCATATTCTTTTATATATTTGTTAGCTCGTGTTGCATCTTCTGCTATTTCAGCTGAATGCTTTTTATAATAAAAATCCTCTTTATATTTTTCAAAAGAACCTGCTTTTGCTCTAGATGTCAATTCTTTGCCTGAACTCACAATTGCACTTGTAATTCCAGCTTGTAACATTGCATTCCCCATATTAGCTAATGTATTTTGAATTGCTTCATCTGAACCATAGGCATTTTGAATTGCTTCACTATCATAAGTTATTTGTTTTATCACTGGATCTATTAGTGTTTGAGCACCTGCACTTGATGAATCTATTCCTGCTCTAAAAAATATTTCTGTAACTTTAGTTGCTACTACTTCTGCAGTAGAACTATTAGTAAATAATCCACCTATTTTTTCTCCAATTTTTCCAGAAAGTTTAGAAACTACTCCTTGCCCACTTTTTGATAGTACAGAACCTCCGATTCCAATTGTTGCACTTGTAAGCACTCCAGATATAGCTCCTTTAGCTAATCCATATCTCATTGCTCCATGTAAATCTGCACCATCTTGTAAAGCTGTTTCTGTAGATTGTCCTGCGGTTCTAACAGTTGCAATTCCACCTTGAACAGCAGCTTGAGCCCATAATGATGACCCACCTGTTAATCCTGCAACTGCAATGCTTGGAAGTAATTCACCAATTCCCTCAGTAACATTTTGATATCCTTTTTGAAATCCTTCATTGGTATTTGAAATCCATGATCCCTGATGTAATTGTTGTTCTCTTTCTTGTGCTTTTTTTGGACTTTTAAAAATTTCTCCGTATTCTTTCCAATAATCTGTGGAAAAAACATCTCCTGATAAAATGTCAAACGGATTTAATATAGATATGGATTCATTTGCTTGACTTACCCAATCATATTGTATGGCATCTTCCGCCCATTGAGAATCACCTCCAAACCATGAACCAACTTCTCCTAATGCACCAATAAAAAAATCTCCAATAGAATCTAAAAAATTGAGTGCTCCTTTTACAACATTGCTACGCCCTTCTTCGAGCGTATCCATAGTTCTTTGCCAACCATTTCTATTTTTTTTATAATCTTCTAAATCATTATTAACCATTTTAGGAGTTGGCGTATCCATGTAAGCAAAAGAAGATAATTCTTCTCCAACATAGGTAGAATCATCTCTTGTATCGATTAAAGCATTACCATTATTTTGGTAATTATTTCGCATTCTTTGAAGTGCTTTTAAATAATCTTCTTGTGTATACGCCATATTAACCTCCTAAATTGTTTTATTTTATTTTTTTACATTTACTTTCCAAATTAAGTAAGCTGAATTTCCTTGATTTGTTGCTTGATTATATTCTTGTTGATTTGAAAGTCTCAAACCGCCGTTATCAACTTTTACATAAACAATTTCGTGACTTCCGTTTTGCAACATAATTACAGTTCCATCAGCATAAGTTCCATTTTCATAATTTTCTAATAATGCTTTTGTTTCATATTTAAAATTTTCAGAGATAAGTCCTGATGTACCATCTTTTTTAGTAAATGAAGCAGTATTAATAAAATCATCTTTATTTTTATAAAATGTACTAGTAGCATTTTGTTGCGTTTGCAATGCATCCTGTTGAATATTGTAAGCATATTTAATTTGAGCCCAAACATCATCACTCATTCCTTCTGGCTTTTCACCAAAAATGAAATTACCCTTATCATCAATTGTTCCTAGTTGATAATCTTCTAACATTTTATTTACTAAGTCTTGATTGCCTGCTCCTTGTTCCATCATGGAAATAATAGATCCAAATTTTTCATTGTTTTTTGAATCATTATCTAGTTGTTCTTGATAATTAATATTATTCATATTAGATTGATAATCTCTTTTTGCAGAGCCTAAAGCATTCATATATTGATTATAGATACCGCTGTTCATGCTTGATCCATAACCTTGTGAATCATAGCCTCTTGAAGCTAGTTGATTGTTAGTATATTTTATAGCGTTTTGCTTGGCTGTTTCAAGCTCGATTTCTTTATCCAAAAGTGCTGAATATTCTTGATCGCGAGCCATTTGATAATAATTATTTGAATTTGAACTATTGCTATTAGTATTATTTGAATTATTATTATTTTTTGTATTTTCATTGATATTATTTGTTGAACCGCCTATTTTCTCTTTATATTTGTCAAACCATGAACTCATTGATTAGTTCCTCCTTCTAATGCAGTTAACCTTGTTTCCAAGCTTTCTATTTTTTCTTTTAAAGTTGAAACTTCATTAAGCAATGAATTTACAACCTCAAATA
>CANRPC010000015.1 GCA_947632435.1 uncultured Bacilli bacterium | reverse complement strand
ATATAAAGATATAATACATTTCAAGACAAAATTGATATAAACTTAAATTTGAACAAAAATTTCATGCGTAATTACTAAAAAAAGTTTGCAAAATTTGCTGAAGTGGTATTTAATGTTAATGAAGTAGATGATTTTCAAAAAGCTTTATTAGGTATAAATGAATATGAAGCGTTTTTAAAAAGATTAAATTTACCTCATTCTTTAAAAGAATTAAAAATAAATGAAAATGAACTGGAAGACATGGCTCAGTCGTTTGCAACGAGAAGTATTCCAGGAATTAAAAATTTGGATCTTCAACTTGCACGTAAAATATTTATTCGCGCATGGAAAGGAGAATAAAATATGGATGAGGTTAAAGAAAAAAAGCCATATCGTAATTATATTTGGTTTTTATTAATCGTGGTTGTTGTTTTTGCTTTTGTTTTAATTAGAACATTATTTGAAGCAGAAACAAATGTTTTTTCCTCTCGTGAAAAAAGTGGAATTATTATTGGCTCTTTAATAGGAGGATTAATCGTTTTTACCATAATTTATCATTTAGGTAAAGCAATTTTTGCTTTAATAAGTGGTTTTGAAATAATGGCAATTAATATTTTATTTTTAACATTTAGTAAACAAAACAAAAAATGGAAATTATCTTTGACTTTCCCTGAAGGTTTTGGAGGAATGGTACATGTTATTGCTAAAAAAGAATATGATAAATGTAATCCAATTCTTTTTCATTTTGGAGGACTTATTACATGTATATTAATTCCATTTATAATTTCTTTAATTCTTTATTTTGTTGATAATACTAATAAATTATTATATATATCTTTAATTGCTTCTTTAGCGGGATTAATTGTCTTAATAATGAATCTATTACCTGTTTATTTAGATGATGTCAATGATGGTTTTGCTATTAGATTATTATTAGAAAAAAATAATAGAAAAGCCTATTTTGATAATTTATTACAATATAGCGCTTTGTATTTTCAAAATGGGGAACTTAAATATTTTGAATATGAAAATTACGATGATATTTTTCAAGTAAATTCTTTAGTGTATCAATATTATTATTTTATGGATAAAAATGACTATATTAATGCTCAAAAAAGTTGTTTAAAATTATTGGAAAATAAAAAATTTGCTTTTCATGAAGATGTAGTTTTAATGGAAGTTAATAAACTTTATTTTTATCTTTTAAAAGAATCAAATGAAAAATGTTACGATTATTTTTATTCACTAGATAAAGAATATCGCAATTTTGCTTTATCTGGAGCAAATTATGAAACCTTAAAAACGGGTATTCTTCTTGCTGTTAAAGTAGAAAAAACTTACGATGTATTTGAACATTTATTAAAAAATGAGCAGAAGACTAAAGAAAGTTATTATCCTTGTAGAATTGAAAAAGAAGATGAATTAATAAAAAAAGCAAAAGAAATTGCTTATAAAGAATTTCCAGATTGGGAAAATTAAAGCATAATTACCATGATTTCTTAATATCTTATATTAGACTTTTATGTCTTTATAAGAGGAAATAATGGAACAAGAAATTTATAAATTAGCAAATGAATTAAAAACGTCTTTAACAAATGGTTTAACAACTCAAGAAGCAAAGATTAGATTACATGAAAATGGATTTAATATTTTTTCTAACCAAAAAAAAGTAAATTGGATTTTAAAATTTTTATCTCAATTAATGGATCCAATGATTTTAATTTTAATATTTGCTGCGATTATTTCTTTTTTACTTAAAGAAATTATTGATGCCTCGATTATTTTATTCGTGGTTATATTGAATTCTATTATTGGTTTTGCTCAAGAAAAAAAAGCATATAAAGCTTTAGAATCTTTGAAAAGTCTTGCTTCACCTCATACATTAGTTAAAAGAGATGGAAAAATAATACAAATTGCCGCGGAGGAAGTTGTCGTGGGTGATATAATTATTGTTAATGAAGGTGATATTATTCCTTCTGATGCTTTAATTATTTCTTTAAATGGGCTAAAAGTTAATGAATCATCTTTAACAGGTGAATCACTTCCCGTAGAAAAAAGATTGAAATGTTCTAAAGAAGATTTACATCGTTTAGATACTTTATATGCTTCAAGTGATGTTTTAGAAGGAAAAGCTGAAGCCCTTTGTTTTGCAACAGGCAAAGACACTCTAATTGGTAAAATTGCATCTTTAACCATGAAGAAAAAAGAAAAAACACCATTAGAAAAAAAATTAGCTTTTTTAAGTAAAGTTTTAGGTATTATAACTATATGTATTTGTATTGCAATGTTTATCATTTCTTTATTAAGAAAAGAAGACTTTTTTGATACATTAATAAGCTCTATTTCTTTAGGTGTCGCGGCAATACCTGAAGGTTTATCCGCGGTTGTTACTATTGTTTTATCTTTAGGTGTGCAAAAAATGGTAAATTACAATGCGATTGTTTCTAAATTACCATCTGTAGAAACTTTAGGTTCAGTTACTTGTATTTGCACTGATAAAACAGGTACATTGACGGAGAATAAGATGAAAATTGAAAAAGCTTATTTTGATGGAGAGTGTCAAGACTTTACTTTATATAAAGATGAAATAATTTTGTTTTTATTGTGTTCTAATATTTCTTCGCTTTCTAAAGATCCTTTAGAAAAGGCAATTGTTGAACTAGCAAAAAATTTAAATATCAATTTACAATCACTTGAAGAATATAAACGTCTTGATGAAGAACCATTTTCTAGTGAAAAAAAATATATGCGCACGACAAATTTATATAAAAATGAAAAAGTAATAATTACCAAAGGAGCGCCAGAAATTGTTTTAGAAGAATGCAATTATATTTCGTTAAAAAATAAAAGACTTTTAAATCAATTTGAAAAACAAAAAATAAACACTTTATTAGATAAATATGCTTCTCAAGCATTAAGAATTATTGCCTTATCCTTAAAAAAGCAAAATGAAACAATTTTTGTTGGATTACTTGCTTTCAAAGACCCTTTAAGAAAAGAGGCCAAAGCTAGTGTCTTAAAAATTCAAGAGGCATCTATTAAAGTTAAAATGATTACAGGTGATTATAAAAATACAGCATATGCGATTGCTAATGAATTAGGAATTGCTACATCTTTAGATCAAGTAATCGAGGGAAAAGAAATTGATAATTTAAGTGAAGAAGAATTTTTAACAAGACTAAAAACAGTTACAACTTTTGCAAGAGTTTCGCCATTACATAAAATGAAAATTGTAAAAGGATATAAAAAATTAGGTGAAGTTGTTGCAATGACTGGAGATGGAGTAAATGATGCTCCCTCATTAAAAGAGGCCGATGTTGGAATTGCAATGGGAAAAATAGGTACAGATGTTGCCAAAGATGCCTCTGATATTGTTTTAAGAGATGATCGTTTTGAAACTATTGTAGCTGCGATAGAAGAAGGAAGAACTATTTATGCAAATATTAAAAAAGCTATTTTATTTTTACTTTCTAGTAATATTGCCGAAGTGTTTGTAATGTTTGCCGCGCTTTTATTGAAATTACCTTTACCACTTTTAGCAATTCAAATTCTTTTTGTAAATTTAATTTCTGATTCTTTGCCAGCGTTAGCTTTAGGAATGGATAAAAAAGAAGCAGATGTTATGAAACAAGTTCCAAGAAAAAGAAATGATAATATTTTTTCTCAAGGTGGAACAAAAATTCTTATAACTTATGCATCAATTATTTTTTTGTTAACCATGTTTGCTTATTTTTTAATTCCTCTTAGCAAATTAGCTTTGTATGATATAAAAAATATTAATGATTTTTTTAATACTTTAAATTTAATTTTTCAAGATAAAGAAACTTTAATAAAATCAAGAACTTTTGCTTTTGTAACTTTATCATTAACTGAGTTATTCCATATGATTAATATGTCAAGTCCGCATAAATCTTTATTAAGTATTCTGAAAAAGAAAAATTATGTTTTAATTATTACCTTTTTTATCGGATTTTTCATTCAATATGCTTTGTGCAGTATTCCTTTATTATGTAATCTTTTTCAAACATCTTTACTTAATCCTTTAGATTGGCTTGTATTATTAATAATTTCTTCCTTCCCTTTATTGTTTCATGAAATTGTTAAAAAAGAAATCTAAAAAGGAATATTGTTATTATTTTTATTGTTTAAATCTTGTTGTCTTGTAAATCCCTGCGCGGATATAGTTAACATTACTTGTCCAATGCATTCAAAAAAATTTCCTGCACTTTGTTGGGCATAAAAATCTAAATCTTGTGATAATAAAAACCCAATTAAACTTGCTAGTGCACCGAATTCATTAGGCGTTAAACTTAAAAGAAAAGTTGCAAACTTTTTAACAGTTTTTTTGTCTTCCGCGGAGAAATTCATAGGCTTATTCATTATATGTTTAAAATTTTAGATTGTGAAAATTTACATTTATTGCTTATATATGCTAAAATATTAAAACATAAAAGGAGATAGTCTTAATTATGGCAAAAATAAAAATAATCGCTGATTCAACTTCAGATTTAGAAAAAGATTATTTAGAGGCAAATGAAATAGATATTATTCCTCTTGAAATTAATTTTAACGAAAAAAGTTATGAAGATGGTATTAATTTAACTACAAAAGAATTATATAAAATTGTTGATGAAACAAAATTAATGCCTAAAACTTCAGCTCCTAGTGTTGAAACATTTATAAATAGATTTAAGAAATGGACTTCTTTAGGATATGAAATACTTTGTATTACCATTTCTAGTGATTTTTCTTCTTGTTATCAAAATGCTGTTATAGCAAGCCAAGAATTTGATAATAAAATTAGCTGTATAGATTCGAGAAATCTTTCTTCAGGAATTGGTTTAATAATTTTAAAAGCGGTTAAATATATTAAAGAAGGTAAATCATTAAAGGAAATAACAACATTATTAAATGAAAAAATAATTCCTAATGTCCGTAGCCAATTCATTGTTGACACCTTAGATTATCTTTATAAAGGTGGAAGATGTTCTTCTTTATCTTATATTTTTGGTAAGCATTTACATATACATCCAATTATTTTAGTTAAGGATGGAAAAATGATTGTTTATAAAAAACCAAGAGGCAAAATAATTAATGGATTAAACACTCTTTTAGATATTTTTAAATTAGATAAAGATGTAATTGATGAAGATTGTGTTATGATTACTCATTCTTGTGCCGAAGAATATAAAGATTATCTTTATCAAGAATTAATCAAATTAATACCTAGTTCTAAAATTATGGTAACTAATGCAGGATGTGTTGTTTCCTCCCATTGTGGAAGAGGAACAATTGGAATTCTTTATATAAAAAAATAATATCTTTGTATTCAATTTTATTTTTGCTAAAATATTTTTGAGGGCTACATATGGAAAATCGGTTTAAAGTAGAATTATGGATAGATGATTTAATAAAAGCATTGAATAGTAGTAATACTTTTAAATTTGACCATAATGCAAAAGATGTTATTCGCATTGTAAATGATAACTATTTAGAAATTTTTGATTGTTTAATAAAAAATAAAACAATAAGAATTGCTAATTTAGATTTTGACGATAATAATTTTTATCATGTTTTAGAAGAGCAACAAAGCAATAGCGAACTTTATAATAATAAAGTTATTTTTACAAATTTAAAACAAGATGAACAAAATAAGCGGTTAAAACGTTTTAAAGAAGAAAATGAAGAATATTTAAAAAAGCATTCAACGAGTTTATTTTATATTAGTTTTGGTTTATTAGATTACTATGATGTTGATAATAAACATACAATTGCTTCTGCTCCTCTTGTATTTTTGCCTTTAAATATTCTTTATAATGAAGAAGATAATTTTTATCAAATCAAAATTTTTAATCAAGAAGTGCAGTTAAATGAACAGTTGATAAACTATATTAGACAATCTAAAAAAGTTGATATTTCTTATACTTTAGATCACAATTTTTCTCTTGAAGAATATCTTTTATATGTTGCAAGTAAAGTACACATGTTCCATTTTTCAGTTAATAATGGGTGCTTTATTTCTAAATTTGATATTAATATGCAATATTATTTAGAAGATGTTATCGAACATCAAAACGTTATTGCCAATTTGCCAATAATTAAATCTATTTCATATTTTAATGCGGAATTTTATCATTTTTTAAAAAAAGATAAAAACAAATTAGAAAAAAAGGTTCTATCTTTATTACCAGTAGATAATGAAGAATATCGAATTTTAAAAAGAATCGCAGATAGAGAATCATTTTTTATACGCACCAATAATTTTAAAAATAAAAGTCATCTTTTAAATAATATTCTTTTAAGTTTTTTATTAAACAATAAAAAAGTTCTTGTTGTATATGAAAATCAAGAGCAAAAAAATCAATTATTTCAAAATTTAGATGCTTCATTAAAGTCTTATTCTTTTGATTTAAATGAATTAAGTGCGAATAAATTAAATTTATTAAGTCATTTAAATCAATATGAAAGTACAACTTATATCAAAAATTATTTTGATCCTGTAGCAACTCAAGAAGTTTTGGATAAGTATTATGAAACAAAAAATAGTTTTAAAAAATTAATTAATGAACTTCGTAAGAAAAATGAACAATTTGATTTGTCTTTAAATGAATGTATTGAACATTATTATCGTATAGATTGTCCTTTATTAGATAGAGAAATTACAAAAATAGATACTTTTGATGTAGAAACTTTTGAATTTGTGGAAACTCAGATATCTGACTTTGTAACGAGTTTACAAAAACTAAAAGTACCTTATACAAAACATGCTTTTTATGGCTTTAACAAAAATAATATGATGCAAGAAGACTATTTGCCATTAAAAGATGCCGCGGAAAAATTGACTAAAGATTTAAGTTTTCAAAAAACAAATTTTAATAAATTAGAAAATAATTACAATTTCCCAGTTGCTAAAAATATGAAAGAATTAAAAGGTATTTTAAATATTCTTTCTGTTCTTGATGATTATTTAGCAAATAGTTCTTTATTTAAAGCAAATGTTGTTTTTGATAAAGAAAAAAATAAGATGCTTATTGTGGAAAAACTTTATCAAGATTTAGAGCTTACTAAAAAAAGCATTATTGATGAATATGGTGAAAAGGTATTTCTTTTAAATAAAGATTTATTAAATAGAATAAATAATAAAAAGAATCTTTCAAAAAAAGAAATTAAAACGTATAAAAATTATTTTAAAGCAAATTTAACGATTAATTTGGATCTTATTTTTAAAGTTAATGGGCAATTAAAATATTATGAAGAATTACAAAATCAAGTAGAGCAAGCTAAAAATAATGTTAATGATGTTTTTCAAAAATTCTTTTTAGGTAATCATTATGATATAAATACTATTAAGAATTTAGAAGAAAAAGTTAATCTTTTAAAAAATTCTATTAAATATTTAAATGCAAAAAATTTAACATTTTCTTATAGTATTCTTGATCAATTTCAAGATGAAAATAAGAAAAAATCAATGGAGAATTTAAAATCAAAAGTTCAAAAAACTTTTAATCATATTTATAGTGAATTAGCTATTTTACAAGATTATTTTGATAAAAACATTTTTGATTTTTCTTCTTATAATTTTGATGATATCTTTGAAAAAGTCAGTCTTATGACTAATGATTTTGTTTCTATAAATGATTATTTAGAGTTTTATGTTGCTCGTTTTCATCTTAATGCATCGTTTCATGGACTTGCAGATTCCTTTTTAAATGAAGATAATTTTACTCTTTATGAACCGATGTTTTATAAACGTTTTTACTATGATTATGCAAATTATTTATTAAATAAAGCAAAATTGAAAAATTATAAACAAGAAGATTTTTATAAGAGTTTAGATATTTATAATATTTGCGAACAAAATCGTGAAAATATTGTGGATTCGTTATTAAGAACTTATCAACTAGATTATCTCCGTAATAACTTAGCAATTTTAAAACGTTATGAATATGATTTTGTGGAAAATGAAAAAAAGCAAGATATTATTCGCCCACTTTCACGTATTACTTATCTTGCACATGAATCAATATTTCATACAATTGGTTGTATATTTACTCCTTTAAAAACAGTTTCTAAATTATTACATAGTGAAAATTATCATTTTGATCTAGTAATATGTTTAGCAAATAAAGAAATAAAAACTTCAGAAATGCTTTCAGCATTATATCGTGGAGATCAAATTATTGCTTTTGATGAAGATTATTTTAATAATGATTTTGCTGGTGATGGTATAGATAAATCGGATACAGAAACCTTTTTAGCAGCTATGAAAAATAGTTATGAAACGATTGATTTTAATTCACGAACATATGATATTAAAACTTTACAATTAAATCATTTTAATCCTTATTTTATGAATTATTTACAAAATTTTCTTGAAAGATCGGGTTTTAAAGTTACAAGAAATGTTCCATTCAAAAATGGTTATTTAGATTTTGTTGTTAAAGTTGAAAATAAAAGTACCTCTACGGCTATTTTAATTGATAGATTACCATATTATTCTTTAGAAAGTACTCAAGAAAGCATAATGCTTGAAGACAAATTATTAGAGGGTGAATATCCTTATATTCGTATATTCCCATTTATTTTCTTTTTAAATGAAGAAATGGAAAAAGATAAATTAATTACAAAAATTCAAGAAAATTCCAATATTGTTAAAGCTAAAAAGAAAGTTGTTAAACATAAAATTAGTGATATTCTTTTCTTAGAATATGTTGATCCACATGAGGTATATTATAAAAACAAAGCAGCCTTTGAATTTAATAGGGAAAAGTTATTTATAAAAGTTTTGGAAACATGTTTCCCAGTTCAAGAAAGTGTTATGATTGGTATTTTTAAAACAGATGGCTTAAATTTTATAAATGTTTTATTAAAAGAAGATAAAATTTTTATTAAAGATAAATTTATTTATTTAAAGAATCAACCAGTTGTATTTAAATCTGCGAAAAATAAAAATTACGTAAGAAGTATTTCTTCAGTTGCTAAAGATGAAATTGAAGAAGGCATTTTAACTATTATTAAAACTTGTGAAAGCATTGAAATGGATACCACGATTAAATTGATGCTTATTTCATTAGGTTATAAAACGATGAACGCTAAACTTTATGAAGATATGCGTAATATTATTATTAAAATGGTGCATGAAAATAAATTAACTTTACATGAAAATATTTTAACCATTTACATTCCTGAAGAAATAAAAGTTAAAGAGCCAATGCTTGTTAGAGATGATAAATAATTTAAAAAAATAAGTATAAAAAAAGGATTGTATGATTTTTACAACCCTTTTTTATTTATTTTTTATTTGCATTTACGATTTTTTTATTGTTATCTTTAGTTTCTGGAGCAGGTGGAACATCTCCACGTGTAAGTCTAGTAGATAAGAATATTGCTCTTAATCCTGCAAAGGTTAAAAAACCAATGGATTGAAATCCTGGAAGCATAAACCCTATTAACAAGGCAAGTAAACTAGGACACAAAGAAGCAAATGAAATGTATTTAAGGCAATCACTATATTTTTGTTTACCACAAATAGAGGATTTAAAGCGACTGAGAATAAAGATTAATAATGCTAGAAATAAAAGCAAAAGAGCATTTATTCCTGAGAACATTCCTACATTTAAGAATAAAATTTGATTTTTTAAATCTTTATAAGATTCTGTAAAAAATTCTTTCCACTTAGCAAGTATTTGAGTTGGATTTTCATTATCAAATAAATTCAAATTTCTATTTACATCACTTACCGAAGCATAAATGCCAGAAGCAGATGAAGCTACTGAAGCAGATTTTTTTAAAGCTACAGTTTCGTTTTCTTTTGTAAATTCGGTCTGAGCATTATTATCATATAATCTTACCGCGAAATCTTTTTCGGAAAACAATAAGACAGAATATGTTTTACTGATATTAGAATCTGTTCCATCATCATTTTTTATAGGATAATTTACTGCTAGACGATTGAAAACATCAGTTACCTTTTCATTTAAATTTTTGTAAATTCCCGTATCAGAAGTTTCTGAAGATACATAACAAACTAAAAGGGTAATTTGATCTTTATCTTGTAAAGAACGATGAATTTCTAAATAAGGAAAAGTAGACTTATTTAGTAAAACTATTTCTTTTTTATTTTCTAAATCTTGAAATGTCTTTCCTTCTTTAAAAACTAATTTGCCATCTACGATTTCCATTTCTAATTTAGCATCAGCATTATTTGTTAAATATTCATGAGAAAATCTTTGTAAGGAATAATCAAATTGTAAAGCTTCTGTTTGGGTTAATATATTCCCGCCTGAATTATTGGCTATAGAAGTAAAAATAGGAATAATACTAATAACTACAGTTAATAAAAATATCAATATAGCAATATAAAATTTTTGTTTTTTGGATTCTTTAACAATAACCGCGTTAGAAAATAAACCGCGGGCTAAAAACTTTAAAACATTCATGTTGAGTTTCCTTTCTTAGATATAATAACTTTTTTTATTTTTCATTTCAATTAAAAGAGAGTTAGTATTTTTTTTAAAGTTTTAATATGATAAAATTAATTGTAAGTTAAGGAGCTAACTAATATGGAAAAAGAAGCTGTTTATGTAAAAATTGCCCAAGATATTACAGATAAAATTGTAAGTGGTGAATTTCCTGAAGGGAGTATTTTAAAAGGTAGGTCTTTACTTGCTTCTTTATATAATGTTTCTCCTGAAACAATTCGTAAAGCTATTCAACTTTTAGCAAATGAAAAAATTCTTTTTGTTAAGCATGGTGTAGGAGTATTTGTTGATTCTCAAGTAAAGGCTATTAAATATAAAGAATCATTTAAATCTAAAAAAACTATTAGCGATAAATCTCATTATATTAAATCTTTAATCGAGGATTCAAAGGCTTTATTTGATAAAATTGATACTGCACTTAATGAATTTGAAAGTGATTTTCGATTTCAAGTCAATGAAAAAATTTCGTTTTTTGAAGTTATTATAGATAAAGATAGTTGGATTTGTAATAAAACTATCGGTGAAGTATATTTTTGGAATTATACGGAAGCGACAATCGTGGCAATTTTAAGAAAAAGTGATGGACTTTTGCAAGTTAGTCCTGGCCCAGATATGCCTTTAAATGCTGAAGATAAAATTATTTTTGTTGGTAAAGATGAATTATCTTATGAACGTGTTCTTGCATTTTTAAAGTATGGGGTAGAAGAATAAATTATTTTTGCTGTTTAGTAAATTCATAAAGAGCAATACCAATAGATATCGGTAAATTTAATGAATCGATATCTTTTTTGTGCTCAATAACTATTGCATTATCATCTAAATAACTAATATCTAAACCAGAAGATTCATTGCCAAATGTTAAAGTAGTATATTTAGCATTAAATTTAAAATCTTGTAATTTATTTTTAGCTTGTAACATAAATGCATGAATAACATGTTCAGGATAAAGAGATTGATATTCTTTTAAAGATTTAAAAATAACAATATTTACAGAGAAGAAACTTCCCATCGATGCTCTTAAAACTTTTGGATCAAAAATATCTACGCATGGTGAAATAATAGCAATATCTTTAATATTAAAACCAAGAGCGCTTCTTATAATCGTTCCTAGATTACCCATGTCCATAGGATTTACTAGCAAGATGTGATTTTTATCTTTATTTAAAGTCATTTTATATTTTTTGAATATTGCAACAATATAACAATTACCTTTAGATGCCAATTTAGAAATTAATTTATCATTATAACTCATTTCATAATATGATGAATTATCTTTTATTTTATTTAATACTTCTTCATTTGTAAAAGAACTATGAATTAAAACTTTTAAAATTTCTTCTTTATGATTTTTTATTAATTCTAAAGTTGGAAATGCACCAAGAGTATAAGAATAAAAATAATCTTTTTTATACGTTTTAATATCCATAAAATCACCTTAAATATCATAACATAAATTTAAGAAAAAAGTTTTAATTATTTACTTATATAAAATTTAAGAGTAAAGTTTTTTTGGAGAGCAATTTTTATGAAAAATTTAATTATTTCAAAATTATTAAAAACTTTGATTAATTCTTTAATCGCAGGCATTATTTTTGCAATAGTTGGAGCAATGTATATTTATTTTGATAACTACATTGGTATGTTTAGTTTAGGGATTGGATTTATTTTATGTTTGCTTTATGCTTATGATGCTTATTTAATTAAATTACCTTACGTTTTTGATAATAATCCCATCTATTTTTTAGAAACAATAGTTTCCTTAATTGGTAATATTCTTGGTGCAATGTTAATAGGTGGAATATTACATTTAACACCTTTTTATAACAATGATATTTTAAATGTTTTTAGAGATAATTATGTAAATTTGAATCATTTTGAAATTTTATTTTATGGATTTATTAATGGCATTTTAATATATTTTGGTGTTAATACATATAAAAAAGCAGAACAACCGATTGCAAGATTTTTAGTTTTAATATTATGTATTATAGGGTGTGGAGCCTTTTTAAATGTAAATATTGGTTTTGCTTCTTTCCTTTTCACAGCGAAATTTGAAGGAAGATTATGGAGCAAATTCTTTACTATTTTATTAGGCAATTCTTTAGGATTACTTTTAGTACCTTTATTAAGAAAATTAAGAGGAAAAATTAATGGATAATAACGCTATTTATGAAGAAAAATTTCGCTTAAGAATTTCTGATTATGACTGTTATGATCATTTAACACCTGTAGCAATTTTGGATTTAGCTCAGGATGTTGCTGGTAAACATGCAGATATTCTGAATATTGGTTTTGATGACTTTATGAAAGAAAATCATATTTGGATATTATTAAGAACACGTTTTGAAATGATGAAATATCCTCCTTTATATTCAACATTAAAAGTAAAAACATGGCCAAGAGAAAAAGGTAGAGTGGATTTTGATAGAGATACTT
Organism: uncultured Bacilli bacterium; assembly: GCA_947632435.1. Taxonomy (GTDB): domain Bacteria; phylum Bacillota_I; class Bacilli_A; order RFN20; family CAG-449; genus CANRPC01. Next base: position 23,779 of record CANRPC010000015.1, on the reverse strand, counting down.
TAATTACTGATGAAAATGATGATGTAATATGTAAAGTTCAATCAAAATGGGCAATCGTTGATTACAAAACTAGAAGACTTATATTACCTAGAAATTTTGAATATCCAATAAAAGAAATATGTCAAGAAAAAAATTTTGAAACTGATTTTAAAAAAATTGATGATTTTGATATTTCTTCATTAGTCCCTTATGAAGTTAAATGTTCTTTTTCTGATTTAGATCATAATGGACATATAAATAATATAAAATATGTGCAATATATTACTAATATTTTAAAATTAGATAAAAATTATTTAATTCGTAATTTAGAAATAAATTATTTACATGAATTAAAAAAAGATGACACCTTAAAAATTTATATTAAGCAAGAAGAAAATGTCTTTTTTGCAAAAGGAATAAAAAATGAAGATAATATTTTTCTTTGCAAAATTGAATGTGAAAAAAATATTTAATCGTTGTATATTTGAAAATAATTTTATAAAATAAATATGCAATTGGGACTGTAGCTCATTTGGGAGAGCGATTCGTTCGCAACGAATAGGTAGCGAGTTCGATCCTCGTCAGTTCCACCAAAATTAAAAAAAAGTGCAAGAAATTAAAAGATGCTTATCTTCAATCTTGCTATTATCGTACTCTAACAGATCTTCTACACGGCAACCGAGAACTTTATTAACGCAAGGTGTAGCAGTATAAAAAAATAATTATTTTATAGCAATGAATGTAAAAATTAAATAAATTTTATTATTGTGTATATTTATTTTAAATGTTTAGTTTTATTTTTTTTCTAATTTGATATATTATTCGTTTAAAAAATTTACTAAATTAAGGTAATATTCGGTATAAAAATTTACTAAATTGAAAATATATTCCATTGTTTTTTATCATTTTTTGTTATAATGAACATAAAGGAGAGTTACTATGTTAAAAAGGAAAATATATAGTGAACTTTTAAAATGGAAACAGAGTAAAAATAAAAAACCTTTAGTAATTAAAGGTTTAAGGCAAGTTGGTAAAACTTATATTGTTAAACAATTTGCTAAAGAGAACTATGAAAATGTAATTTACCTTGATTTTCGTAAAAATCATGAATTACGAGCTATTTTTGATCATTCTTTTATTATTAATGATTTAATTAGTCAAATAACTGCCAATATTTTAAATGTTAATGCGATTCCGTACAAAACGCTTCTTATTTTTGATGAAGTACAAGATTGCCCTAATGCAAGATCCTCCTTAAAATATTTTTATGAAGATGGTAGATATGATATTATTTGCACTGGTTCCTTACTTGGCATAAAAGGTTATAGTCAAAGAAGTGATAATGCAATTCCTGTTGGATATGAAGATGTAATTTATATGAAACCTTTGGATTTTGAAGAATTCATGTGGGCTAATGGCATTTCATCAAAAACAATTGATGAATTAAAAAATTGTTTTATAGAATGCAAAGAAATTTTACCAGCGATACATTTAAGAATCTCAGATTTATTTCGTAAATATATTTGTGTTGGTGGTATGCCAGAAGTAGTCGCGGCATTTATTGAAAATGGTGACTTAAATAAAGTTTTAAAATTGCAACGTAATATTTTAGAATCTTATCAAGATGATTTTGGTAGACATTTAAAACAGGATAACTCTTTGTATGTAGATAAGAAGGAACTTGCAACTATTCTTGCTGTGTTTAATTCTATCCCAAGTCAATTAGCAAAAGAAAATAAAAAATTTCAATTTTCAAAAATAAAAGGGAATGGAAAAAATGATGATTTTAAACGAGCTTTAGAATGGCTTGAAGATGCAGGCATTATCAGTCGTTGCTATGCTTTATCAATTACTGAATTACCTTTAGAAGGTAATAAAAAAGATGATGTTTTTAAAGTTTATATGCAAGATAGTGGTTTATTTGTTGCAATGCTTGAAGAAGGAACATATGCAGATATCTTAAATGGTAATCTATCGATTTATAAAGGTGCAATATATGAAAATATCATTGCCGATGCCTTTTCTAAAATGAATAGAAAACTTTATTATTATCATAAAGATAGTGGCCTTGAAATTGATTTTGTTACACGTTTTAAAGGTAAATGTACTTTGATTGAAGTAAAAGCAAATAACAGTAAAGCTAAAGCACTTACTACTATTCTTGAAAATTATGACCATTATCACGTTGATAGGGCAATTAAGATTAGAGAAGGTAATATTGCTTTAATCGGTAATGTTCTATACATTCCTCACTATCTTACTTTTTTAATACAAGAGTACTAATTATAATATGCCATTATAAATAAAGATTATAGAGATGCAGGAATTTTATCAAGTAAAGTAGGATATGAAATTATTAAATAAGTATCAATATTATATCTATAAAAGTTCTTTCAATCATATTTTTGAAGTTTAAATTCTTATAAAGTGAATGTAAAAATTTTAAACATTAATAAGTTAATTGTAACAAAAAAATTGTTATATTTAGTTTTATTTAAAATAGTCAAATAAGGATGATAGTATGAAATATTCAAAAGCATTAATAGAATTAAGATTAAAACTTGATATATCAAATAGAATTAGCATCTAAACTTGATGTTATTTTTCTCTTTTTTGATAGAAGGGAAAATAATAGAGTTAAAATAGTAAGAGTTCGCATTGAAAAAATGTGTAAAGAAAAAAATATAGAAATTGATTATTATAGATAATATGTTAGTTTAAAATATTTTTATAATAACTGTCACAAATTAAAAATAATTTTAAATTTGTGACACATTTTAAATATATATGTTATTATGTATGTGGTGAACAGCTATGTTAATTAAACGAGATCAATATTTAAAACACATAAGTAGATTTTATGAATCAAACTTAATTAAAGTTTTAACTGGTATAAGAAGATGCGGTAAAAGTATTTTATTAAATCAAATCAAAGAAGAATTAGAAATTGAAGGAAAGATAAATAAAGATCATATTATTTTTATTAATTTTGAAGATGTTAAGTTTTCAAAAATTAATAATTACAATAAACTAAATAATTATATTTTAAAGCAAATTAAAGATGATAAAAAATACTATATTTTTTTAGATGAAATTCAACATGTTAATCAATTTGAAAAAGTATTAGCATCTTTAAAAGCGACTCAAAATGTCTCTATTTTTGTGACTGGTAGCAATTCAAAACTTTTATCAGGTAGACTTGCAAGTTTACTTGTTGGTAGATGTAAAGAATTTAAAATAATGCCATTTACTTATAGTGAATTTATTAAATTTTATGAGGTAAATAAATTAGAACTTCCTAATAATCCACTTCAAAATTATATAAGATTTGGAGGAATGCCTCAACGAATGGATTATGTCTTAGAAGAAGATATAAAGGAATATTTGAAGTCAATATATTATGGAATTATTGATAAAGATATTTGTGATAAAAAATCTAAAATTGATAAAGAAACATTTATTTTAATAGCTAAATACATTATCAATAATATTTCCAAGGAATTTTCCGTTCAAAATATAGTGGATTATTATAATTTAAATAATCAAGATAATATATATAGAAAAATAGTTTATAGATATTTAGAAAAATTAGAACAAGCTTGTTTAATATCTAGAGTGAAAAGATTTGATATTGCTACAAAAAGAACTTTAAAACAAATAGAAAAACAATTTGTTGTTGATAATGGTTTTTTACTTGCTTGTAATGATTCTAATAAAATATTTATAGGTCATGCTTTAGAAAATATAATATATAACGAATTAATATATCGTGGATATGATGTTAAAATAGGCAAAACTTATAAAGGTGAAATTGATTTTGTTGCTATAAAAGATGGTAAAAAATGTTTTATTCAAGTCGCATATTTGTTAATGGATGATGATATTATTGAAAGAGAATTTAAAGCATTTGATTCAGTGCGTGATCCTTCACCAAAGTATGTATTTAGTTTAGACGAATACGATATGTCAAAAGATGGAATAACTCATATAAATATAGAAAAATGGCTTTTAAATAAAGTAGATATTAATTTATCATAACTGTCACAAATTAAAAATAATTTCAAATTTGTGACAGTTAAATAAGCATTAAAAAATTTAAATTAATTCTTTTAGTGATTCTTTAATTTCAAAGTAAGAACGTGTTTCTGATGGTTTAATAGGTATATATTTTATATTGTGTTTTTGACAAAAATCTTCTATTTTTTGATTGTGTTCATATTTTTTAGTTGCTTTAATTAATTGAAATACGCATTCTATATTTTTTTTATTATAAATAACAAAATCAAAATATTCTGTTCCTACATAGTCTTTAATTAATGTATTAACATTTACTTTTTCTTTAAATTTAGATCCTTCGCATAAAATTGTTGATAAAGCAAGTTTATAGGAGATTAATTTTTCTTTGTCTAAGAAGGTTATAAAATTATTTTCATCTAATGCTTGAGATGAAATAGAATTTGCAATAACTTCATATTCACCTTTCTCAACAATGTATTTATATAAATCATAAATATCATCTTTTTCTTTTTCATCGTTATATGTAGTTTTATAATGGAGTTCTTCTAATTTTTTAATATTAGTTAATAAATAAAATTCTTCTTTTGCTCTTGATACAGCGACATTGATTAGTTGTTTATTATTCTTAAGCCATCTATATGTTCCAATTTTTGTATTTTTATTAATTGTTGTACTAAATATAATAATATCTTTTTCATTTCCTTGAAATGTGTGTATTGTTCCAATTGATACTTCAACATTTTTAAAATTCTCTTGTTTAATTTTATCCATTAAGTATCTTTTTTGAGCAACATAAGGTGTAATAATTCCAATGCTTTTATTTTGATTTTTAAATTTTTCTAAAAGATTTAATATTTTTAATATTTCTTGGCTTGAAACATTTTTTCCTAAATCATAATTATCAAAAGAAACATCAATAACAAATAAATGATTTTGTTTATCTTTTTCATTTTTAATATCTAACATTTTTTTATAATATTTTTTATTACAAAAATTTATAATATCATAAGCACATCTATAATGTTCATTTAATAATGTTTCTTTATATCTAGGAGCATTAGAAATCATGGTAGAATAAATTGAATTATTTTTATAATCAAAAACATCATCAACATCATATAAATTTTTATAATATTCATTATTAGAATTTTCTAAAGTTATGACTGGTTGTAATTGTTGAATATCCCCTACAAGAATTAACTTTTTAGCACGGATAATTGAAATTAAAGATGTTGCAACATTGCATTGACCTGCTTCATCAATAATACATATATCAAAATAAGGTTTTGGAGATCCCAATTTAGCAGATGATAAATTTGTGGATATTACAATTGGAAAAACATCTAAAAGCATTTCCATGCCATTTTCTTCTTTTAAAAATGCTAGAAATTTTTCAACGGAATTTTTTAATGCATCTTCATCATTAATATCAATTGATATTATGTCTTTTAATTTTTGGTATTTAGGTTTATCTAATTTTTGAATATATTTTGCGGAATTAAAATATAAAAATGATTTGTTGACTACTTCATTTAATTGAATTGATTCGTTTAAGCTTGAGAAATCAAAATCTTCAATGTTATTTTTTGTTTGAAATTTAATATCTAAAGTAAGATTTTTATATTCATTATCCTCTACAAATTTTTGAAAATTCTCTCTTCTAATTTTTTGTGTTTTAAATTCATCAAATTCATTAAGTTTTTTAACTATTTGATTAAGATTTTCTTTTTGATATTTTGAATTTTGCTCTAAAATCCTATCGTTAACATTTGCATCTTTATATTTTAAATATAGATGATTCATATTTTTAATTGTTTCGGTCATTTTATCTTTCGCTGACAATCTTAAAAGAGGGAGTTCTATTGGTTCGTTTTTATAATTCCCAATATTTTCAAATTTAGATTTAAGATCTTTCATTGGTTGATTATTATTTGTTGTTACTAAACAAGTTAAACCATTAAAAAAAGCTGTAGTCACTAAATTTAAGACAGTATGTGTTTTACCAGTTCCAGGTGGACCTTGTATAAAACTTAAATCGTCTTTTAGTCCTGAAAAAATAGAAACTAATTGTGATGGATTTAAATTATTATTGGTAAAACAAAATGGGTAATATTTTCGATTTCTATTGATATTAACCTCTCCAAAAAAAGCTTTAATTGGAATAGTAGTTGTATTTGCTTCATACATTGTACGTATACCATCAAATTGAGTTTCAATGTCTATATTTTTAACCCTTTTTATTAAAATTAACTTGCTTGTATCATTAAAATTAATATTTTGATCTTTTATTCTACTCATTATTAATTCTTTAATAATATGGTAATTTTTTGTATATTCTTCTAATAAATATTTTTCATCTTCATAGATGTATTTTTCTAAAAGATTATGCTCTATACCTTCTTCATCTTTAAATTTATTGCAAAATAAAATAGAATTAATAATTTTTAATTTTTGATTTTTAATATCCCATTTTACTGGTTTATAAGCTAAAATAAGTTGTTTTCCATTAGTATAGACAAAAGAAATTAAATTCACAGCAAGTTCAATATTTACAAGTTCTCCATTATTTTTAAAAATAAAGTTTTTCTTTAATTCTTTTATTTGCTTATTACTAAGAGGAATATAATCGTTATCTTCTAAAACATTTAAATCGATACCTTCAATTGCCGCGGATTCCATTTTAACAGGTGAATCATCATCATTTACACAAGCACTTAAATATGATAAAACATTTTCATAATCAAATGATGGAAATAATTCTTTTGTACATTCGGCATGCTCATCTAAATATTTTACTAACTCTTCTGAATTCATGATATATGTATTAGGAAGGCATTTGGCGCTTAAAATTCTATCTAAATAAATTGATATTGTTTTTATTTTATTTTTATCTTCATCTAAACTTAAAGAATAACATTGTAATGTTTTGCTATCAAAATAAATCATTTTTATAGATATCCAAAATGTTTTTACTATGTCATTTGCATTTTGATAAGTTATTTCTAACCAACAACCTTCATATATGGATCTTAAAATTGTATTTCTTATTAAACTATTTTTTGATTTTTTTTGCTTACATTCCATTATAAATTCCTAAAAAAATATTAAAATATTCTCATTTACTACAAAAAAATAATATCATTACTTATAACATTGTTTCAATTGTTATTAATTTTACATTATAGTTTTTGGCTTCTGAAATTACTGCATTTGTAAAACTACTTTTTATAAAAATATAAAAATATTTTTCTTTTGCATTTTTAAAATTATTTGAGGATTCAATTAAATCTTTAAATTCTTTTAAATCAAAAGCTTCATTTTTGAATTTGCATTCGCAAAAAAGATATTTATCATTTTCAATTCCTAAGATATCTATTTCATCGGCTTTTTTTGTCTTTTGATTATTTCCCCACCACTTGCCTAAAGAAGATGGTATAAATGGTAATTCATTTTTTTTAGCAAGTGATATCATAAATTGGTAACAAATTTTTTCAAATTTAAATCCCATATATTCATTGATTTCATTCATAATAGATTTTACATAATTTAAAGGTTCCATTAATTCAATTTTTGTTTGTTTTGCAAAAACAAAGCGATACCAAAAACTAAAAAAATTGTCTTTTATGATATATTGACTTTTTTTTGAATTTGTTTTCTCACCGCAACAAATTATTTTTTCTACAATTCTCATTTCAATAAGATTTTTAATATATATTGGTAATTTTGTCGCATCGATTTTTGTTTTATCCGCTATTTCGTTTAGCTTATTTGCACCTGTTGCAATTGCTTCTAAAATACTATTATATGTCATAGGTTCTCTTAATTCTGATTTAAGTAAAGATATTGGTTCTTCTCTTAAATAAGATGATGAATCAATTATAATGTCAGCAATATTTTTTTCTAATGATTTTGTATCTTCAAATTTCGATAAATAATATGGGACACCTCCAAGTATTCCATATACTATCATTCTATCTTTTTTAGAGTATTTTGGTAAAAAACTATTAGTTATAGAATAATCGAATGGAAGTACTTCCATTACAGAAGTATTTCTTCCATAAAGAGGACTTTTTCTTCCCATAATTCCATTAGTCATAAATGAAACAGAACTGCCACATAAAATAAGCATTATATTTTTGTTTTTCCAATCATGATCAATTATATGTTGAAGAATACTTTTGATTTCTGGCTCTGCTTTAGCAATATAAGGAAATTCATCAATAATTAAAACTTGTCTTTTTTTTGTATGATTGCTTATATATTGAAATGCATCTTTCCAAGTTTTAAAAAGAAGATTATTATTTTCATTAAAGTGTTTAAAAACTTCAGAAGAAAATTCATCAAGATTTGATTTTTTTTCAAGTGCAGAATAAAAAATGGCATTCTTATTTTTAGAAAATTCTTTAAGTAATTCTGTTTTACCAATTCTTTTTCTTCCAAACATTACTACAAATTGGAAAGCAGTGTCACTATATAGTTTGTTTAAATGCTTTAATTCTTTTTCACGACCAATAAACATAATTTTCTCCATTATTATAATTTAGATTATTATAATTTAGATTATAATTATTGTCAGATTTGTAAAGCATTATTATTTAATTTTAATTATGTTATTCTTCAGATTTAAAATTATAAATTGGCTTAATAATTTCAATAATGTCCACAGTATCTTTAATATTATTTATAATAGATTCTAGCGGTTTGTAAGCAAAAGGTGATTCATCAAGAGTTTTTTTACTTATTGTTGAAGAATAAATTCCTTTCATAGAATCAACAAAATCATTTATATTAATTTCTTTTAAAGCTTGACTTCTAGACATGATTCTTCCCGCTCCATGAGGTGCAGAATAATTGTACTCTTGATTAGATTTACCTTTGGCAATAATACATCCTTCTTTCATATTAATAGGAATTAAAACAACTTCATTTTCATATGCAGAAATAGCGCCTTTTCTTAAAATTTTATCTTTCATATTTATATAATTATGAATAGTTTCAAATGAATCTAAATCATTTAAATTTTTATTTAAATAATTGATAATTCTTTTGGCTATTTCTTTGCGATTTTCCATTGCAAATTCTTGGCAAATTTTTATATCAGACATATAGTTTTCAAATTCTTCACCTTCGAGGTAACATAATTCTTCTGGTATAGGAAGATTAATTTTTGCATTTTTAAAATCTTTTAGAACTTGTTGAATTTCTTTTTGACGATTTTGTTCTTTTAATTCACGGATAATTTTATTTCTTTTAGTTTTATTAAAAATTTTATTTTCATGATATTTAATTGCTTTATTTTGATATATTTCTGCGACCTGTTTACCTAAGTTACGAGATCCTGAATGAATAATTAAATAATAAGTTCCATTTTTAGAAACATCAATTTCAATAAAATGATTACCTCCACCTAAAGAACCGATAGATTTATCTAAATATGAGCTATTTTTTAATTCGTTATAACATTTTAATTTTGTTAAAGGTACATTAAAGTTAGTTTTAACTTGATTTACTTTCATTCCTACAGGAATATTTTCATGTATAAAATTATCTAAGTTTTTAAGATCAATTTCTTCTTTACCTAAGCATACACATAGCATTCCACATCCAATATCGACACCTACCAAATTTGGAACTATCTTATCTTTAATTGTCATTGTAGTGCCAATTACACAACCTTTTCCCGCATGACAATCAGGCATAATAGCAACATGTAAATCTTTGATAAATTCTTGATCAAGCAAAGTTTTTATTTGTTTTTCTGTTTCTTCATCAATAATTGAAGCATAAATATTTGCTTTATTAAATTTTCCTTGTAATATTTTCATTTCTTTCACCTCACAGATATATAGTATTTAATATTAAAAAATAAAAAAATGTTCAATTTAATTATATTTTTGTGGTATATAAATTTATTAAAATTCCCGAAATAATGATTTATATTTTATTTTTATTAATTTTTTTGTTGTATAATTTATAACAATAGGAGATTATATGTTAAAAATAAAAGTAAATCTTGATAAAAAAAGTCTTAATTCTATTATAAACGATATGCAAATTTTCAAAATTTTAAAAAAAGATGGATCAATAAATAAAAACAAATTTATGAATCTATTATTTGAAAATTATTATAAAGATTATCAAAATATAAAAAATAAGGCATTAGAAAAAGCAAATTTAATTACGCAAAAATATAATATTAATAATTATAATCTTTCATGTGATTTAGCAAATGAACTTTGTGAAATTGAATTTATATCTTCAGAAAATTATTTTGATAACTCATTAACATTTTATCTAAATAATCATAATGAATTTATTTTTAATAATATTAATTCAGGTATTAATTATCAAGCAGCATCATCTTATTTTCGAAACTTAATTAATCATTATTTATTACTACCTGAATATAAAAGAGAATGTATTATTTATCGTAAAAATATCGATATTATCAATGAATGTATTAAAAATAAAACATGTTTAACTCTAGAACTTGAAAAAAGAATTTTTGAATTTATTCCATATAAAATAACAACATCTAAAGAAGAATTATATTCTTATTTAATTGGGTATGACAATGATAAAATTGAAGCAATTCATATTTATAAAATTATAAATGTTATGCCAATTAATAAACCTATTAAATTTAGCAAAGATCAAATTGAAATATTAGAATTAAATATTGAAAAAGGAGTACAGTTTGCAGAAAATAGGTTTTGCGAAGCCATTATAGAATTTACCAAGCGAGGAATTAAATTATTTAATCAACGTTATTTACATAGACCTATTCCTATAAAAATGGATGGAAATTGTTATACATTTTATTGTTCTTTCGGGCAATTGTTCTTTTATTTTATTTCTTTCTGTGGTGAAATAAATATCATCTCTCCTAAATATTTAGGTCAAAAAATATATAACGAATATGATAAATATATAAAAAAGTTTAATAATAAATAATTAAGAATTGTGATAATAGATAAAATAGTAAAAATGTAATGAAATTATTAAAAAGAAAGGTAAAAGTAATAATGTCTAAAAAACAAATTGAGAAAGAATTTAATTTAAAAATGGCTTCTAAACTTCAAATTACAGATATTCCTTCTTCGAGAAAAAAATTAAAATTTACTTATTTAAAAATGTTATTTAAAGAAAATGGACTTTCTATTAATGATGAAACTTTTTTGGAAAATAATAAATTAAAAAATGAATTTGGAGAATTCAATATTCAAGCAGAACTTTTAGCTGATGAAAACGATTATTCAATAAAAGTTGTTAAATTTGATGGAAACTCAAAAGCATCTAATATAACTATTAGAAATGAATATGGTTATAAATGTTTGATTGTTGCCATGAAAAAATGCCTATGAATACTGCAAAGATGTTATTAATCAAACAAAAACTATTTTTAAAAATGGAGTAAGAGAAGATATTAAATTGTTTGATGAGGTAGCATTTAGAGAAGCTTGGTTTAATGCTTGTTTACATAATAACTGGGTTGAAAAAACACCTCCTGCAATTTATATATTTAATGATAGATTAGAAATTATTTCTACTGGTGGACTTCCTAATAATATGACTAAGAAAGATTTTTTTAGTGGCATAAGTAGACCTGTGAATATCATTTTAACTAGGATTTTTATTCAATTAGGTTTGATTGAACAAACAGGTCATGGTGTATTGTTAGTAGTTGAAAAATATGGAAAAAATGCTTTTGAATTTTTAGATAATTTTTTAAAAGTAACTATACCATTCAATTCTTTATTTAAAACTACCCAAGAAAATCAAAATACTACCCAAGAAAATCGGGATTTTACCCAAGAAACTACCCAAGAAGATCAAAATACTACCCAAGAAACTACCCAAGAAAATAATTTAAAAGCTAATGATAAAAGTTTATCTATGGAAGAAAGAATAATAAATTTAATTAAATTAAATAATAAATTAACAAGAAAAAAAATTGCTCAGTTAATGGGTTTAAGTGAAGAAGGGGTTAAATATTATCTTAATAAAATGAAAAAAAATGGAAAAATAGAACATGTTGGTTCGACAAAATCTGGCTATTGGAATATAATAAAATAAGTTTAATAAAAAATAGTTATTAAAATATGGGACTAATAAAAAAATTATTTAAAGAAATAACAAAACCTATAGTAAATGATTTTAAAGGAAAACAAGGAGAATCCAAAGTTAATGCAAAATTAAACCCTTTAATTTTTAACAAAGTTAATCATAGACAAATAAATAATTTAATAATAATGGATGAAAGAGGAAAAAGTCATCAAATTGATCATGTAGAAATTAGAGAAAATGGAATATTTTGTATTGAAACGAAAAATTATAAAGGATGGATATTTGGAAGTGAAGATCTAGATAAATGGACACAAACTCTTTATAATCATGAAAAACACCAATTTTTAAATCCCATTAAACAAAATCGTTCTCATATTTATCATTTAAGTAAAATTTTAGATAATAAATATAAAATAAATTCTGTGATAGTAATGGTACAAAACAATGCTGATAAAATAGATGTTCCTTATGTTATTAATTTAAAAGATTTAAATACTTATTTAAAAAATTTCAATGATGGAACTCATTTGTTAGATAGTGAAATGGAGGAAATTGAGAATTTAATTTTACTTAAGGCATCAAAAATAAATAATAAAGAGCATTTAAAAAATATCGCTGATACTCAAAGTAAAATTAAAGATGGTGTTTGTCCTCGATGTGGAGGAAAACTTGTAGATAGAGTTGGAAAGTATGGAAATTTTATTGGATGTAATAATTATCCGAAATGTAAATTTATTTTAAAAGAATAAATAAATGAAAAATATTTTTTGTTATAATTAAATAAAAGAAAGGTTAATAAATTTATGAAAGAAGAAAAATTAATTTTAGAAAATAATTGGGATAAAACATTCGCGAAAAATGAAAATGTTGACCATAAAAAAATTGTATTTCATAATCGTTATGGAATAACTCTTGTCGGAGATTTATACACACCTAAAAATAAAATAGGAAAATTGCCTGCAATAAGTGTATGTGGCCCTTTTGGCGCGGTTAAAGAACAAGCAAGTGGTTTATATGCTCAAGAATTAGCTTCAAGAGGATTTTTAACATTAGCATTTGATCCTTCATTCACTGGAGAATCTCTTGGAGAACCTAGATATATGGCTAGTCCAGATATTAACACTGAAGATTTTCAAGCATCAATTGATTATTTATCTACTTTAGATAATGTAGATATAGATAAAATTGGTATAGTTGGCATATGTGGATGGGGTGGTTTAGCTTTGAATACTGCTTCTTTAGATACAAGAATTAAAGCAACAGTAACTTCAACTATGTATGATATGTCTAGAGTTAATGCAAATGGATATTTTGACGCTAATAATAATGAACAAGCTAGATATGAAATGAAAAAGCAACTTAATCAACAAAGAACAATTGATTATAAAAATGGTAAATATGAACTTAATGGAGGATGTTTAGATTTGCCAGTTCCTGAAAATGTACCATTTTATGTTAAAGATTATAGTGAATATTATAAAGGTCGAGCGTATCATAAGCGTAGCTTAAATTCTAACGCAGGATGGAATAAAATTGGTTGTATGTCCTTTATTAATCAACCAATTTTACAATATAGTAATGAAATAAGAAGTGCAGTGTTAATGATACATGGTGAAAAAGCTCATTCTTGTTATTTTAGTAAAGATGCATATAAAAATATGATTAGTAATTCTAAATATACTCAAAATAAAAAATTATTAATTATTCCTAATGCAGTTCATACTGATTTATACGATAACAAAGAAATTATTCCTTTTGATGTTATTGAAACATTTTTTAAAGAAAATCTTAAATAATTTCCATAGAAATAAAAATAAGATATGCCTATAATATTTGTAAAGAGAAAAAGGAGATAATTTAAATGGAAGAAAAATTTTATAGATGTAAAAATTGTGGTAAAGTTTTTGTTAAAATTGGGGATACTTTTTATTGTGATGATTCTAATTTCACTGTTACTAATTGTGAAAATGTTACGCTTAAATGTTGTACTAATGAACCTTTGAAAGAATTAAAAGCAAATACAGTAGATGCTGCCGTAGAAAAACATATTCCTGTTTATACTCTTAAAGATAATAAAGTATGTGTAACAGTTGGTGAAGTACTTCATCCAATGACAGATGCTCATTATATTGAATGGATTTGTTTAATAACAAATTTAGATCATGAAATCAAATATTTAAAACCAAATGATGCTCCGTATGCAGAATTTGAATTAGAAGATGAAGAAAAAGTAAAAGCTGTTTATGCTTATTGTAATTTACATGGTCTTTGGAAAAAGGATGCTTAAAAATGATTAATTATATAGGTGTAGATGATCATAAAATTGATTTATTTGAAGGGCAATATATTGTAGAGCATGGAATGTCATATAATTCTTATGTAATTATGGATGATTTAATTTGTGTTCTTGATACGGTTGATTATAATTTTAAAGATGAATGGTTAGCTAATTTAAAAAAAGTTTTAAATGGTAGAGAACCAAATTATCTTGTGGTACATCATATGGAAATGGATCACTCTGCAAATATTGAAGCTTTTTTAAATACATATAAAAATGCCAAAGTTGTAGCTTCTATCGGAGCATTTAATATGATGAAAAATCTTTTTGAAAATGATTTTGTTTCAAGAAGAATTGTCGTTAAAGATAATGATAAATTAGAATTAGGTCATCATACTTTAACTTTCTTCACTGCACCTTTAGTTCATTGGCCAGAAGTAATTTTTTCTTATGAATCATCTACAAAATCTTTATTTAGTGCAGATGCATTTGGAAAATTTGGCGCTTTAGATTATGAAGATAAAGATGGCTGGGCATGTGAAGCAAGAAGATATTATTTTGGTATTGTTTCAAAATTTGGTTTAAATGTACAAAATGTTTTAAAAAAATTAAGCAATTTAGAAATAAAAACAATTTATCCTTTACACGGACCAATTTTAAAAGAAAATATTTCATATTATTTAAACAAATATGATATTTGGAGTAAATATGAACCAGAAGATAAAGGTGTAACAATTTGTTATACTTCGGTATATGGTAACACTTTAAAAGCTGTTCAATTACTAAAAGAAGAATTAGAAAAGAAAAAGGAAAAAGTAGCTTTATTTGATTTAGCTAGATCTGATAATGCCGAAGCAATTGAAGATGCTTTTAGATATGATCGTTTAGTTTTAGCAACCACGACTTATAATGGTGATATATTTCCTTTTATGAAAACATTTATTGCTACTTTAGAAGAACATAATTATCAAAATCGAAAAGTTGCATTAATAGAAAATGGTATGTGGGCACCTAATGCTAATAAAATTATGAAAGAAAAATTAAGCAATTTAAAAAATATTGAAATTGTTCAAAGTGTTACTATTAAAGGTGCATTAAATGCTGTTTCTAAATCTCAAATTAAAGAATTAGCTTTATTACTTTCAAGATAATTTTGTTTAGTTTCAAAAATATTTGCAATAAAGCTTGTTAAATGTTATATTTACATAGTAAATCCCTAAAGGAGGTTAGTATCAATATGTCTAGATTTTGTCCATTAACAGGAAAAGGACCAATGAGCGGTAATGCACGTTCTCACTCATTAAGAGCAACACGTAGAAGATGGAATGTTAATCTTCAACCTGTTAAAGTTGAAATTGATGGTCGTGTCGTTACTTTAAAATTATCTGCACGTGCAATTAAAACTCTTAGAAAAGCAGAAAAAAATGCTCAATAATAAAATAAACTTTTAGAAAATAATTATTGATTTCTAAAAGTTTTTTTATTGCTTAAAATATTTATTCATCTTTTTAGGAAGAAAAAATTTTATATACTCATTATTATTAATAGAAAGAAAAATATTATCGGTTATAGTTAATAATTCACCATCACCATTTATTTTTACAATTTTATTTATTTTTATATTAGCTTTATTGGTATTTAAATTGAGAATATTTTTATTATGATAATATTCGCCAAAAAGGAAAAATAAAACGAAATTAAAGATGCTAAAAATTGATTTTTTAATTATGACAATTTTAAATTCTGTGTCATCAAAATAAATATTATTTTTATAATGCATAGTAAATCCACCCATTTTTAAGGTATTTAAAAAAAATGTAACATAATTATTTATTATAAATTCTTTATCAGAAAAAGTTATTTTATATTGACTATTTTCCTTTTTAAAAAAATTTTTAATAATTTTTAAATAATAAGCAAAAGAACGGAAAAATTTTTTATAGCTATTATTAATATCATAACTAACAGAAGAAAACTTACCAAAAGCCGAACCATAAAGAAAATGTTTATTATTTAATTTAACAACATTGTAATTTTTAATATTATTTTCTTTTAAAATTTTTATAGCTTTATTTAAATTTACTTTAAGGTGCATAGAATGAGCAAAATCATTTAAAGTACCACATGGAAAATAATAAATACTTAATAGATCTTGTTTTTTAAAATCTATAATAGCATTAATAACTTCGTGTAAAGTTCCATCACCGCCTAAAACAAATAAAATTTGATATTCATTATTAATAGAAGATATTTTATTCCTAATGGAATCTTTTTTAGATGAAATAAATATATCTACTTTTTGATATATTGTTTTCAATTTATTTTGAATATTGATTATATATTTTGAAGATTTTTTTCTTCCAGAATAAGGATTATATATAATTAAACAATTCATAATTAAATAACTCTTATTAAATAAAGTATTATATTAAAACTAAAAAAAGAAAAGATAAATAACCATTCACAAAAAGCAAGATGATTATATTTATTTCGATTGTTTTTGTCGCTTTTTTCAATAATAAATGTTTTTTTCATTTGAGGTAAAAAAATTAATATAATCTCCAATAAGGAAAAAATAATAAAATAAATTAGAAAATATAAAGAAAAATAATGACTGAAAATTATAAAGTAAATTGCATATAAATTGCTTGCTAAAGATGAAGCAAAATAAAATGAGGCAAAAATAATATGGGTTTTAAATGAATTATGAATACGGCTATTGAAAATCATAAAACAAAGTATGTCTTGAATTAATAAAATGATACCAAAAAAATTATTTACAAAATTTGAACTATGAATTGTTTTTTCAATAAAAAAATAATCTAAATGAAAAATCATTAAAGAAGCAATAGATAAAGCAAAAAGACAATTTAAAAATGGATAAGTATGTTGAGTTTCTAATTCATATGGGAAGTGATTTAATAAATTATAACGATGTTTCATTTTATTATTAAAAACTATTAAACCGCAGATAAAACAAAGTAAAAAAACAAAAATACTTATAATTAAAGAATATAATATAGCCATCTTAATTTCCTATATTTTTCATTTTTTGAATTTTTGATTTCATCATGTTGATATCATCAAAAAGATATTTACCAGACACAATTATATCCGCTTTTTTATTTATTAAAGTAGGGTAGATATTTTCATCAACACCTCCATCAACTTCTAATAAATAATTTAAGTGCTTTTTTTGACGATAATCATTTAAAAAATCTAAATGAGCATAGGCAACATCCATAAATTTTTGCCCTGAAAATCCAGGCATAACAGACATAATTAAAACAACATCAACATAAGGTAAATATTTTTCTAAAGTGGCTACTGAAGTATTTGGGCGAAAACTTATTCCTAAAAGTTTCTTTTTACTATGAACTCTTTTTTCAATATCAAAAAAATCTTTTTCATCAATAGTTTCTACATGTATAGTTACTATGCTTGCAGCATTTAAATATAAATCAATAAATTTTAAAGGATTATCAATCATAAGATGTACATCTAATGGTAAAAGATTTTCTTTTTTAAGCGCAGAAACAAAACTAGGTCCAAAGGCCATATTATTAACAAAATGTCCATCCATACAATCAACATGTGCATAATCGGCACCTGCTTCATAAAGATTTTTCAATGCAGAACGTAAATCCAATAAATCGCTTGATAATAATGATGGTGATACTTTAATCATTTTTGATATCTATCCTTTCTATAAGATAATTTTTCTTGTAATTTCAAATATATTTCATAATCTAATTTATCATAAGGTGTTTTTATTTTTTCTTTAATAACGCACCCTTTTTCATTTAAGTGAAGACAATCTTTAAAAAAACAATCAGCATTATAATTATCATAATTTAAATAATATTTTGCAAAATCTTCTTTAAAGCAAGATAATTCTACACTTGAAAATCCAGGCGTATCTGCGATAAAAGATGAATTAAATGGTACAAGAATAGTGTTAGTTGTTTGATGTTTACCACGTTTTAAAACTGTGGAATATTCACCAATTTTTTGATTTAATGAAGGAACGATTTTATTTATTAATGTTGATTTTCCAACGCCTGTTTGTCCTAAAAAAGCAACAACTTTGTCTTCAATAGAAGTTAAAAAATTTAATGGTATTTCATCATGTTTGTTATTGATATAAACTAAAAATCCTTTGCTTTTATAATGTTCAATCATTTCATAAGGAATTTCATTTTGGCACAAATCACTTTTCGTAAAAATAATCATAGGTTCAACATTATAAAATTTTAAAAAAGTAATAAATTTGTTTAATAATTCTTGTGAAAAATCAGGATCTTTTAAAGAAGTGACAATAATTCCATAATCTAAATTTGCCATGCTTGGACGAATAAGCTCATTTTGACGTGGTAAAATAGTTTCTATTTGTAAATTTTCTTTAGAAAATAATACTTTATCACCAACTAAAGGTTTAATTTTGCTTTTTTTTAAATTTCCTTTTAAAGAACAAATATAATTTTTTTCTTCAAAATAAACTTGATATTGACCTAAGCATTTAACTACAATTCTTCCTTCTTCCATTTTAATCTCTTGAAAATAACCTTTCAAAAAATGATTTCTTTCTTATTAAAGAAGGATCATTTCTAATTCTTGCGATATCTTTACGCATTTCAAATGCTGATGAATACCTTTTTGACAAATCCTTTGCACATGCTTTTTGAATTATTTTATCAATAATTTTTGGCGTTTGAGGATTATATTTTTTCGCTGAAGGAAATTTATCGTTAGTGTGCTTTAAGGCCACAGAAATTGCTGATTCATCTTCATAAGGTACTCTTCCTGTAATAAGTTCAAAAAAAGTAACTCCTAAAGAATATATATCTGATTGAGGTGTGGCATTCCCACCTTTATAAATTTCGGGCGCTAAATAATGAATAGAGCCTACGACAACTTCAGAACGTGTTAAGCGAGCATTAGCGTTTTGAAAAGTAGCAATTCCAAAATCACCTAGTTTAACTGTTCCATCTGGAGTTAAAAATACATTTTGTGATTTAATATCGCGATGAATAACATTATGTCTATGAGCATCCATAACCGCGGATGTTAATCCATACATTATATCTATTGCTTCTAAAAATGAGAATTTACCGCGCTTTTTTAAAGCATCACTTAAGGTTTGTCCAACAACTAATTCATTTACCATATATGGACGATGATCGTGAGTACCAATATTAATTACTCTTACAATATTAGGACTTGATAAACTAGCCGCGGCACGTGCTTCTCTTTCAAAACGAGTAATATTTATAGGATTTTTCATAGTATCTTCACGAATAATTTTAATGGCAACATTTTTTTTGATTATCATATCATAAGCTTCATAGACAATTGCCATTCCGCCTTCACCTAATTCTTTAATGATACGATATCTTTCATCGATAACATCGCCTGTTCTTATCTCATTCATTTTCTCACCTCGCAAAGTAAAACACCAATATTGTCTTTGCCACCATGTTTATTTGCGCAATTAACTAATTTGACACATTTAGTTTTAACATCATAGTCATTTTTATTTAAAATTTCTTCAATTTCTTTTAAAGAAACCATATTATAAAGTCCATCTGTGCATAAGAAAATTGAATCAAAATTTTCCTCGATAAAATTGATATTACAATTGAAAGTATTATAAGAACCTAAAGCATTTGTTAAAACATTTTTCTTTTCGTGTTTTTGACATTCTTCTAATGTAATTTTTCCATTTTCTAATAAAAAATTTGGATATGTATCATCTTTGCTAATTTGTTTAAGAATTTTATCTTTTAAAATATAACAACGAGTATCACCTAAACTAGCATAAAGATAATTATCTTTGGAAATTAAAACACAAACAATAGTTGTTCCCATTCCTTTGCTATGTGGTGCAGAATTAGCAATACTATATATATATTGATTAGCTTCTTTTAAGACATCATATAACCATTTTTTCATGTCATTTTTATTTTTAAATTTATTGGTGCGATTTAAAAAATGTTTACTGATAAAATCTATAGATAATTTAGAAGCAACATCTCCTTTTTGTTGGCCACCCATACCATCTAAAAGCATTAATAAAGTATCTTGAAAATTATTAGTTTTTTGATAGGCATTATCTTCATTTGTTAAACGTACTTTCCCTATGTCTGTTAAAGAATAATAATTATATTCAGCCATTTTTTATCATCCTTTCATTTTTTGCTCTCAATTGTCCACATGCAGCATCTATATCGCTACCAAATTCCTTACGAATGGTAACATTAACGCCATTTTTAATAAGACGATCCATGAATGCTTTAACACTTTTATTATCAGCACGTTTATAACCATTTTCGGCAACTTCATTATATGGTATTAAGTTCACATAAGCAAACGTTGGAGCAATAAGTTTTGTTAATTCATCAGCATTTTCTATTGAATCATTAATACCTTTTAAAAGTATATATTCATAAGTTACTCTACGTGAGGAACTTTCAATATAATCTTTTACAGCTAAAATTATTTCTTCTAAAGGATAAGCTTTATTAATTTTCATTATGCTATCTCTTATTTTGTTGTTAGGTGCATGTAAAGAAATAGCTAAATTAATTTGTAAACCTTCTTTACCATAAGCTCTAATTTTATCAGGAATGCCACAGGTAGAAACAGTTATATGTCTTGCACCTATAGCAAGTCCTCTTTGCTCATTTAAAATTCTAACAAAATCCATAACATTGTTATAATTATCAAATGGCTCTCCAGTTCCCATTACTACAACATGAGTTACTAATTTACTATTATTTTCTTGCCTTAGTAAATCATTTAAAACTAAAACTTCACCAATCATTTCTTCACTTGTTAAATTACGCACTTTTTTTAAAAGACCAGAAGCGCAAAAAGAACATCCCATATTGCATCCAACTTGAGATGATACACAAGCTACATTTCCATAATTATAACGCATTAAAACAGTTTCCACTTTAGCGCCATCTTGCATTTCAAGAAGTAATTTAACTGTTTTATCAACTGAATCTTGTCTTAAATATATTTTAGGTTTTTCTAAACAATATTTTTCGTTTAAAACAGAAATAAACTTTAAAGATATATCACTCATTTGTGAAAAATCAGTAACGTTTTTTTCATATATCCATTTATATATTTGACGTGCTCTAAAAGCTTTTTGCCCTTCTTGAATCATAAGTTCTTCAAGTTGCGCAAGAGTTTTTCCGTATAGATTAATTTTCATTAATTACATACCTCTTCTTAATAAAGCATAATAAAAGCCTTCAGATAGAGAAAGGTATGGGAATATTTGTCTTTCTTCAATTAGTTTAAATTCTTGATTATTTGCCAAGAAATCTTTTATTACTTCTTGACTTTCATTGTTATTCATTGTGAAAACACAATAAATTAATGATCCACCATTTTTTACAAAGTTACTTGCTTCTTTTAAAGAATATTTCTCATTTTCAATAATAGTATCAACTTCTTTACGCTTTAAGGTTAAAAGAATATCTGGTTTTTTTCTTACCATACCTAAATTTGAAGATTCAGGAATAACAAGAACTTTGTCAAAATCTTTTTCAGGAACATGAGTAATTAATAATTTCATGTCTGATTCAAAAGCAGTAATAGATCTAATATTAAAACGATATGCCATTCTTTTAACATTGTTTAAGGAAATAATGTTTTTACAAGCAACTTGAATTTTTGCAAAATCACCCACTCTTAAGGCAGCATCTAAACTAGTAACACCTCTAGAATCATCAATAAAAAGCATATTTTCGCCTTGTCTTGGGTCTAATACATCAACAATCAATTGATATGCTTCTTCTTCAACAAAAATTTTGTTTTCTTTAAAAAGAGGTAATTCAATTATTTTATCTTCACCTGAATAACTATATGCAGTCGTAGATAATAATGTTTTTGTAAATTTTGTAGAATCTAATTGCGAAGATTCTATTTTTAAAGGATTATAATTTATTACTATTGGAACATTATGTCTAGAAGCTCTTAAACTTTTTAATGTATCTTTATAGCCAAATTGTTTAAAAAATAATTTGATTATCCATTCTGGATACGAAAATAGTAGGGAAAGTTTTTTAGCCATTATAGTATTATATTTTTCAGGGATTTCTATTGGTTTAGGGCCAATTTTTTCAAGAATTTTTTTAAAAATATCTACAGTAATTTGAAATTCAGGAATTTCATTTTTAAACCATTCCAAATCAGCATCAAAACAAGAAACAATATATTCTAAAGTCATATTTTTGACATAATGATACATTGCTAAAGCAATAATAAGTACATTTTTTTCTTCATCTTTTAATTGCAAAGTATCTAGAGATGAACAAACTTCATAATGCAAGAAAAAGAACTTATTAATCGTGGACTTTAACGTATCTTTAACTATTTTTGCATCTTTTTCCGCCATATCCGCGGTTAAAATAGTTCGATTTAAAATATTTGTAAAAGTTTCTTCTTTAGATAAGATTTTTTTAAGATAAACATAACAATTTTTTAAATTAGCCATTTTTTCACCTCTATATCAATTAAATACTACTCTAAAAATTCAAAAAAAACTAGAAAAAGAAATCCTTTCACTTTGTAAAATAAAAAAGTATTCAACAAAAAAAATGAATACTTTTATTAATGTTTTTTTCCATTTTTTAAATCATCATCATTTGGAAAAATATGTTCGTAGTCACTAAAAATATTACCTTCAAAAATCTCGGTGTTCTCATCGCTTTGAGAAGTTTCTACATTTGCGATATTTGAATTATCAAGATATAAAGGATATTGATGATCAATTTCTTCATGTAAATGACGTGATTCAAAATATTTAAAGAGAAGATGTGTGTGAATGGCAAATTGCTTTGATAATTTTAAAATAAAAGTTGCAATTTTATCTTCAAGATGTGCATATTGACGTTCACATTCAACATCGATACATAAATGCATTGATGTCTGGTCTATTCCAGAATGAAAAATCATAGAGTCATAAGCAATCACCATGATGTCATGTTCACTTATATTCATCAATTTTGCTAAAGGCGTGGTTAATTTTTCTTCAAAATCTTTTGCTAAAAAAACATCCATGCCTTTTAAAACAATGTTAACCATTTTGCACCACCTTAAAAATATTATGCACTTAAAAAGTCCAAATTACAATTTTTAAATATAATTATTTAAAAAAATTTAAAAATCCTCATAAGGATCAATATTGATTTGTAAATTTAATTTACTTATGCTCAATATATAATTTTTAAATTCTATTAAAACTTCTTTTATATCTTGAAAATTATAGTATTTTAATAAAAATTTTCTTCGATATTTCCCATTTATAAATGATACATAGTACTCACTTGGGCCAATAATATCTACTTCCCGTTTTTTGCAGATTACCTCGTAAAATTTAGGAGCAAAAATAATTAATATATAAAAAAAATTAGGTTTTTCGCT
>CANRPC010000014.1 GCA_947632435.1 uncultured Bacilli bacterium | reverse complement strand
GGTCTTAAATTTAACTCTAAAACCATATCTTTAGCTAAATTACAAAAATTATTTTCCTTCTAATTTTTTACTCTAGATTATTTTATACTTTTATATCTTTAGATATAACTTCCTAATTTTGTATTTCATCTCCAAAAGTCAGGTTTGATTATATCATATTAATTAAAAAATCAACATTTACTTTTTGCTCTTAGGAATTACGCATACTTAAAATTCATTTTATTTTGTTTATAATTTATTTAGTTTCATTGCTTCGATTAATTTATAAATTGTTGTACAAGAATTCCATTCCCATATTTTTTGATTTGCATTATTGCCATATTTTTTGTTATTTTTCTTTATCCATTCTTGGTGAACAATTTTAGCATTTATGACAGCATTATGATAATTTGGGATAAAATATTTTTTTAAAATATCTATGTTAGCTTTACTATAAGTAAGGCCTATTTTTTGTTTATTCAAATAATTATCTAATATTTTTTTATGTCCGTTTATATCTAACTCTTGATAACATTTTTGAAAATGAGAAATAAGCCAAACTTCGAATGCTAAATTTGAAAACGCATACTTAATTCCATATTTTTTTGCTTTTGTTATAGCTTTAATAAGCCGATTTTCTTTATATGTATAGTCTATATCAAAAACCAACCATATTTGATTAGCATCCTTTAAATTAACAGCATATTCGACAAGTCCAACTGGATCATTATTTTGAAAAATTACTTTGACATCATAAATACTTTTTTTGGATTTAAGTAAATTAAAATAATTTTGTTCACTACTTTTTCCATTTGTAATTATATAAAACTTATTTAATACGTTAATTTTTTTGCTTGTACGTGCCATATTTCACCTTAATTATCTTTATTCATATCTGGAAGTTTAGAATAAAAACCCGCTAAATATTTTTTACTGAACAAATCCGTTTTTCTTACATTTTTATAATCTGAAAGTGCAACCAAAAAACTTTCACCATAACAATCTTTACTAGTAAAATAGATTTGATCTCTACGTAAATCTTCATCCATAAGCATGACATTATGCGCGGTACAAACAAGTTGAGCATTATTAGGATTTTTATCTATAGAATTAAAAAGTTTTACAAGATAATCGGTAACAAGAAAATGCAATTTTGAATCTATTTCATCTATAAAAATTACCCTACCCTTATCAAGGGCCGCTAATATCCAACCAAGATAAGAAATAAGTCTTATTGTGCCTTCAGAATTAAATTCTTCATCTTTATATAGCATTATAGATTTTGTTCCAATAGATTTTTTTAAAT
Organism: uncultured Bacilli bacterium; assembly: GCA_947632435.1. Lineage (GTDB taxonomy): Bacteria > Bacillota_I > Bacilli_A > RFN20 > CAG-449 > CANRPC01. The sequence goes on along the minus strand of CANRPC010000014.1, from coordinate 35,456 downwards.
TATCAAAAACCTCAAAATCTGTTTTCATATCAATATTGTATAAATCTTTTTTCTCTTGTTTTATTTGGCCTCTATTAGCTTTAGGTTGAATTTGAATTTGAGTATTAAATTTTAATACATCTTCTATATTTGTCACGTTTGTGATTTTGTCCTTTTGAACTTGAATATTTTTTATACCAATATCCGCGAGTTGTAAAATTTTTAAAGCCATATCTTGATATTTACCATGCTCCATTGAATAAATATCTAAACTATTTACATCATTTTCAAATACAATAAGCAAATTATGAAACCACATCATAACATCGTTAAGCGAGGGAGTTATTTCAAGTTTCAAACTATTTCCAAAAGAAAGAAACAAAATATTATCAGAAAGATTAATTATATTAACTGCTCTTTTATCTAAACCAGTTATTTCTAAATTATCTTTATTACGTTTAAAAACAATACTTAATCTTTCTTTCCTTTTCTCTAGCCATTCTGAAGTTATCTTTCCTTTACATAATGTAAAACCATATTTATAATAAATATTATTTTGAATTATTTCGATTTCATATAAACTTTCTTGTTCATTAGAATCAATATAAAAAGCAAATGGTTCATTTTCTTTAGTTACAGGAATTTGTGATGAAGAAAATAACACTACACGCTTCATATAAGCCAATGCTTTTATTAAATTGGTTTTGCCCGAAGCATTACCACCAAATATCATCGCTGATTTAAGAAGATTATTATTCCCTTTTTGCATTAATTTTTCATTAATTGAAAAAGTATTTATATCTTTAAAATCAGAATCTTTGACTGCTTCCATACTTAAATTTGTTTCTTGATAAAATGATCTGTAATTTTTGAATCTAAAATTAACTAGCATAATTTGTTCTCCTATACATTATTTTACTACTATAAATAAATATTTCAATTTTATTAATTTGTTAATTTGCAAATTTTTTGCAAAAATCACTTTTAAGCAATGCATTTATAAAAGATCATATCCATACCTTTAATGCTAAACTTCTCATTTAATTTTATATAAAAAAGCGGCTTTCAATTCATCATAGAGCCGCCTCAACTTTTATTATTAATAACTTTAATCTAATTGTATATCCATTGCGTATGCATAGGAAATTATTTCTCCTAGCTTTGTTTCTTTGTAACCTTTCTCATTATGTGAGTAATCAGAAATTTCTACTGATCCAAAAGATTTAAACTTTTCGTATATACGATTCAACACTTCTATCTCTACATCAGAAAGCACACCTTCAGGAATATCGCACTCTGGAACCACTTGATGCTTTTCATAGTTTCCATCATAAAACACATCAATATGTGCAATATGATCTGCGGCCATTTTTCCAAAAATTATATCAAAATGATCAGGTGCTGGTCCAAATGTCATATGTGCATATTTCAAACCAGATATTGATATTCCATTTTCTTTATAAAAAATCATATCCGAGTAATTAAGTAATTTCATAAGTTTTGTTTTCAGTAATTCTGTATTCTTTTTTGCAAAAAACAAAATCATTGCACAAAGTTTATCATAATCAAAGCCCTTAAAACCATTTTCTTCACATGGAACTCTTGAGAAAAACTGATCAAAGAAACGTAAACCAATTCGATATTCTGTATTTTGTTCAAGCTTATCAATAGTATCAAGCAGTTTTGCCTTTTGCCTTTCATCAAAGACAATTTCGTTCTCCGTTAGATATATCCTCATATTTTTAGGTTCACGCAAAAACAGAAGAAGACTATTATGAACTTTATCTTGGATAGAGCCATTCTCGTATCTATAAATAGTCTTATCTCCCCAATTCAAGAGTTTAGCAAATTTTTTCTGACTAAGTCCATACTGTTCTCTAATTTTCTTAATTTCCTCTGGCAACAAAAGTTTATGCTTTCTACGATATTCGTTGTATGCATTAATAAGTGTGGCATTATCATATTCCTCACAATATAATTCTTCTCCACATTCAGCACAAACTAATACCTTGGCATCAACTTCGATTTTTTCGCCACAAACATCATAGTTTTCTTTCTTAATAATCACCTTAGTCTCGACTTCTTTTTCACATACTTCACAATACTTCTTCATCTATGCTGCCTCCTTTTCTAAGCAAAATCATCCACAAAATTTATATTATACTCAAGAATTTCAACAAGCAAAGAAATTACGGTCATATGACCACACTCTTTTAATGAAAAAATTTGTTGTTGTTTCAATTATACTAAACAAACTTTATATAAAAAATTAATTATAAATTATCAAATTTCTTTAAAAATTAATATGCTAATAAATTATAATATTTAAGATTTTGAGTGATAAAGTATACATTTATCACTTCATCATCGATTAATCCCTTGAAAAAACAAGATTTGCGACTAAAATATAGTTGCATTATAGATTAGTCACAAGAGGTTATTATGTATATTAAAAGGAATATCGAGTCAGTTCTCAAGAAAAGAGCAAGTAATAGTAGATGTATTCTCGTGACAGGAGCAAGACAGATCGGTAAATCGACTTTACTCAAAACCTTGTACCCAAATGTCAGGTACGTTACTTTCGATGACAAACTTTTGTTGAATGCTGCCATCGAGGATCCGAAACTTTTTTTGAAAAATCTTTCAAAACCTTCTATTATCGATGAAGTGCAATATGCATCAGAACTATTTCCATACATTAAGATTGAGTGCGATAAGTCCGATATGTATGAAAACTATTATCTGACGAGTTCGCAGCAGATAAAGTTAATGTTTAAAGTGCAGGAGTCGCTCGCAGGCAGAGTTTCTATTCTCGAATTACAGAATTTATCTCTCCGCGAACTTAATGGCATTTCTTTCAACCGCCATTTTGTACCAACCAAAGAATATATTTTGGAAAGGGAGAAACAACTGAAAACATACAATGACCTTTGGCAAATCATTCATCGCGGAATGTATCCCGAAATGCACATCACAACGAGAGATTGGCAAGACTTCTATTCGTTTTATGTCAGAACTTATTTGGAACGAGACATTAAAGAGGAAATTAAAATTAAGGATTCGCTTGCTTTTACGCGATTTCTTTCTGCTGTTGCAGCACGAACGGCACAGATGCTAAATTATGCATCAATTGCAGAAGAAGTTGGTGTTACGCAAGCAACCATCAAGAATTGGATTTCCGTCTTGGAGAGAATGGGGATTATCTTTATTTTACAGCCATACTATTCAAACCATTTGACAAGAGCAATCAAGACACCCAAACTTTATTTTAGGGATACTGGTCTTGCATGTTATCTTTCCAAATGGAACAGCGCAGAGGCACTTGCAGAAAGTGCCGTCGCGGGAAATATGTTTGAGACATTTGTTATTTCCGAAATTCTGAAGTCCTTCTCCAACGAGGGGAGTGACTACACGTTCAATGTATTCTACTATCGCGGCAAAGACAAAAAACGAATAAAGAAAAATGGTGAGACATACGATGTGGAAAGTGAAATTGATCTTATAATCGAAGAAAATGGTATACTCTATCCCATCGAGATAAAAAAGAGTGCTTCTCCAAATAAAGCGATGGCATCTACATTTGATGTGCTTGATAAAGATATCGACAAGAAGCGCGGCACAGGGGCGATTGTTTGCCTTTACGACAATAAAATCTATCTTTCTGATAATTTAGTCGTGCTACCTATTGAATATATTTAGGTTCGTTTTTACTTTGTGAAGATGATTATGAAAATTAAATTTACTTGGATTATTAAGAATGTACGCTACGAAAATTTGTTGAGCCAAAAAAATATTACTCCTGAAGTGCACAATGAAATGATGCGGTAGTTTACTGAGACCTATCCAGTAAAAAAACAAGAAATTGATGATTTGATTTTTAAGTTGCGCAGATTTGTTGTGGAATGTAATCCTATTTTGCTATAAGTTAAATCATTTATTTTTCGGACTTTTCATTGTCAAAAGTCATTTTGCCTTATATAAACTGAATTTACTTTGTCATTTAATGTTTCGCAAACCTTATATCGGTATCTTTTGCACTTGCTCTCGAATTGTGGTATAATTAGTTAATGGACAAATTAAGTACACAGCAGAGAAAGTTGTTCGATGACATTAAGCACACCGATGAAAACGGTGCGGATTTTTGGTATGCACGAGAACTCCAACCCGTCTTGCAATACGCCAAATGGGAGAACTTCCATAAGGTTGTCAAGACAGCGATGATTGCCTGCAAGATAAGTCAGCAAAGCGTGGAAGATTGTTTTCCTGAGGTCAGGAAGTCAATCATTTCGGGGAAAGGTAAACGATCTTTCATCATCGATTACAAACTCACGCGGTATGCCTGTTATCTCATCGTGATGAACGGCGATCCACGCAAAGAAGTCATTGCACTTGGGCAGACCTATTTCGCTATTCAGACGCGGCAACAAGAACTTGATGAACTCTACGACAGGCTTTCCGAAGATGAAAAGCGACTATTTATCCGCGGCGACATCAAGCAGAAGAATATGCTCCTTGCCGAAGCGGCGCACAAGGCGGGGATCATCACGAATCAGGAATACGCGACCTTTCAAGACGCGGGCTATCGCGGGTTATACGGTGGAATGACAGCCCGAGACATTGCCGAGCATAAGGGGCTTTCCAAGGGTGAAGAAATTCTCGACCACATGGGTGGCGAGGAACTCGCGGCGAACCTCTTCCGTATTACGCAGACCGAGGCTAAGATGCGCCGTGAAGGGACAGACACGCCCGAAAAAGCAAATGCCGCACACTTTGAAGTGGGAACAATCGTCAGAGAAGCAATAAAGCGCGCGGGCGGTACGATGCCCGAAGAACTCCCTACGCCCGAGAAGAGTATCAAACAGCTCGAATCCGAACAGCGTAAAAAATTAAAGCCAAAAAAAGACTAATAGGGTAGAGGAAAATTTAATAAATTTTGCCCCTCTCATTGAACCGTACGTACGTTTCTTTTATACGGCTTTACGTCTACATTAATCACAAACTACTTAGATAAGTAGTATTCAAGGAGATTGACTAAACTTGGTCTATCTCCTTTTCTTATGGCTAGAACTTTATTAGAAAGAATAAAGTTAACTACATTCATTCCACATTTTTTATACCAACCAAGTTTTGAGTTAGCCACTTTGAATATTTCTTCGCAAGTAAAATTATATTTCAACTTTTTGTTTATTAATTCATGGTTCTTATATATTCTTAATGGCTTTTTCCATTGCTTTAAGATAATAACTCTTATTTTATGCCTTAACCTTTACTTTTGTTTGGACAAACAAACAACTGTTTCAACATGTATAGTATTAGGAAACATATCTACTGGCGTTACAGAATTTATTTGATACGTCTTTTTTAATATTTTTAAATCTCTAGCTAATGTTGCAGGATCACATGATATATATATAATTTTCTTTGGTTTAGTTTTTAATAAAATGCTTAAAAATTTTTCATCTGATCCTTTTCTTGGAGGATCCATAATAACAATATCAAAAATTTTTCCTTCTTGATATTGTTTTAAAATAAATTCTCCTGCATCATCACAATAAAATAACGCATTTTTAATATTGTTGTTCTTTGCATTGTTTAAAGCATCTATAACCGCGGATTTTTCTATTTCTACACCAATAACTTGTTTGGCTTTTGTTGATGCAATAAGTCCGATAGTTCCAATTCCACAATAGGCATCTAATACTGTATCATTTTTTGAGATATTTGCTTTTTCAATAGCTAATTTATATAATTTTTCTGTTTGCACAGGATTAACTTGGAAAAAGGATTTTGCCGATATTTTGAATAGCACATTACATAATTTATCCTCAATATATCCTTTTCCAAATAAAATTTTTTCTTTTTCGCCTAAAATAACATTTGTATCTCTTTTATTTGTATTTTGAACAATTGTAGAAATACTTGGCTCTAATTTTGTTAATTCTTTTATAAAATCATTTCTTCCTGGAAATGAATCAACATTGCTTACAATAACAACCATATTATTTTGATTCATTAAAGAATTTCTAATTAATATATGGCGAATTACCCCTGTTCTTTTATCTTCATCATAAGGTAAAATTCGATACTTTTTCATTAATTTTTTTATTGTTAATAAAATGTGGTCAGCATCTTTATTTTCAATATAACAAATTTCTATAGGAACTATATCATGACTTTTTTCTTTATAAAAACCTGAACAAATTTGTCCTTTTACTAATTTTAAAGGCATTTGTATTTTATTACGATAAAAATATGGTATATCCATGCCTATAACTTCATTCACATCTATTTCAATATCGCCAATTTTTTTTAAGCATTCTTTAACTCTATTTTGCTTAAATTTTAATTGTTCTTGATAATCTAAATGTAATAACTGACATCCTCCACATGAAGAAGAAACTGGGCAAATAGGATTTACTCTTTTATCACTTTTATTAATTAATTTTATAATTTTAGCGTAAAATACTTGTTTTGTTCGATACGTAGTTTCCACTAAAGCTTTTTCATTTAATAATAAACCATCAACAAAACCAGGAATATTTTCATGATAGCAAATTCCTTTGCCATCATTTGACATACCTATACATTCAACCTCAAATTGTACTTTTTTAAACTTCTCTTTCATTTTTTTATTATTAAATATTTCCCATCAAACTTTTAATATATTCAATTTCAATATTTGCATCTAGTCTTGGAAATAATGGGTCTTGTTTTACAACTTTTTGATTACCTAAACACTCAAAATCAGATACAGTTTCCCATTTTTGTAATTTTTCTTCAATTCCTAGTTGCGAATACAATTTTGAAGGAGTTTCTAATAAAACTGGTGAAAGCATAATCGCACTTTGTCTTAAAGTATTAGCTAAATGATTCATGCAAGAAGCAAGAACGGTTTTTTTATTTTCATCACGTGCTAATTCCCAAGGCTTTGTTTCTTCAATATATTTATTTGCTCTTTTAACATAATTCATTACTTCTATAATTGCTTCTGTAACTTTTAAATCTTGCATATAATTTTGATAAAGCATGATTGTATTTTTTCCACATATTTCTAATTCTTTATCAATATCAGTTAATTCCTTTTGATAAGGCGGAATTTCACCAAAATATTTGATTATCATAGCAACGGTACGATTTAATAAATTTCCAAAATCATTAACTAAATCTACATTTATTCGGGAAACAAATTGCTCTGGTGTAAAACTTCCATCTGTTCCAAAAATAGTTTCTCTTACTAAATAATATCTAACAGCATCTAGTCCATATCTTTCAATTAAAGGATTTGGAGAAACCACATTACCTTTTGATTTAGACATTTTTTCATCTTTCATCATTAAAAGTCCATGAACAAATATTTTATCAGGCATTCTTAAATTAAGAGCCATTAAGAAAATTGGCCAATATATTACATGAAAACGAGAAATATCGTTTCCGACTAAATGCACTATCTTGGCATCTTTCCCCCAAAATGTATCAAATTTTGAAGTATCGGAACTTAAATATCCTAATGCAGAAATGTAATTTAATAATGCATCAAGCCAAACATAAACTACGTGCTTTGGGTTTTCTTTAACCTTTACACCCCAAGTAAATGTTGTTCTAGAAACACATAAGTCTTCTAGACCTGGTTTAATAAAACTATTTATCATTTCTGTTTTTCTTGTTTCGGGCGTAACAAAATCAGGATGTTCATCATAAAATTTTAATAATTTATCAACATATTTAGACATGCGGAAAAAATATGCTTCTTCTTTTGCTTTATGAACAGGTCGTTTACAATCAGGACAAATATGATTTTCACCAACTTGAGATTCTGTCCAAAACGATTCACAAGGAGTACAATACCAACCTTCATATTCACTTAAATAAATATCTCCTTGTTTTAAAAATCTTGAAAATACTTCTTGTACAACTTTTTCATGTCTTTCTTCAGTCGTACGGATGTAATCATCGTTGCTAATTTTTAATGATTTCCATAAATCTTTAATACCAAGAACAATATCATCAACGAATTCTTTAGGAGTTACTCCTTTAGCTTCCGCATTTTTTTGAATTTTTTCTCCATGTTCATCTGTTCCTGTTAAAAAATATGTATTATCACCAATCATTCTATGGAAACGAGCGATTGTATCTGCGACAGTTGTACAATAAGCATGTCCAATATGTAATTTAGCACTTGGATAATAAATAGGTGTTGTTATATAAAATGTTTCTTTCATAATGTCTCCTTTTCTAAAAAAAACCGCCACATTCAGTGACGGCTTTTATTATTTCATTCCGTATTTCTTCATGAAACGATCGACACGACCATCATTTTGAGCAAATCTTTGTTTACCAGTATAAAATGGATGGCATTTAGCGCAAGTATCAACACGAATTTCGCTAAGGACTGAACCTGTTTCAAATGTGTTGCCACAAGTTAAACATGTTACCTTACATCTGTTGTACTTAGGTTGAATATCTTTTTTCATTTTTAACTCCTTCCGCCTTAAACTTCAATTGAGTTTAAAGAAAGCAAAATTAATATAACAAATATTCTTTTTAATGACAAGTAATTTTCTTTATTTTAAGCCATTTTTAAGCTTTTTTATTTTATATATTCTAAAACTACTGCTCCTACATTCATTCCACTATTGGTGCTTGCTATATAATAAGTTCCTGCACTTAATTCATATGTTAATTCACGTGCACTTGTTATTGGATCAAATTGATTAACAGCTTTATATGAAGAATCATAAATAGCAAGTGATCTAGCAGTAGCTGAATTTGAACTTTCTGCAAATATATGAACCATTGCTTTTTTACTAATTGTAAAATATATTGAACGATAATCTTTAGATCCCGTACCTGATAACTTCAATGCCTTTTTATAAGAAGAATCAAATGAAGTAAAGTTATTTGTTCCTGCAATTTCTACTGTTTTTTCTGCATTTGCAGTAATTGTAAAAATACCTTTTGTAATATTAGAACTAATTGTGCCAGAAGTTGATATATCATTAATATTTAATATGTCTTCATCACCTGTTGGTTCAACTGGTTTAGGATCTTCACCAGTAGATGGAGTAGGTGGAACTACAACTTGACTACTTGAAAAAGGATTTATATGTTGAGGTCCAGCATAAGCTTTTACATCATTTATTGCTTGTTCAGCACTTGAAAGATATGAGACTTTTGAAACTTTATTAACGCTATCATAATAGAAATTCGTGGAGTTTGTATCAAATTCTTTATCATATATATTATCATTTGCTACTTTCTCATCACGTGATTTTACAACTGTTCCATTATTTGTTCCTTTAGATCCATTAATAACATTATTATAAGATTTTATAACACCTTTTTTAGAATCACCTGTTTTTGTTTCCATAGGATTATTACCACCTTCAAAGTAACACCCTTCAACAAAAGCATAAGCACCCGCTCTAATAGACATACTAGTTGAAGTTGTTTTATAGTAATAATTGTTATACATGTGCATATTAGCTTGTCTTCCTAATGGTAATCTTTGTGAACATTGATCATAAAAATTATGGTGAAAGGTTAAACAAGCAGTATGTTGACTATCTCCGCCACCAACTAAACCTGTTTTATGGTTTTTAATATAATGATTATAAGCAATAGTAATATATGCATTCTTTTTAAAATCTGTTGCTCCATCACCTTCTAATTTATCTTGTTCAGGGCAAACATCCCAATAGTTTTTACCTATATTAAATTGATTATTATGAATCCATATATGTCCTGTTTTAAAACCTGATAATGTTGTGGAATCATCTGAACCTTCAAACGAACAAGCATCTTCTGTATAACTATCAAAAGTCAAATTTCTTATTTCGATACTTGTACAATTTTTCCAAGTAAATCCCCATTGAAAGATTTTAGCATCATCTCCAACACCCTCAACAGTAACATTTTTAGCATTTGAAACATCGAGCATGTTATAATAAGAGTCAAATTCTCCACTTGAATAACTTATTTTATTAGATAAGCCATCTAATTTTGTATATTTTGATGTATCTAATGTATTATATCCATTTTTTATAATTTCATCTTCTGTCAAATCTTTTGTTGGTAAAGCTTTGCCATTTTGATCTTTAATTTCCGATGCGCTTAAATTAGAAGAACCTTTTTTATATTTAATTTCATTCCAAGTTGCCGCGCTTACTTGGCCTATAATTCTAATAATTAAAGGATCAGAACTATTTGATTGAGCTTGAAGTATTTTGCTTAATCCCGTATATGATTTACCGCCAATATTAGCTTTAACTGTGTTTTTTGTATTTTCATCTACATAAACAATAACTGCTTTATTTTTTACTGTACCATCATCATTATAACCTCCTACATTAGAATAGTTAAAATGTGCATAGCCAGAACGATCATAATTAGTTACTTCAACATTTTTTAGTTCTAAAATTTCTTTTGAAGAAGTGGTAATTTTAAAATCATATTTCCCAGCTTTTAATCCTAAAGCATCAAATCTTACTGTTGAAGTATCTTTAACTCTTATAAGTTCTTTGTCTAATTCCTGATAATTTGAATCTTGCGACAATTTGTATTCTACTTTATTAGCAGGTGCATTATTATCTTGCCATTCAGCAAAAATTGCTTCACCATAAGTACCATATTTAGTGATTTTTTGATCCACAACTGGTTTGTCTTCTTCTTTTTGACTTGATGAACTTGATGAACTGCTTAATGAACTACTTGATGAAGATGAATTAAAACTTTCACTAGATGAAGTTTCTTGCTTTGAAGAAGTAGATGTACTTGTTTCTTTACTTGTACTTGTAGAGGATTGCTCACTCAAAGATTGATTTTCACTAGTTGTATTTTTATCAGTACTTGTTTCACTACTTGTAGTTTCTTGTTCTTGAGTTAATGAAGATGAATCTAAACTTTCAGTTTGACTTTCTAAGGTATTTAACTCACCATTAGAATTTGTTAGATTACTAGAGCTTGTTGCCTCACTTCCTGAAATAACATTTACGGAGCAGGCACTAAACAATAAGCCACTAGTTAATAGCAATAATGTTTTGATCTTTTTCATAAAAAATAATCTCCTTTACATTTTATTTCAATCTTGACCAAAGAATAATAGCGATTTGTGATGGGATTCCAAGTAAGAATACTTGCCAAATATAATAATGGAAAGGAACAAATGTTACAAAAATCGCGGTTAGAAAAGACCAAATCATAAAAGAAACAATGATGTAATTTAATTTTGGTCTACCCCATATAGAATTAAAGACCAATGTAACAATCAAAGAAACAGGAATAGCCCAAACAAACAAAGGCCATGCATTTATTTTTTTTAAAACATTTAAAGTTATGAATATAAACAAAAATATAAACCAAACTAAGGTTATTGATAAAAGTCCAATAATAGCTTTATTAACACTATTGCTTTTATACACGAGATTTGTTTTTGATTCATAATCACCTTCAGTTAAAATATATTCAAATGAAACATTATATATTTTACAAATGTTATAGAGAACTTCAACATCAGGTAATGATTCGCCCATTTCCCATTTTGAGATTGTTTTATCAGAATACTTTAACATTGCCGCAAGTTCTGCTTGTGTAAAATTATTCTTCTTTCTAAGTTCAATTAAATTTTTGGAAATAATCTTTCTTAAATCACTCATAATTTATCACAAAGCCATTATAATGCAATTTGTTTTTTTATTCAAACAATATTATTTAAGAATATTGTTAAGCAATTATCGTTGTTTTTTTGCTACTATTTTTTTAAAATATTTACGTAAATAACAAAAAAGATTGATTTAAAAAGGAGAGTAAAATGAAAAAGTTTTTAATAATTCTTTTAAGTTTTCTTTATTTATTATCATTAATCTTTTTAGGTGCATTTATTTTTCTAAAAAAAGATTATTTATTAATACTTTTCTTAGTTTTTCTTTTTATATTTTTAATACTATTTATCTTTTTTATTATTAAATTTAAAAATATTTTTGCAAAAGAAGCGCGTAAAATTTATAAAAATAACTTTAAAACTATTAAACCAATTTTAGAAAAGCAGTTAGAATTGTTTCAATTAAAAACTACTATTAAAATCATTAGAAATGACAAAAATTATTATTGTGTTTTTAACGATGAAAATTTACTAATTAAATACGATTATTTAAATATCGCTTATGATCGTGAATTATTATATTATCTATTTTCTAAAACAATTGATAAATTATATTATTCATATTCTTTTAAATCCTTAATTCATTATGTATTTTCTAATTCATTGTTAGCAAAAGATAAATATAAAAATATAGAATATATTGATTTAATTATTATAGATGAAAACAAAACGCATTCAAAATTTATTAAAAAAAGATTTGGATCTATAGAATTATCTAGTTCTTGGAGAATCAATTAAAAGGAGGAATATATGTCAATAAAAGAAAAATTTTTAAAGTATGTAAAAATCGACACTATGAGTGATGAAAATTCATCAACTTTTCCATCAAGTAAATCGCAACTAGAATTTGGAAAAATGTTAGTCAAAGAACTTCATGAAATAGGTGTTAAAAATGCATATCAAGATGAATTTGGTTATGTTTATGCAAAAATTGATGGTGATAAAAAGTTAAAAAAGATTGGATTAATTGCCCATATGGATACCTCTAGTTCACTACAAGGAGGTAATTTTGAACCACGAATTGTAGAAAATTATAATGGTCAAGAAATAAAATTATCAGCCGAATATTCTTTGGATACTAATCATTTTCCATCTTTAAAAAATCAAATAGGTCATGATTTAATTGTTACTGATGGTTATCATCTTTTAGGTGGCGATGATAAGGCTGGAATTGCAATAATTATGGAAATTGCTCAATATTATCAAAATAATACTCATATTAAGCATGCCCCTATAAGAATATGTTTTACTCCTGATGAAGAAATTGGTTTAGGTGCATCTCATTTTGATTTAAAAAAAATGGATGCTGATATAGCCTATACTCTTGATGGAGGAGAATATAATGAAATAAATTATGAAAATTTTAATGCTGCATCATGTAAAATAAATATTAAAGGAGTTGGTGTTCATCCAGGAAGTGCTAAATCAATCATGGTAAATGCTTTAACTTTAGCAATGGAATTTAATAATTTGCTTCCAGAAAATGAAGTTCCTGAAAAAACCGAAAAATACGAAGGTTTTTATCATTTAACAGATTTACATGGTGATGTAGAAAATGCTTTTATGTCTTATATTTTACGTGATCATGATGAGAATAAATTAGAACAAAAAAAATTAAAAATGTATGAAATTGCTGAAATTTTAAAAGCGAAATATAAAACAGCAAAAATTGAAGTAACCATAAAAGATTCTTATAAAAATATGTATACTTATTTTAAAAATGATATGAGTGTTGTAAATTTAATAAGTAATGCATATAAAGCAAATGATATCTTGCCAATTTATGTTCCTATAAGAGGTGGAACAGATGGAGCTAGTATCACATTTCTTGGTTTACCATGTCCAAATATCGGTGTTGGAGATTATTCTTGTCATGGCCGTTATGAATATGTTTCTTTAAATGAAATGAATAAAGTATATGAAGTAATTAAAACTTTATTAGAAACAATTTAAAAATTTTTATTAAATTGTTTTCTTTATAAGTGAAGATTTTTCATCATTTATTACAGTAATAAATAAATAATTATCACTATTTTTTACAATTAAATTTATCTTATAATCATATGTATCATAGTAATAATATGCATACGAAAGACAATAATCTTCCTTTTTATCTTCTTTAAAAATAACGGTTAAATTTAAATCATTATTATGCGTTTTATAATCGAATTCTTTAATTTCTTCTTTTAAATATATAGCTATTTCTTGATTTTCATCTAAATGTGTGTCTTCTTTATTTGTTAAAATTACTAATAAGAAGGAAACAATTAATAAAATTGCAACAAATCCAAAAGATGCAATGATTCCAAATATTTTTTTAAAAAAAGACATATTATTATCTCCTCAATAATAGTATGTCATTTTCGTTTTGTTTTAAAAAAATCTTTTAATAAAAAAGAACATTCTTCTTCTTTTATATTTTCTATAATTTCTGGATAGTGATTTAAAGAATTTTTATTAAATAAATTTGAATCTGATCCTAAAGCACCATATTTTAAATCACTTGCTCCATATACTACTTTTTTTATTCGAGATTGTAAAATTGCTCCTGCACACATAGGACATGGTTCAAGAGTTACATACATTGTTAATTCATCTAATCTCCATGATTGTAATTTTTTACATGCCTTATTTATTGCTATAATTTCTGCATGAGCAAGTGCATTTTGTTTATGCTCTTTTAAATTATGCGCTTTAGCAATAATTTTTCCATTTTTAACTAAAACACATCCTACAGGTACTTCATCTTTTTCTTTTGCTTTATAAGCTTCTTTTAATGCTAAATCTAAATATTTTTCTTCTATATTTTTCATAAATAAAAAACCACCCCACATTCAGAGATAAGCTTAAGGCTGCTACCTTCCAGTCCTGACCTGATTCACCTCTCTGAATCGAGATGGCATTATTATTATAACTTATTTTTTTAACATTTCCACCATTATTTTTTTATTGGATGAATTATTGATATTCCACCCATAAATGGTCTTAAAACTTCAGGAATAACTACTGATCCATCTTCTTGTTGATATTGTTCTATAATTGCAGGAAATAATCTACTAGTTGCAAGACCTGAAGCATTTAAAGTATGACAATATTTAGTTTTTTTAGTTTCTTTATCACGATATCTTATCATGCCTCTTCTTGCTTGATAATCTCTACCATTAGATACAGAAGAAACTTCTTTATAAATTCCCATAGATGGAATCCAAACTTCAATATCATAAGTTCTTGCCATAGAATGAGAACAATCTCCCGCGGCTAATTTAGATACTTGATAATGAAGACCTAATTTTTGCATCAAGCTTTCTGCTTTATGTAATAACTCTTCAAAAGCCTTATCAGATTCATCTTCTTTAGTATATTGAACCATTTCAACTTTATTAAATTGATATCCTCTAATCATACCTCTTTCTTCGGTACGATAAGATCCTGCTTCCATTCTATAACATGGAGTATAAGAAAAATATTTTTTAGGTAATTCATCTTCACTTAAAATTTCATTTCTATGTAAATTAACTAATGCTGTTTCAGCAGTTGGTAAAAGAAATTTTTTTGGTTCTTGATCTTTTAACCAAAATACATCATTTTCAAATTTAGGAAATTGACCTGCAGTTAGTCCTGATTCATAATTCAAAAGATGAGGTGGTAAAATAAAGGTATAACCATCTTTTAAATGTTCTTGAATAAAGAAATTTAAAATTGCCCATTCAAGTTGAGCACCTAAACCTTTATAAATCCAAGTTCCTCTTCCAGAAATTTTTGCTGCTCTTTCATAATCTATTAATCCTAATGATTCACAAAGTTGAACATGGTCTTTAATTTTAAAACCAAATTCAGGCTTTTTATTAAATGTTGAAATAACTTTATTATTTTCTTTTTCTCCACCTAATAAATCATCATCAGGCATGTTTGGTAAAGCTAAAACAAATTCATTAATTTCATCTTCTAATTTTTTTAATTCTGCTTCTGCTTTTTCATTATCTTTAGCTAATTCTTTGACCTTAATAAAAATTTGTTGAACATCTCCTCCTTCTTTTTTTACTTGAGGTACAGATTTTGAAAGGCGATTTGCTTCTGCTTTTCTTGATTCTACTTCTTGAATTAATTCAAGTCTTTTATCCATTTTTTTCAAAAGGGGTTCAAAATCAACGTCCCAGCCTTTTTTCATTAAAGCATCATGTACTTTTTGAGGATTTGTCTTAATTAAATTTAAATCTAACATTTTTTTCTCCTTATATTATAAAAAAACGTTTCTACCTTATTATAGGACGAAAGAAACGTTTTCCGCGGTACCACCTATTTTGCACATTTGTGCCACTTTAATAAGCTTTAACGCAGCAAACGAAAGATTTCTCTTTTCCTTCAAGGGTGGATTCTTAATCATAATGTATCAATTTTCACCAAATATTGACTCTCTAAAACATTAATAATTAATACTTTTCCCTATCACTAGGCACATTTATTCTAATACTTTTTTTTATAATTATGCAATAGTTTATTTTTTATGTTTAAAAAAAACTCGGATATTAAATGTAGCCGAGTTTATCATTTTATTCTTCTTGATTATTTTCTTCTAAATTTTCTTCTTGTACTACTTCTTCATGAGGAACAATTGCAAATGAAGATACAGCTTCTTTATCGTTTATACGAATAATTTTAACTCCTTGTGTATTTCTTCCTGATTTAGCAATTTGTTCTAAAGAAGTACGGATTACAACACCTGCTTTAGTTATAACTAATAAATCTTCATCACCATTGACGGCTTTTGTCGCAACTAATTTTCCTGTTTTATCAGTTTCTTTAATAGTATAAACTCCTTTTGTTCCTCTTGAAGTTAATCTATATTCTTCACCAAGTGACATTTTTCCATAACCATGTTCTGTTATAGATAAAACATATTTACCTTCTAGAGAAGTTGTAAGTGAAACAGCATCTTCATCTTCTTGAAGCATCATACCTCTTACTCCACTTGCACTTCTTCCCATTACTCTTACATCTTCTTCTTTAAAGCATACTTGTTTACAATTATTTGCTGCGATACAAATTAATGCTTGTCCATTAGTCTTCTTTACACCAATTAGACTATCATTTTCACGCATTTCAATTGCTTTTTTACCATTTTGACGGATTGAAGAAAATTCTAGAATTGATGTTCTTTTAACAATTCCTCTTTTTGTAGCAAAGAATAAATATTCATTTTCCATGTATTCTGCAACAGGAATTATTGCTAATATCAATTCATCTTTTTCTAATCTGATTAAATTTTGAATTGGTGTACCTTTACCTATTCGGGAAAATTCTGGGACTTGATATCCTCTTAATTTATATACTTTTCCTAAATTAGAGAAAAACAATAAATCTGTATGTGTTTCTGCATGAACAATAATATCGACAACATCATCATCATGAGTTTTCATTCCCGTTACTCCCTTGCCACCTCTATTTTGGATTTTAAAAGTATCAATAGGTAAACGTTTTACATACCCTTTTGTTGTCAAAGTAATAACAAGTTCTTCTCTTGGAATTAAATCTTCATCCTCTATAGTTGCTTCAGAACCACTTATCTCTGTTCTTCTATCATCACTATATTTTGTTTTAATTTCTTCTAATTCGTTATTTACAATTTCGACAACTTTATTATGGTCAGCAAGAATTGATTGATAATAGGCAATATTTTCTCTTAATTGTTGAGCTTCATTAACAATTTTATCTTTTTCTAAGCCAACAAGACGTGATAGAGTCATATCTAAAATAGCTTTTGTTTGAATGTCATCTATATTGAATCTTGCTTTTAATTTATTTTTTGCTTCTTCATTAGTTCTTGAAGAACGAATAATATGTACTGTTTCATCAATCGCATCTATTGCAATTATTAAGCCTTCAAGAATATGTAAACGATCTGAATCCTTTTTCAAATCATATCTTGTTCTTCTTTCAATAACTTCACATTGGAAATCAGCATAATTTCTTAAAATTTCTAATAAAGGTAATATTTTTGGTTCACCATCAACTAAACCTAACATTATAATTCCATAAGAAATTTGCAATTGTGTGTTTTTAAATAAATGATTCAATATAACTTCCGCGATAGCATCTTTTCTAACTTCTATTACAACACGAACTCCTTTTTTATTTGATTCATCACGAACATCTGTGATTCCATCAACTATTTTATCTCGTGCTAATTTTCCTATAGATTCAACCATCATAGCTTTATTTACTTGATAAGGTATTTCACTTACTACGATACGTTTTTTGCCATTTGGTAATTCTTCTATTTTGGTTTTTGAACGTAAAATTATTGAACCCTGACCAGTTTCATAAGCTTTTCTTATTCCCGATTTTCCAAGTATAATACCACCTGTAGGAAAATCAGGTCCATAAATATATTGACTCATCAATTCTTCAACAGTAATGTCTTCATTATTTAAAACAGCTTGTACAGCGCTTATTGTTTCTTTCAAATTATGAGGTGGAACATTTGTTGCCATACCAACAGCAATACCTGAAGAACCATTTACTAAAAAATTTGGAAATCGTGATGGTAATACAACAGGTTCTTTTTCAAGACCATCATAATTATCCATGAAATCAACAGTATCTTTATTAATATCTCTAACCATTTCAGAAGCGATTTTTGACATTCTTGCTTCTGTATAACGCATAGCTGCAGCTCCATCACCATCAACAGAGCCAAAGTTACCATGTCCATCAACTAAAGTATATCTTGTAGAAAAAGGCTGCGCTAATTTTACTAATGCTCCATAAATAGAAGAGTCACCATGAGGGTGATATTTACCCATAACATCACCAACAATACGAGCACTTTTCTTAAATGGTTTATCATGTTGACTTCCGCCTTCATTCATACCAAAAATAATTCTTCTATGAACTGGTTTTAAACCATCTCTTACATCAGGCAAAGCACGTGAAACAATAACACTCATTGCGTAATCTAGAAAAGCAGTTTTTACTTCTTGAACCATGTCTTTTTCGACTAATTCAGGAACAATACCAGATTCTATTTCTTCTAAAGATTTTTCTTCTTCCTCTGATATTTCTTCATCTAGTTCTTCGTCATTTTCAAATTCTAATTCTTTGTCTTCCATACTAACTCCTTTACTAGATATCTAAGTTCTTCACAAATTTTGCGTTTTCACGAATAAAATCTTTTCTAGGTTCTACTCTTTCGCCCATCAATTCATCAAATATTTGGTCCGCTTCCATAGCATCTGACATTTTAACTTTAATCATTTTTCTTTGCTTTGGATCCATCGTGGTTTCCCAAAGTTGTTCAGCATCCATTTCACCAAGACCTTTATAACGTTGAATCTTTAATCTAGAAGCAATTTGAGGACCTAATTTTCTTTTTAAAACATCAAGTTGTTCATCATTATAACAATAATAATCTTTATTTCCTCTACTTGCTTTATAAAGAGGAGGTTGAGCAATATAAACATATCCTTGTTCAATTAAAGGCGCCATATAACGATAGAAGAAGGTTAATAATAAAATTCTAATATGAGCACCATCAACATCAGCATCGGTCATAATAACAATTTTGTGATATCTAATTTTAGAAATATCAAAATGCTCACCATTTTTCTCATATCCCCCACCAATTGCAATAATTAAATTACCAATTTCTGCATTTTCAAAAACTCTTTTCATTTGAGCTTTTTCAACGTTTAAAATTTTACCTCTTAATGGAAGAATAGCTTGAGTTTCTCTATCTCTACCATTTTTTGCTGATCCTCCTGCTGAATCTCCTTCGACAATATATAATTCACATAGTGATGGATCTTTAGAAGCGCAATCAGCTAATTTACCTGGTAAAGAAGTAAGTTCCATTCCACTTCCTTTACGAACCGTTTCTCTTGCTTTTTTTGCTGCTAAACGAGCATTTGATGCAAGATTAACTTTATTCATAATTAATTTTGCTACGTTTGGATTTTCTTGTAAGAATCTATCTAACTGAGCAGCAAAAATATTTGAAACAATTTTTCTAACTTCAGAATTTCCTAATTTTCCTTTAGTTTGCCCTTCATATTGAGGATTTGGATGTTTTATTGAAATAATCGCAGTTAGACCTTCTAATGTATCATCTTGAGTATAATTATCATCATTTTCTTTCAAAAATTTATTTGCTTTAGCGTAATTGTTTAAAACCCGAGTTAAAGCCATTCTAAAACCTTCTTCGTGAGTTCCACCATCACCAGTTCTAATATTATTGCAGAATGAATAGATCGTTGAATTATATGTATCATTGTATTGCATAGCTATTTCTACGACAATATCTTGATCTTTACCTTCACAATAAATAACTTCTTCACTCATAGCTACTTTATTTTTGTTTAAATACATGACATATTCTTTTACGCCACCTTTAAAACAAAATTCATCTTTAGCTCCAGGAACAACACCCTCTGGTTTATTTTCTACTTCTCTATGATCTTCAGTAATAATTTTTACACCTTTATTCAAAAAGGCCATCTGTCTAATTCTATCTCTTACGGTATTATAATTAAACGTTGTTGTATCTTGAAATATTGAAGAATCAGGCATAAAAGTAACAATAGTTCCTGTATCATCACATTCTCCAATTTTTTCAAGTGGAATAGCAGTATGTCCTCCATTTTCAAATCTAATGCGATAAATACCGCCTTCTTTATGAACAACTACTTCAACCCAGACGGATAAAGCATTAACAACAGAAGCACCAACACCATGAAGACCTCCAGAAACTTTATATCCTCCACCTTCGCCAAATTTTCCACCAGCATGAAGAACGGTATAAACTGTTTCTACCGCGGATTTACCTGTTTTTTCAACTATTCCTACAGGAATACCACGTCCATTATCTTTAACAGTAACTGACCCATCTTTATTTATTATTACGTGAATCGTGTCACAATATCCTGCTAAAGATTCATCTATTGCATTATCAACAATTTCCCATATACAATGATGCAAACCATCAAATGAAGTGGTACCAATATACATTCCAGGTCGTTTTCTAACAGCCTCTAACCCTTCTAATACTTGAATATTTTTTTCCGTATATTCAGCATCAGCTTTTTCATCTTCCGGAATCAAATTTTGGGTTTCTTTTTCTAAGCTTTCATTTTCATCCATTTTTTGTTATCCTCCTCACTTCATGATTTGAAACTTTATATTCTACACAATTTTCAAAAGTTTTATTTACCTCATTACCAGAAATAAATATTTGACCAAGATTTTTTAATATTTCCACTAATTTTTGTTGATGATAATCATCTAGTTCTGATAAAACATCATCTAACAATAAAATAGGTTTATCATTACTTATATTTTCTACTAAAGAAGCAAGTCCTAATTTAAGAGCTAAAGAAGCTATACGATTTTGACCTTGAGATCCAATAATTGAAATATCATTACCATTTAACAAAAAAGTAAAATCATCATAATGAATTCCTTTTGAAGAGCTCTTACGCTTTAAATCGGATTCATAATTTTGTTTTATAATCTCCAAAAATTTTTTTACATATTCTTTTTTTTCACTTTCAAAAGGAATAAAAGTTTTATAATATAAACTGATTTCTGATTCATCTAAAGCAAAATATTTATAAATCTGTTTTACTTTCATCTCTAAGTTTTTCATAAATTCTGTTCTAATTTTCACAATTTCATAGCTTAGAGGCGCAATTTGTTCATCTAGCGTAAGAATGTATAGCCAGTCAATTTCTTGCTTTAATAACAAGTTTCTTTTTTTTATAAACTCATTATATTGTTTTAGTAAGTTCATATAAGTTTTCGAAAGCATTGAAAGTGATAAATTTATAAATTTTCTTCTTTCTAAAGGAGAATCTTTAAAAATACGAACATCCTTAGGAGAAAAAGTTACTGTTAAGCATTTTGAAGATAATTCCGAAATTCTTTTAATTTCTTTTCCATTTAAAGTTACTTTTTTTCCTAAAGGAGAAATCACAAAATTAATTTTTTTTACTTTATCAGAATTTATTTCCGCTTCAATATAAGCATATTCCTCTTGAATCTTTATACAATTGATTTCTTGAGAAGTAACAAACGACTTTCCTAAAGATAAAATTGATATTGCTTCAAGAATATTTGTTTTACCTTCACCATTATCACCAGAGATAAAATTGATAAATGGTGAAAATTCAACAGTTAAAGAATTATAATTTCTAAAATTAGTAAGTTTTAATTTTTTAATTTCCATTTATTTTTTTTATAAGAAATTTTTGATGATTAATATCAATTAGATCATTATCTTTTAATTTTCTTCCTCGTCGATTATCAAATTCATCATTTACATAAACTTTATTCTCTTTAAGAAAGAATTTGGCTTCACCACCTGTATTAATTAAATTTGCCATTTTCAATAATTGACCTAATGTAATATAGTCAGTTGAAATTTCTATTTTTTCCATGCTTTCTCCATAATAGTAAAGTATTTTACTACCGATAAATATTGTAGCATAATTTTTTAATAAAAAAAAGTTAATAATATATATTAATATATTATTGTTAATTATTAATATATTATTTATGAAAAAAACACCTAGATTTTTTTTAATAAACCTAAGTGTCTTTTAATTTTCTAAACTTGTTTTTAATTTCTAATAATATGATCTTACAGGAGTAATGATTTGAATAATAGAATTATCATTTGGCGCGGTAATTCTAAACGCGGACATTTCGCCTGCAAAAGATAAAATTACATCATCACTTTGTGTTGCTTTAATTGCATCAAGAACATAATTGACATTGAATGATATATCAAATCTTTCACCAGCATATCTAAATGTCGATATCGTTTCATTTGCAGAACCTATTTGATCAGATTTTGAAGAAATTTCTAAACTATCTGGAGTAATTGATAATTTTACTATATTTTCTCGTTCTATTGCTAAAAGAGAAACTCTTGCAATCGCAGCAGAAAACATCTCAGCACTGACTTGCAAAACATAAGGATAAGCATCTGGTATCATTCTACTAATTTTTGGAAAATCACCATTTATCAAACGCGAATAAATTATTGTATCATCAAATTCAAATACAACTTTGCGTTGCGAAACAATCATTTTGACATCGCTATTTTCTAACATTTTAGAAACTTCATTTAATGTTCTCACAGGTATATTAACTTCAAAATCAGTTGTTTCAATATTAAAAATTTTCTTTGATAATCTAAATGAGTCAGTCGCTGTAAATTCCATTTGATTATTAAATGATTTGACATTAAGTGCTGTTAAAACAGGACGTACTTCTTTATTTGAGGCAGCAAATGCTGTTTGAAAAATAATCTTTTTTAATTCATTTGCTTTAAATGTAACAGTTGTTCCTTCAATAGCTAAATCTAAATCAGGATATTCTTCAATAGGCATCGAATTTAATTTGAAATTTGATTGTTTATCGCTTATTTGAGCAATAACATCATCAATAACTTCTATTGTGACAAATTCACTATCTAAACCTCTTATAATTTCTATTAAGTATTTTGAAGAAATTAATGTTGCACCTTTTTCATAAGAAGTAATATTATAATTCTCAGAATTTTTATCTTGAATAGAAATTTTAGAGCAGATTGTCAAATCTCCATTTGATCCAGTTATTTCTAAATATTCATCATTCATTACGAATTTAAAATTTATATATATGGGATCAGGTGATTTTTGTCCAATAGCAACATTCACAATATTTAAGGCTTTTAGTAAGCGTTGTCTATTTATATTTATTTTCATATTATTCTCCTTTTTTTATAATTATAATAAATGATGTTGAAAGTGTGGAAAACTCTTATTTTTTTGAAAACATCGTATAATTTATTTTACCATAAATATCCTTTAAAACCAAATATTTTCTATTTTTTTAGGCGTTTTTTTAAAGTGTTTATAACATTAACTAATTGAGCATCGGTTTTCAACTCTGTTTCAACTTTCACCACAGCAGTAATAACAGTACTATGATCACGATTACCAAATAACGCTCCAATTTTTTTATAAGATGTCGAGGTTAATTCTCTACATAAATACATAGCTATTCTTCTTGCTAGAGCTATTTGTGAAGTTCGCACTTTAGAAGTGATTTGAGTATCAGTCATATTATAAAATTCGGCAACTTCTTCAATAATTTTTTCTTCGGTTAAAGTCGTATTTGTTTTAGTTTTTAACATTTGCGATACTGATTCTTTTATAGTGTTTAAATCAATACGTTTTAAGTGTTTCATCGTTATGTTATAAAATATAACTCTATTCAATGCACCTTCTAATTCACGTACATTTTTAGAAAAATTAGTGGCTAAAAAAAGCAAACCATCATAATCAAACATTTTATAATCTAATTGATTAGAAATTATTTTCTTCTCTAATATTTTCATTAAAGTTTCGGTATCAGGAATTTTCATATTTACAGTTAATCCCATACTAAAACGAGAAACTAATCTTTCTTCTAGGCCTTGAAGATCATTAGGATTACGATCACTTGTTAAAACTATTTGTTTACCAGAATTAATCATTTGATTAAAAATAGTAAAAAACATTTCACCTGTAGATTTTTTATCTTTTAATGCTTGAATATCATCGATTAAAAGTAAATCAATTGTTTTAAAATAATCCTTTAAATTTTCTGTTTCTTGATTACCACGAACATATTTTACAAATTCATCTATAAAATCATCAGCGGAAAGATATTGAACTTTTTTTAAAGGATTTTTTTCTTGAAAGTAATTTCCTATCGCATGTAATAAATGTGTTTTACCTAATCCAGGTTTAGAATAAATAAATAAGGGATTAAAAGATACAGCAGGATTAGATACCATAAGTAAGGAAGCTTGAATAGCTTCTTTATTACAATCTCCAGCGACAAAAGTATCAAAATTATATTTAGGATTTAATACACATTGTTTAAAAAATATTGATGATTTTGTTTCATTTAACTTAGTTTCAGGTGGGTTGTTAGATTTCAATTCCTCTTCTGTAACAAAAGTCAATTTAAAATTTGTTTGAGTAACTTGTTCTACGGCTTCTTGAAGTAATTTATAACCTCTTTGTTCTTGATTATTTAAAAATGTTTTACACACAGGAGAATTAACCACGATAACCATTGTATCATCATCGATAGAATACAATGTTGTTTTTTCGAAAAAATATTGGTACATATGAATATCATTATCTAATTTACTTTGCACATAAGATAAAACGCGTTTCCAAATATTTTTTTGTTGAGTTAAAGACATAACCATAACTAGATACTCCTAAAATGATTTTTTTCAAATACAAAAAAATCTTATCATATCTAAGTGGATAAATATATTAAAATTAAAACAAAAATTAAGTTTTCCACATATGCTATTGTCGAAAAATGCTTTATTTAAGGGCTTTTTTACAACTTATCCACATCTATAAAATGTTGAAAACGTGTGGATAAGTTAGGTAGATAATTTGTGGTGAATTTCGTGGAAAACAATTAACCTTAAAGAAAAATTTCAACACTTAAAAATACGCATAATAAGGCGTTTTTTTATAGTTTTCAACATTAAAAATTAATACAATTCCACATGATGTTAATAAAAAAATAACTTAAATGAAAAAATAATTTATTCCAAATAATAAATTTATGCAATTAATTTATAATTCTTGACTACCTATAAATTTATATTTATAATTTTCGTGTATGTCGTATCAAATTCGGAGGTGTTATTAATGAAAAGAACGTATCAACCAAGTAAAAGAAAACATCAAAATGTTAATGGTTTTAGAGCTCGTATGGCAACACCAAATGGGCGTAAAGTATTAGCAAGAAGACGTTCAAAAGGAAGAAAAGTTATTTCTGCTTAAACTTAAAACACTAGGTTGCTTAATCTAGTGTTTTTTCAAAAATGGAGCTAATGATATGAAAAAGGAGTTTCGAGTTAAATCAAAACAAGACTTTCAAAAAGTAATTAAAGGAAAAAAAATTAGCAATGAATGCTTTACTCTTTATATGAAAGACAACGAAATTTCTCATCCTCGATTTGGAATATCGGCTTCAAAAAAATTAGGAAATGCTGTTATAAGATCTACAATTCGTAGAAAAATAAGAGCAATGTTACAAACAATGTTAAAA
Source organism: uncultured Bacilli bacterium (assembly GCA_947632435.1). Taxonomy (GTDB): domain Bacteria; phylum Bacillota_I; class Bacilli_A; order RFN20; family CAG-449; genus CANRPC01. Next base: position 9,715 of record CANRPC010000014.1, on the reverse strand, counting down.
GAGAATAATTTTCGAAATAAAGATTTTGTTTTAATTGTAAGAAAAAAATTTCTTGAAAATTCTTATTATGAATCTTTAAATTCGTTAAAAGAATTATTCCAAAATTATATGGAGGTAAAGCATGAAGAAAAGACACAAAATAGCGATTAGTTTATTTGCTTTGTTTGTTTTAGCGGGCTGTACAAAAAGCTTTTGTACAAATGCTGATAAAGCAAATATTATGTCAAGTTATGCTCAAGAAGTAACTGATGAAGGTAAAATAAGAGATGAATTAATCATTGAAAATTTAAAAGAAGCTGGAGTTGTTGTTCCATCAGAAAAATATTTGTCTTATATTGAAGAAAATATTTATTTTTATGCAATAACTGAAAGTGCAATATCCAATTCTAAATTTGAATCTGAAGATGGAACAAAACAAACATTAAAAGATTATACTGTTGAAGAATTAAAAAATTTAAAAGCTAAAGATGATGTTCATAAAGAAGCTGTTTTATTTAAACAAACTTCTTATTATGCTAGTATTCGTTTTGCTGGTCATTCTGAAAAATCATCAAATGTTAATGAAACGCTTTGGTATAATTTTGATAAATGGACAAAATCAGCTGAAGAAAATATTTATCAAGGTAAAGAAATATTTGTAGGTAATGATAATTTAGGTAAAGTCACATTTGATTTAACTATAGAAGATTTACCTTCAAATTATTTTATTACAAGTTATAAAACAACTTATAATAATCAAGTTGCCTCTATAACAACATGTATTTCTCCAAAAAAAGGCGTATATGGTAATGTTGTTCTTGAAGGAAAAAATTGGGGCAAAGCATTTGATTTTGGTTTAATTGAAGGCTTAATTGAATTCCCAATTGCTTGGATGTTAGATGGTTTTTATAATCTTTTTAATGGAGGAGCTGTCGCAGCAATTTTCTCAATTTTATTTGTCACTATCATTGTTAGATTATTCTTGTTGTTAGTAACTTTTAAATCGACAATGTCACAGACAAGAATGCAAGAAATGCAACCTGAATTACAAGCATTACAAGCAAAATATCCAAACGCTAATACTAATAATTATGAAAAACAACAAATGGCACAAGAACAAATGGCACTTTATAAAAAATATAAAGTAAATCCATTTTCTATGATTCTTGTAATGTTTATTCAATTTCCAATATTTATCGCAGTATGGGGAGCAATGTCTGGTTCTGTAGTTTTAAGATTAGATAGTTTATTTGCTAATGGAGGACGCCATTTTGCTTTAAGTTTTAGTTCTTTGACAAGTACTGAAATTTTTAATGGAAATGTTTCGGCTATTATTTTATTTATTATTATGTCATTGACTCAAATTTTATCTGTTAAAATTCCTACTTATTTACAAAAAAAGGATGCTCAAAAAGGACCAAAATTAGGAAAAAATCCTTCTCAAGAACAAAATAATAAACAGATGAATATGATGAGCAATATTATGATGATTATGATTATAGTTATGGGCTTTACTCTTCCTGTAGCTATGGCAGTTTATTGGGTAATATCTGCACTTATCTCTTTAGCTCAATCTTTGATTATACGTGCTATATCAAAAAGAAAAAGAGAAAGTAAAAAGCAGTTTGCAAAATATAAAACTAAATAAGTAAAAGGAGAAAAAAATGCTTTACAAAGGAAAAAATTTAGAAGATGTCTTAAATATTGCAAGTGAAAAAGAAGCGACACCAGTTAATGAACTTTTGTATTATGTTGTAAATCAAAACGATGAAGCAACAGAAATTGAAGTTTATTCGATTGTTGATGTAATTGAATTTGCAAGAAACTACGTTGTAGATGGTATAAGTGCTTTAGGTTTTGAATCGAGAGTAAGCCCTACATTAAAAGATGATATTATTAACTTAAAAATTGAAAGCGATCGTAATCCAATTATAATTGGCAAAAATGGTGTTAGTTTACAAGCATTGAATGAATTAGTAAGAATTGCTGTTAACAATCACTTTCATAAAAGATTTAGAATCTTATTAAATGTATCTGATTATAAAGAAGAAAAATATGCTAAAATCACTTTATTTGCTAAACGTATAGCGCATGAAGTACAAAAGACAAAAGTAAATGCAGTTCTTGATCCAATGACCGCGGATGAAAGAAGAATGGTTCACAATGCTTTAACAGGAATGCCACATATTAAAACAGAATCTACAGGTTTTGGAAAAAATCGTCAAATTAATATTATCTACGTTGAAGAAACAAAAAGCGAGGAAGAATAAAAAGTGGTTAGATAACCACTTTTTTCTTAAATTATGTTGAAAATTAAAATTATAGATGGACCAAATATGAATATGTTAGGTATTCGGGAAACAAATATTTATGGTCAAGATACTTATGAAGAAGTAAAAAAATATATAAAAAAAAGCTTTATAAATAGTGATATACAATTGGATTTTGTACAATCAAATTATGAAGGAAAAATAGTAGATGAAATTCAAAATTGTTATTTTGAACATTATGATGGAATTGTCATAAATCCTGCTTCTTATACTCATACTTCAATTGCGATTTTAGATGCTTTAAAAGCTACAAAAATACCTGCTGTTGAAGTACATATGTCAGATTTAACAAAAAGAGAAGAATTTAGACAAAAATCATATATTACATCTTATTGTATTAAAAGAATAGTCGGACTTGGAAAAGATAGTTATGTAGAAGCAATAAAAATTTTAATTAATTATTTAGGAAAATAAAATATGGATACTATCGTTAGTTTAGCAACAGCACCACTTAAAGCTCCTCTTGCAATTATAAGAATTTCTGGAGATAAAACGTATGAAATTGTACAAAAAATATTTACCAAACAAATTCTTGATGCTCAAGATAAAATAATATATGGTCACATTTTAGATTTAAACAAAGAAATTATTGATGAAGTAACATTAAGTTGTTTTAAAGCACCGCGTTCATTTACTGGTGAAGATGTAATAGAAATAAATTGTCATGGTTCATTAATTATAGTAAATAAAATAATTTCTTTAATAATTTCTTTAGGAGCAAGATTAGCTCAAAGAGGTGAATTTTCTGCACGTGCTTTTTATAATCAAAAGATAGATTTAATACAAGCAGAAGCAATAAATTCATTAATTAATTCTAAAACAGATGAACAAAGAAATTTAGCTATATTATCATTAAATGGTAAAACTTCAAAAAAATTAATACCAATAAAAAATAATCTTGCAGATATCTTAGCAAATATCGAAGTAAGTATAGATTATCCTGAATATGATGATATAGAAGAGTTAACAATAAATGATATCTTAACAAAAACACAAGAAAATTTATCAATAATTGATGTTTTATTAAATGAAAGTAATCATGCTTTATTAATCGTGGAAGGAATAAAAGTCGTTATTGTTGGAAGACCAAATGTAGGAAAATCATCACTTTTAAATGCATTATTGAAAGAAGAAAAAGCTATTGTAACAGATATTCCTGGAACAACAAGAGATGTGGTTGAAGGAGAAATAAATATCGATGGCTTAATTTTACATATAATTGATACAGCAGGAATAAGAGAATCTTTAGATATTATTGAACAAATGGGAATAAATAAAGCTCAAGAAATTATTAAAGAAGCAGATTTAATTATTTATGTTAAAGATAAAGAGGAAGATTCTTATATTGAGCTAGAAGAAATTATTAAGAATAAAAAAGTAATTGAAGTTATCAATAAAAAAGATTTATTAACGGAATTAAAAAATAATAAAATATATATTTCTGCGAAAAACAAAGATATTAAAGACTTAATAAAAAAGATAAAAGAAATGTTCGATTTAGAAAAGGATATTGAACCTAGCTTATGTTCTTCTAGAGAAATTGGATTATTAATTGAAGCAAAACAATCTTTAATTAAAGCCCAAGAAGAAGCAAGAAAAAATGTTCCTTTAGATTTAATTACTGTACATATAAAATCTTCTTATGATGCTATAAGAAGAATTTTAGGAGAAGAAGTAACTCCAGATTTAGAAAAAGAGGTGTTCTCGCGTTTTTGCGTAGGAAAATAATGAGAATATTTGATACACATTGTCATCTTTATGATGATAGTTATGCTTTAGATTTTGATAAAGTTATAAAAGAAGCCAAAGAAAATAATGTTCAAAAGATGCTTGTTCTTGGAGATGATTTATTAAATTCCAAAAAAGCAATTTTATTAGCAAAAAATTATAAAGAAATTTTAGCCGCGGTAGGAATATTTCCTACATCATGTTATGAACTTGATTTAGATAATAGTATAAACGAACTAAGAAATTTAGTTATCAATAATAAAGAAGTAAAATGTATTGGAGAAATTGGCTTAGATTATTATTGGGAAAAGGATGAAGAAAAAAAGGCAATGCAGAAAAAATTTTTTATTGCCCAGTTAAATTTAGCAAAATCGTTAAATTTACCAGTTTCAATTCATGCTCGAGATAGTATTGAAGATGTTTATAATATTTTAAAAGATAATTTTCCTGAAAAAGGGGTAATTATGCATTGTTTTTCTTCATCAAAAGAGATGATGGATAAATTTTTAAAACTTGGATGTTATATTTCTTTAGGAGGACCAGTAACTTTTAAAAATGCGAAAACTCCAAAAGAAATTGCTTTATTAGTTCCTTTAGAAAAATTATTATTAGAAACAGATGCACCATATTTAACTCCCCATCCATATCGCGGAAAAAGAAACGAACCAAAATACATTAATTATACATTAAAAGAGATTGCCTCTATTAAAGAAATGTCACAAGAAAAGTTAAGTGAAATTACATATCTTAACGCGATTAAATTGTTAGGGGAATAAAATGAAACCTGTTTTGATTGTCGAGGGAATTTCAGATGTAAATCGTTTAAGAAATTATATTGATTGTGACTTTGTTATTACTAATGGATCCGCTATAAATAAAACAACATTAGATTATATTAAAGAATTATCACATAATAGAAGACTTATTGTTTTTACAGATCCAGATTATCCAGGAGAAAAAATTCGTAATACAATTACTCAATATGTTCCTAGTGTTGAACATTGCTATATAAAAAAAGAATTAGCATCAAATGGTAAAAAACTTGGTGTTTGCGAATGTGATGAACAAGAATTAAAAAGAGCTTTAAAAGAAATAATAGAATTTAAGTATGAAAAAGATAATGATTTATTAAAAATTTCTGATTTAATAGAGTTTAAATTAATAAATTATTTAGATTCTGCAAAAAGAAGAAATTATGTAGCTAGTAAAATTCCTATTGGTAAAACAAACGGCAAAACCTTTTTAAAAAGGATTAATCTTTTAGGAATAAATAAATCAAAGTTGAAAAAATGGATGGAAGAATATAGTGATTGCAAGTAAAGAATATGTGTTAAAAATTTTAGAAAAGAAAAATTTATTTCCTAAAAAACAATACTCTCAAAATTTTTTAATCAATGAAGAAATAGCAGAAAAAATTGTTAATCTTTTAGAGTGCAAAAATAATGAAAAGGTTATAGAAATAGGGCCAGGATTAGGTGCTTTAAGTGAAATAGTAATTTCTAAAAATGTTTTTTTAACTGCTTATGAAATTGATTCAAGAATGTGTAAACATTTAAATGAAACATTCTCTTTTTTTAATAATTTTTCGTTAATATCAGGAGATTTTTTAAAACAAGATATAAAACAAGATGATTATAAAGTAATTTCTAATTTACCTTATGGTTTAACAACTTCGATAATTGAAAAAATATTAACAATAAAAAAAATAGATAAATTTGTTTTTATGGTTCAAAAAGAAGTTGAACAGAGGTTATTTGCAAAATTAAAAACAAAAGAATATTCACCTTTATCAATTATGTTTCAACATATAGGTGTTTTAAAAAAAGAATTTTATGTAAATAAAAAAGAATTTTTTCCAATACCAAATGTTGATTCTTTAGTATGTTCCTTAACATTTTATAACCAAGATGTAGAAGAAAATATTGCGTTTTATAAATTCTTAAAAAAAGCATTTAATATGCGTAGAAAAACTTTAATTAATAATTTAAGTAAAGAATATTATAAAGAAAATATTTTAAAAGCACTTGAAGAAATTAATTTAGAAGAAAATATACGTCCTGAAGAAATAAATTATGAAAATTATTGGAAAATATTCCACAAATTAACTACACAGGATAAATAAATTTCATATTATTAGCAGGGTGATTTTATTATGGAAATTGGTGATTTAGTAAGTCGTAATTCTTATAATAATGATATTATTTTTCGTATAATTGCTAAGCAAAATAATAAATATATTTTAAAAGGAGAAGAATATAGATTATATGCTGACGCTAACGAAGAAGACTTAAAAAAAGAAGAAGTAGAAAAAATAAGAATAAATTTACCAAAACTTGCAATAACAAATTCTGAAAGTTGTATTTTAGGAAAAGTCTTACATTTAGATGGCGATCCTTATTATTTAAAAAAAGCAATGGAAGTTTATAGTGAATATAAAATACCAGCTCAAGGATATTACGTTCAAGAAAAAGATATGGCTTATGCAGTAAAACCTTTATTAAAAAAAGACAATTTTGATATTTTAGTTTTAACAGGACATGACGGATTTATATTAAATGCACAAGATAAAAATAATGTCTTGACAAGTTATCGCAATTCGGGTAATTATTTATTTGCGGTCAAAGAAGCAAGAAATCTTTATCAAGATAAAGATAGTCTTGTCATTATCGCTGGAGCTTGTCAAAGCAATTATGAAGTACTAATCGAAAACGGAGCAAATTTCGCTTCTTCACCGCATCGAAAAAATATCCATCTTTTAGACCCTATAATTGTTGCGTCATCAATTGCTATGACTTTAGTTAATCAATATGTACCAGTTGAAGCAATTATAAATTCAACAATTTCTAAAGAAATAGGTGGAATCGATACAAAAGGCAAAGCACGAAGAAATTATACTGGAGGATAAATCTTCAAATGATAATGGCAAAAGCATATGCAAAAATAAATTTAGCACTTAACATTTTAGGAAAAAAAGAGAATGGTTATCACGACATAGATATGGTGATTTTACCACTTGAATTACATGATAGAATGGAAATAGATTTTTTACCAATGGATTATGAAAATGTAATAACTTGTGATGATAGTTCTCTTCCAAATGATGAATCTAATCTAATTGTTAAAGCATTGAATGTATTGATTAAACATTATGATATAAAGAAAAAATTTAGAATACACACACATAAAATTATTCCTACTTCAGCAGGTTTAGGTGGTGGCAGTGCAGATGCTGCAGTTGTTATAAATGTTATTTTGAAAATGTTAAAAATAACTCCTTCTAAAGAAGAATTAATTCAAATTGCTAAAGAAGTAGGTTCTGATGTACCTTATTGTTTATTTAACAAACCTTCAAGATGTAAAGGAATTGGAGAAGATTTATCTCATTTTACTTTAAAGAAGAAATATAATGTGTTAATAATTAAGCCAAAAAAGGGAATATCTACAAAAGAAGCATATGAAAAATATGATGAAATTAATAATGATGAATATTCTAATATAGATGAATTGATTTTAGGTTTAATTCAGGGAAATGATGAATTAGTAAAGAAAAATATGATAAATGGTTTAGAAAAACCTGCATTAATGCTTCTTGAAGATATTAGCATTATTAAAAATAAACTTTTGAATGATGGATTTGATATGGTTTTAATGTCTGGATCTGGTAGTTCTGTTTTTGCTTTATCTACGAATGCAAAACTTCTTCAAATAGAAGCACAAAAATTTGATCCAAGTAAATATTTTGTTAAAATAACTTCAACATTAAATTAAATTTATTATCAAAAAATATTTATGTGTATATATTTTTAAAGGGCTTTAAAAAGCCTATTTTTTAAATTTACAATTTTTATTTAAAAGAGCGATTAGAAATTTTAAACTCTATATTCTTAATATTAATTTGCTTTAAGATTTTTAGTTATTTCTTTAAAAAATTCTTTACTCCATAAATCGAGTTTTGATTTGTCTTTCACAAATGGTAATACATCTACTTTCGCTTGGTCAAAGTTTACATTATCAAATCTTTCATTAAGGAGAATTTTTAAATTATCTATTGTTAAGTCATAATCTTCGCTTATAAAATTTGATTGCAGCAATTTGGCTTTTAGATTTTTCAAATTAACTTGTGCTTCAATAGACAAAAAGAAGACGTAATCGTAAAAATCTCTACCTTTAATTCTTGAATGCCAATTTCTACATAAAATGGCATGTATTTTTCCTGCAAACAATGATGGAAGATCATATAATTTTACTTGATAAGGAGAAGGCAATAATCTAAATTTAGTTTCGTAAGTAGCGCCTAAAAGAGGGTTTAAATCTACTTCGAATTTAATTCTAATAATCTCATCTTTATTTATAAATTTTGCATCTAAGCTATTTTCGTAAAATGTCAAAATATGCTCTTTTGTGTTTCCTTTTAAAAATGCTGATTTTATATTTGAATCGAAAGATTTAACCTTTTCTTGCACACTGAAATTAAGTCCTAGTGATTTTGTTTCATTTTCAATGTATGCAAAGTATTTTGTTAAATCAAAACTAGGATCTTGTGTGATCAATGAAAAATTTAAATCTTCACTAAATCTATCTAAATCATAAAATATTCTTAAAGCAGTGCCTCCATAAAAAGCAGCCTTTTTGAAAAAACCTCCTCGAGATAAACCACATAAAACAACTTCTTGTACAATTTCTTTAATGGCATTTTTTTGATCTTCAATATTGGTAATTTTATATTTTTTTAGCATTTGACTTAAGATTTGTTGCATACTATTTCTTTCCTTTTATTAACTTTTCAAGCAAATTTAAATTTTTTGATCGATATAATGGAGCAAGTTTTAATATATCTTGCTTGTTTAATGCATTAAATTTATCTTCATCTATTCGTAAATCATCAAATAATAACATTTTTAAATCGTCAACTGATTGTACAGGCGAAATGGTATAAAGTTTATCGCAGAGAGCCTTTTCTGGTGTAGCAATTTGATAAGAATATGTTCCTTCAATTTTAACTATAACACCTAAGTAAAAAACTGCAAGGGGAACATCTTTATAAATAAAAGTACCAAATTTATTTGTATATGTTTTAATCTTCCTTTTATTGAAAGAAGCACATGTAATTATATTATATACGGCTTCTGGTATTAAATTATGGTAATGCAAAACAAAATCAAAAGATATATAAGAAGGTCCATATATAAATTGCGCTAAATATGGAGGAAATGCGTTAGAATCTGTTTCGTAAATTCCTTTTACTAAAGGAATTAACTTTCCATTTTTAACATCTCTAGCAATTCTACCTTTTGGATCGGCAAGATTATGATAATATTCTTTTAATTGTTGGTTAGTAATAACCATAATAATCCCTCCAGATAGTTATATTATATTTTATTTTTAAAAAAATTAAAATATTTGCTCCAGAAAGATGTGTTTTTTACAACTATCTGGAGAAAATCGATAAAAACTATATGAAAAAAAACAACATTTAAATTCAAATAACTGTTTTTTCATTTTTCTTAATACTTATAATAAACTTCGATAAATTTTACTAAAATAGAAAATAAATTCACAAATAAAAACAATTATAGAAATATAAATTAATGATTGGTATAATACCTGACTTTGGTAGCAAACCCTAAAATGAGGCGCTAAATAAGGAAAAAGAATAATATTTAAAAAACTCTTTTTTC